>JAJUIC010000040.1 GCA_029265595.1 Flavobacteriaceae bacterium
GGACCGGAACTTTCTCAGGAGGATTGGAGTCTTTTTTTGAACGATTTTAAGAGGCGTATGAATGAAGCTGACTTTATTTGTATGTCTGGATCCTGGCCCAAAAATGCTCCGGACGATGCTTATCGACAACTGCTTGATATGGCCGCTGAGCGGAACAAAAAAGTTATTTTGGATAGCAGTGGAAAGCAGTTAGAGGAGGCCATGAAAACGGGGTGCTTTGGATTGCATGTGAATCAAGCGGAAGCGGAAAAGTTTTGTGGCAGTTCCGATCTTAAAGATTTGCTTGAAAAACTGGACGGAAAGGTCGACCTGGTCGCGCTGACAAAAGGGGCGGAAGGTTTGGAGCTTTATTATAACCAGGAAGTCATTCATGCAAAAGTGGAAATTCCTCATGTGGTAAGTACGGTAGGAAGTGGGGACTGTCTCACAGCCGGAATCGCCTATGCGCTGACCCAGCGGGAGACTACTATTAGAGAAATTGCGGCATACGGAGTGGCGTGTGGAGCCGCCAATTGCCTGATTGAAGATTTGGGAATGCTACGCAACACCGATGTACAGGAGCTTTTGCCGCAGGTCGAATTTCGCGAAATTATCTGATGAAATATAAACGACAGAATTAATGAACCAACAATCACCATCAGAATCTTCAACCAGAAAATTACTGGTGCTGGGAGAGCTGAATATCGATCTTATTCTTAATGATATTCAGGGCTTTCCCAGTATCGGAACGGAAATAACTGCGGATGAAATGAACTTTACCCTGGGAAGCTCCTCGGCTATTATGGCCTCGAATTGTGCTTCTTTGGGTATCCACACCTCCTTTTGTGGAATGCTCGGGACGGACGACTTTGGCAGATTTATTATTCAGGAGCTCCAAAGCAGAAAGGTCAATACCACCCTTATCCAGCAGACGGCTGAAGCCAAAACGGGAATTACGGTCGTTATGAATTACGAGCAGGATCGTGCCAATGTGACCTATTGTGGGGCTATGGATCTGTTGACCCCGGACCGAATTCCTTGGGATCGCATTGGGGAATATGATCACCTGCATTTATCCAATTTTTTCCTTCAGAAGGGCATTCGCAATTCTGTAGTGGAAATTTTTAGAAGAGCCAAAGCTGCAGGACTCACCACTTCCCTGGATATGCAGTGGGACCCGCAGGAGAAATGGGATTTTGATTATAAGACCTGTCTGCCACTGGTCGATATTTTTCTGCCGAATGAAGCAGAACTGAAAGCTCTGACCGCAATGGATGACATTGACCAGGCCATTGAGCATTTGCGGCCTTACATTAATATATTAGCATTGAAAAGAGGAAATAAAGGAGGCCGCGTCATTCAGGGGGACACTGTGATCGATGCTCCCCCGTTTTTAAATGACCATTTTGCGGACGCCATAGGAGCAGGAGATTCCTTCAACGCGGGTTTTATTGAGAAATACCTTCAGCAAGCCAGTCTAGGAGAATGCCTGGAAAATGCGAACCTGATTGGATCCCTCAGCACCACGGCTCCGGGGGGAACAGGTGCCTTTTCCTCGGCCGCAGAAATCCAGTTGAAAAAAGAACAAATTCGCCTCGGCAAATTATAATAAACCACTGAACACCACCACATGCAGTTAAAAAATAAATTACAGGAATTTACCCAGCAGCGAAGAGGCTTACTGGCCACCAACTTCTATAATGTTGAAACGCTTCACGGAGTTTTAAAAGCTGCGGCAGCGCTTCAAGAACCTCTAATTCTTCAACTCACCCAAAGTTCCATTGATTACATGGGCCTTGAAACCGCAGTTGCCCTGGGACGTACGGGTCTAAAGGAATTTGGCGTGGAAGGTTGGATCCACCTGGATCACGGGTCCTCGGTTGAACTGGCCCAAGCTTGTCTGGATGCTGGTTTTGATTCTGTGATGATTGACGGAAGTGAACTTCCATTTGAGGAAAATGTGAAAATAACAAAGGAGGTAGTCAGGCGGGCTGAATCTTATAAGGCGCATGTAGAAGCAGAGCTGGGCTACGTGGCTAAACTGGGCCAATCGCATGAGCAACAGGGATTCACTCAGCCACAGGAGGCCAGGAGATTTGTGGAGGAAACAGGAGTAGATGCACTTGCTGTAGCAGTGGGAACTGCTCATGGCTTTTATAAAGAAGAACCAAAGCTGCAACTGGATTTGCTATCAGAAATTGCCGCGGTTACACCGGCTACCCTGGTGCTACACGGGGGCTCAGGAGTGCCAGCTGCACAATTACAGGAAGCAATCAGTAGAGGTATCTGCAAGGTGAATCTGGCCACTGAGATTAAAAATATCTTTATGGGTACTCTCCAAAAACTGCTTCGGGACAATGAGGAAATCGATCTGCGAAAGGTGTTTCCTCAAGCCACTTCTCAGATTACGGAGCTGGTCAAAGGAAAATTGGAAATAATTAAAAACAACAAGTGATGTTACCCAAATTCATAGACGCACACGTTCACTTCAATACCCTATCGGAGCAAAAAATGGAAATGGCAGTGAAACACGATGTTTCGCTGCTCTCGATCAATACGAACATTCCTTTTTTTATTTCTATAGAAGAGCAGGAAGCCGTCATCCATCAACTGCAGAAAAAATATCCTGGAAGACTTCAGTACATCACTAGTTTTGATTTCAAGGAATGGGGCAAACCGGGGTTTGCCAAAAGAGCCATTCAGC
Organism: Flavobacteriaceae bacterium; assembly: GCA_029265595.1. Lineage (GTDB taxonomy): Bacteria > Bacteroidota > Bacteroidia > Flavobacteriales > Flavobacteriaceae > Salinimicrobium. The sequence goes on from JAJUIC010000040.1 coordinate 2,684, forward strand.
AATTGGAACGTGGGCTTGCCAATGGTGCGGTTGGCGTAAAAATTTGGAAGGATCTGGGTTTCGATTACAAAGACAAGAACGGGAATTGGGTAATGATTGATGATCCCGTATTTGAACCGATCTTTCAGTACCTGGTCGAAAACGATATCTTGTTGATTGGTCATCAGGGAGAACCCAGGAACTGCTGGCTGCCGCTGGAGGAAATGACGGTGGATTCGGATCGCGATTATTTCCGCAGTCATCCGGAGTATCACATGTATCTGCACAGGGAGTTCCCTTCCTATGAAGATCAAATGAATGCCAGAGACAATATGATGAAAAAATTTCCGCAGCTTCGGTATGTTGGCCTGCACCTTTTCAGTATGGAATGGAGTATCGCAGAAGTGGCCAGACGCCTGGAGGAGTACCCCAATACCCATACGGACCTGGCTGAACGAGTTTGTCACTTGCAGCTGCAGGCCATGGATAACTGGCAGGGGGTTCGTGATTTCTGTATCCGATACCAGGATAGGATTATTTATGGGACAGATGTGATTGATGATGGAAGTGTGGAGGCCGGAGAAATCGCACGACGTCTGGAGCACCTGTGGCAATTCCATTTCCAATTTTTTGCCACAGATCAGGTGATGTCGGCTCCCGAATTTAAAGGATCGTTCAAAGGGCTTAATTTGCCCAGGGAGGTAGTGGAAAAAATCTTTTACACCAACGCAAAAAAGTTATACCAGTTTAGTAAATAACGTTTGACCGGTTGCCTCTGTTTTAGTTCAATACGCAACCCTATTAATACCCATAAACATGAAAAACAACAGAAGAGATTTTCTAAGATTATCCGGTTTAGGAGGATTAGCCCTCATGAGCGGACAGGCTCTGAGTAGTTGCTCCACTACTGCAACTTTGGCACCGGCTATTCCCGGCAACAGGCAACAACGATTTAATATGTCGGGTTATGCGGCACCAAAATTAGATACTGTACGAGTTGGCTTTATCGGCCTGGGAATGCGAGGCCCCGGAGCTGTGTACCGGATGAGTAAAATTGAAGGAGTTGAAATTGTAGCACTCTGCGATCTCCGGGAAGAATCGGTACGGAAGGTAGAAGAGCGGCTGGAAGGTAGCATACATTCGCCTAAAACTTATTTCGGCCGGGAAGATTCCTGGAAGGAAATGATTGATAAGGAGGATCTGGATCTGGTATATATTGCCACCCCCTGGGATCTTCACACTCCTCAGGCTGTTTATGCCATGGAAAATGGAAGTCATGCTGCAGTAGAAGTGCCTGCAGCCAAGACCATCGATGAATGCTGGGAACTGGTAGAAACCTCTGAACGAACCCGTAAGCATTGCATGATGCTGGAAAACTGTTGTTACGACTTCTTCGAGCTGCTCACCCTGAGTATGGCACAACAAGGTTATTTCGGTGAGATTATTCACGGAGAAGGCGCTTATATTCATGATCTGCTCGGATTGAATTTCGATAAGAATGGGTATCAGGGAATGTGGCGCCTGAAGGAAAATCGGGACCGAAACGGGAGCTTGTACAATACCCACGGATTAGGGCCAATTTGCCAGATAATGAATGTCAACAGGGGAGATCAGCTGGATTACCTGACCTCATTACAGAGTAATGACTTTATGATGGCAGACCGCGCAAGGGAATTAGCATCTCAGGATGATTTCTTTGATCCGTATGTGAGCAACTCCTATCGCGGCAATATGAATACCACGGTTATTAAGACAAAAAATGGTCGCAGCATGATGATTCAGCATGATGTGACTTCTCCCAGACCTTATTCCCGAATCCATATGGTCAGTGGTACCAAGGCATTCGCACAAAAATGGCCTACTCCTGCCAAAATTGCCAAAGGGCACAGCTGGCTCAGCGAGGAAGAAATGAAAGAAGTAGAGGAGAAGTACACTCCAGAAATTGTGAAGAAGGTGGGAGACCTGGCCAAGCAAATTGGAGGCCACGGAGGGATGGACTTTATCATGGACTGGAGGTTGATTGACTGTCTGAGAAATGGTTTGCCTCTGGATCAGGATGTGTATGATGCTGCGCTGTGGAGCGCGGTTGCACCCCTTTCAGAAATTTCTGTCGCTAACAGAGCTCAATCTGTTGATATTCCTGACTTTACCAATGGTGCCTGGAAAGAAAATGCACCCGTAAACCTGAGTTTGGAAGGTGCAGGTACCACCAATGTCCTTATGGACTAATTTTCCTGGAATCCGGTAGTTTATTATGGTGTGTTTCGAACGGCTTGTCCTTTGGCAAGCCTTCGTTTTTTGTAACTAAAAACAAGTTCTGATAGAATGCGTATACTTGTTAAAAATTCCTAATTTCGTAAAGTAATCAACCAACTATGAGGAAAGCAGCAGAACGCCGGTCTAACATTCTAAGACTCCTCGATGAAAGAGGGCAGGTAAATGTCAATGACCTAAGTAAAAAAATGGGGGTCAGTGAAGTCACCATTCGAAATGATCTGGATAAATTAGAGAAGAATGGGTTGCTCATTCGGGCCCATGGGGGCGCCTTCAAAACCAGTAATACCGCTTTGCCGGTTTCCGAGAAGAAAAGTTTAAATGCGGAAGCAAAACGCAGAATTGGAAAACGGGCTGTGAGTTTAATAGAGGAAGAAGATTCGATCATTCTGGATTCGGGAACGACTACCCAGGAGATTGCCAATAATCTGGGTCAGTTTAAAAAACTGACCGTAATTAGCAATGCGCTTGATATTATCAATAATCTGGTCCAGTATCAGCATATTCAATTGTATGTGCCTGGAGGATTTGTGCGGGAATTCTCGATGTCTATGATAGGTCCAATGGCGGAAAGAAACTTCCGGCAGTTATATTGTAAAAAACTTTTTCTCGGTATAGATGGAATCAAAGCCAATGTAGGGGTGTTTACCCATCATATGGAAGAGGCTTATCTAAACCAGATCATGATCGATATAGCAGAAGAAGTTATTGTGGTTGCTGATTCGTCTAAGTTTAGCAAGAGCGGGCTGGCTTTTATTGAAGGCTTTGATAAGATCCATAAAATTATTACCGATACAGAAATAGATGAGGATACCGTGCGTATGCTGGAGAAGAACAACGTGGAAGTTCTTACCGTCTAAATGGCAATTCACCACACTGCTCATCGCAGTATGTTCTCTGTGGCAGTACTGGCTGCACCACTAAGTCCGGGAGGAAACCGATTGACGCACCATTTCTGCCAGGCGATGGCTCAGGTGGTCATGGTATTCGTTTACAATCTGATGTTGTTGATGGTCGGGAGTGGTATTGCGGTAAAGCTTAAGCAGGTGGACCAATTGTGCCTTTAAATGGGTGAACCTGCCTTCCGATGGCGTGGAAGAAAGGAAGGTGAGAATCAACTTTTTATTTGGGTGGCGTTTCTGAACCAGTTTGACCAATCGTGTTACCGCCCGTGGATCCGGTATTTCGGGGGACTGATTGGGAACAACTAAAACTTCCCGCTGGTTGATAATGACTATTAATCCTCGCTCTACCTGCTCCATATCCACCCTTTGAACCAGGAACTCTTTTGGTTTATTCATGAGAGTCTGAAGGATACTTACCGCCAGTCCGTGTAACGCAGGGTCAGCTTCCCGCGAGCGATGATCCGCCCAGGGAAGAATGTAATTTAAAAAATGAAAGTGGTTAATGTGGGTGAATACCTCCGAATTTGCGTAATGGTCTCGCATGTATCATCATTTATAGTTAATACCTGAACTTATAGAGGGTTCAGCAAGGGGGGAGGAATCGTCTTTTTCCCACGATTCGATGTGACTAAATTAATAATTTTTTTGACCTGACCAAATTTTTTCTTTGACAATTGTAGGAATGTCTGCCACATGAATCATTATGGAGAAAATCCCGTGGTCCAGAAGTTCATGTTCCATCATTTAAACAACCAGTGTAAGTTTTTCTTATCTTTAATTCCTTGAGAAATTAACTTTTACACGAAGCCACAAGGATGAGCGATTTTCTTTTTTCCAAAAGTTCTACAGACAAGACACGCCTTTCACAGGCCATTAGGAACATCTATCAAGAAGATGCGCCAGAGATAAAGGAATTCCATGGTAGCTGGGGCAGTCTCGCTGTGAGCAGAAATTTCTATGGAGGCTTTGGAGTCTATGAAGATGAGCAGCACATTTCTGTGGTTATTGGAGGACCACTGCTCTGTTTTCAATCAAATCGTTTCTTGACCGAAAAAGACTCCTCTGCAGGCACTCGCGCCATTTTTGAGCGCTGGAAGCTGGGAAAGATTCAGTGGGATGAGGATCTGAGCGGCCCTTTCGTTTTCCTGGTAATCGATAAGAAAGACCGGCAGGTGACCTGCGTGACCGACCTTTTATCGTTCATTCCCGTTTATGCTTATCAGGAGGGGGAAGAGCTGCTATTGGGTACACATACGGATTCGCTGGCCAGGGCCGCTGGGCAGGAATCAGTTATAGATACTGTATCTGAGGTGGATTTTGTACTCTTCGGTGCGGTGACCTTTCCCTATACCCGCTATAAGAGCCTGCGACAGTTGTTCCCCGCCAGTGTATATTTTTCTTCACAGTTGGAAAAAGCGGGACAGAAAGAGGAGGATTCCAGCGGAAATCCTAAGAAGGGATCTGGAAAGAACATTCTGGACTCGGAGCCGTATTGGCAGCCTGTGGAGACCGTCACTTATGCTTCCCGCGCTAAGGCGGGAAGAGAGCTGAGAGAGGCACTGCAAAACTATGTGTTGGCGGTGACAGAGGGCATGGATCATTGCGCACAGTTCATAAGTGGAGGGGAAGATTCCCGCGTCGTGGCGGCGCTCCTTCCCAGGCATTTGAAGCGTGACGCCTTCATATTTCTCGACCACAGAAACCGGGAGGGGAGGATTGCTCGCAAGGCGGCGGAAATCTATGGGCTCGAATTTAATTTAATGGCGCGAAGCAGAACCATGTATCTGGAGATTCTTCCAGTTGCTGCTCCTCTGGTGGGCAGCGGCTCCAGTTACACGAATGTACATACCTATGGATTTCACAAGAGTGCCGGGCTACAGGAATATCCCGCGGTTTTCGGAGGTCTAATGTCTGATGCTTTTCTAAAGGGTTCCCATATGGTAAAGAAACCCCGGCATCCTCATTCCCTTTTACCTGAACAAAAAGATGTCCACCATACCAAACGGACCCCGGTGCAGAGTGGACTATTTACAAAGGAGGTGCTGCAGGAGCTGAATCGGCGTCGAAGGGAGCACCTGGAATTGGTCAAGCAGTTTCGCAGCGAATCGGCAGAGGAATGGTTCGAGCTCTGGCCGATCTCGATGAACTCCAATATCAGCAACCTTCATGGAAACCGCCGACTCTTCCGGACCTATGAGCCCTTTACCGCCAAAGAGGTGGTGAAGATAAGCGCGGCAGTGCCCCAGGCCTGGAAGCTCAACCGTCGCCTGTTTCATAGCATGGCCCAGCCCTTGCTTCGCGACAGCAAATGGCTCCTCCACGGTGACGGCCGATTTCCATATTTCCCCCACTATATCAACAGACCAGCCCTGCTGGGGGTGCGGCTGTTTCGTAAAATCAGGAAAAAAGTTAATCCCGGTCCCGCACACCAAAGCTCCTGGGCTGATTACAAAACCTTGCATCAGAGCGAGGAATGGTTAACGGCCATCAGAAAACGTGAAGAGGGCTTCAACACCTTAGAACAGGTGAATCCGGAGAAGGGGATATTGGAGGTATACGAAGGATTATTGGAACTGCAGAAAATGAGACTGTTGCAGGTGTGTTTTGAAAGAGAGCAGGCTTTATTTGATGCTGACTCCTGAATTGAGATTCGTGTCAGCCCATCCTTTTTCGAAGAACGTTTTTTCAGGAAGCCCGCTTTTCATGACATTACTTTTTTCTATAGGAGCCGGAATCCTTTACAGGGTTCTCTTTTGAACCCGGTCCTAAACCTGCATCCGTCCCCATCCTCCCGATAAACTCTCAGAAGTCGAGAGCTCTAAGACTATCCATGAGGAGGTACTCCTAAAATTTTAGCATTTCATTTGGTTTTTTCAAGTGAAGTTTAGCGTTTCTTATTTATTCAAAACCCTGATGTGCCTTCTTTTTAAGCCAATTCTTCACAGCTTTTATATTCTGTAATTGATATCAGAAGAGGTTAATTGTTAATTAAAGTTGTCTCTGTCGCTCTTAAAGGTTTGTGGTTTCTAAGCTAATGAAGTAGATTCACCTAAAGAATCAATTAACATAACCAAAAACAAGTTTTATGAAATTTTCTTTAACTACACGAATTTTTGGACTGCTGCTGGGAGTTGCGCTGGTAGTGAGTTCATGTTCCACAGAGGAGACCCCCAGGGGGATTCTTGAGAATCAACAAGACCCTGAAGAGGCACTATCAGGTTATTCAGAACCTATTGAAGGACAATATATTATTGTTTTTAAAGACAAAGAGGCTAAAGCCAATTCCATGGCCACTCAACTTTCGGTAGAATCCAGAACCAAAAAACTGTTTGCACAAGAGCAGGAACAGGATGTGGAAATATTACAGATTTATTCCTCGACGGTTTCCGGGGCAGCCGTACGTTTGTCTCCCAGTGCGTTGCGCAAACTACAGGGCCACAAGGATATTGCGTATATCGAACAGGATCATATTATTGCCCTGGCACCTCCATGCGGATTGCGTCCAAATGATCCCTGTCCTGGTGATCCAGGTGATCCCGGTGATCCAGGTGATCCTGGGGACCCAGGAGACCCAGGTGATCCAGGAGATCCCGGTGACGGAGATGATGACGATGATGATAATGAAGGACCAGCTCAAATCATTCCATACGGAGTGACCAGGGTGAATGGCGTGAGTGATTACACAGGAAGCAATGTTGCCTGGGTTCTTGACTCTGGTATTGATTTGGATCATCCGGACCTGAATGTGGATGCTTCAAGAGGTTTCAATGCCTTCACCCGGGGAAGAGAATCCCGTAGCTTAGATGATCTTAATGGACATGGTACTCACGTAGCTGGAACTATAGCTGCCAAAAACAACGACTTTGGGGTCATAGGTGTAGCCCCCGGTGCTACTGTGATTCCTGTAAAGGTTCTTGATGCCCGTGGGAACGGTTCGTATTCAGGCCTGATCGCTGCTCTTGATCATGTGGGCGCTAATGGCTCTGCAGGGGATGTAGCGAATCTGAGCCTTGGTGGACCTACTTCTCAGGCCCTTGATGATGCAGTTTTGGCTGTTGCAGCTAAAGGAATAAAAATGGTATTGGCTTCCGGAAATGATGCCATGGATGCTAATTTGTCTTCTCCAAGTCGGGTTAACGGTGACAATGTGTACACGATTTCTGCGGTAGACGAGAACGACCATTGGGCAGCTTTCTCCAACTTCGGGAATCCGCCAATAGACTTCGCAGCTCCTGGTGTGGCAATAATTTCAACTTATAAAGGAGGTGCCTATGCCAGTGCTAGTGGAACCTCTATGGCCGCTCCTCATGCTGCCGGAGTGCTTCTACTTGGAGAGCCTTCTACGGACGGGGTAGCCATTAATGACCCCGATGGAACTCCAGATCCTATCATTGTACATTAATTTAGTATCAATATTTAAGGTTTATTAGATGAGGGGCCCCGTGCCCCTCTTTTTTTTCCCTGTTTTGAGAACAACCAATCTTAGGGAGAACATCTTTTTCAAGGTGGAAAAAGTTACTGCTGACCGGCGAGTCGTTCAAAATTTCTGTAGGCCTGTTGCACGCTTTCTTCAGAGGCCTGGTAAAATTCATCCTCGGTCACCTGGTAATAATCTTGTAAGGAATCCAGTTGTTGGTGTAACTGGTTCTGGACATCTGCATAAGACGGGTGGTCATAAACATTGTTCAATTCCTGAGGATCCTCCTCCAGGTCATACAGTTCCCATACATCTATATCATCATAAAAATGCATAAGCTTGTACCGCTGTGTTCTTATTCCGTAGTGCTTCATAACCATATGAAAAGCCGGAAAGTCATAGTAGTGATAGTAAATAGCCCCGCGGAAATCATCCTCGCTCAGCTGGTTGTTTAGCAAAGGCCGAAAAGATTCTCCCTGGACATCCCGAGGCTTTTGAATGCCTGCATAATCCAGGAAGGTCGGTAGGAAGTCCAGATTTTGGGTGAGAGCATGGATTTCTGTACCCGGCTCTATTTCCCCCGGATACTGGATGACCAAAGGCATGATCATAGACTCCTCATACATAAAGCGCTTATCAAAGAATCCTCGTTCCCCCAGATAAAAGCCCTGATCGGTAGTGTATACTACAATGGTGTTTTCGTTTAACCCCTTTTCCTCCAGAAAATCCAGGATTTTCCCCACGCCTTCATCCACAGAGGCTACCGTTGCAAGATAATCTTGAAGATAACGCTGACCTTTCCATCTGGCCAGAGCCTGACCCGAGAGGTTAGCCCGGTGAAAAGCATCGTTCTTTCCCCTATAGGCCGAATCCCACTGCTGTCTCTGCTCGGGCGTCATGCGTCCAAAATCGGCAGGCCACGGATCGTGTCGGAGGGAATCACTCCCGAGTGCCACGGTCATTTTTAAATCATGACCTTCGTACATATCACGGTATATCGTCTGCAATTGCTCCTGAGCAGCCACCTGGTTTGGATGGTCCGTAAAGTAGGTTTCTGGTAAGGGGAAGTCTATAGAATCATAGAGGTTCAGGTGCCTGAGAGCCGGCATCCAGTTTCTATGGGGAGCTTTGTGTTGGACCATTAGTAAAAAAGGTTGCTCCTGATCGGCCTGCTGCTCCAGCCATTCCAGACTCATTTTCGTTACCAGATCCGTGGCATAACCCATGACCCTGCTGGTATCGGTTTCTGTAATAAAGTCAGGATTGTAATAATTTCCCTGGTCCAAAAGAATTTTCCACTGGTCAAAACCCTGGGGTTGCCCGTGTAAATGCCATTTGCCGAAAAGAGCGGTTTTATAACCGGCTTCCTGAAGGAATTTAGGAAGGGTCAGCTGCGACCCGTCAAAGGTTTCACCATTCATCCGAAACCCGTTCATATGGCTGTGCTTTCCGGTAAGTATGACTGCCCGACTTGGTCCGCAAATAGAGTTTGTACAGTAATTGTGGTGAAAAAGGGCACCATTGCGAGCAATCCGATCGATGTGAGGAGTGGGAGCCAGCTGGCTAACAGGATGCCCATAGGCACTGATGGCTTGAGCAGCATGATCGTCAGCCATTATGAAAACAATATTGGGTCTTTTGGCTTCAATCTCTTCCGGTTTTTTCCGTTCGGATTTGCAAGCAAGCAGGCTGCACAGAAAAATTATAAGGATTGCTGGGGTACTTCTCATATCTTCAGGAGTTTAGGAAGATAATATAACAAAACCTCCCCGGAAAAAATGTAAAACCGGGGAGGAAATTTATCGGAATCCAACAGTAACACTCAACGCTATCTGATTCCAATATAAGAGCGTTTCAGAAGATATGCTTGTGTATTGACAGAAGAAATGTACGAAAATTAGTACCCGGAAAAGGTCGTTTTAAAATAAATTTAACTTTGTAAGGCTGGCCCATAAAATTAGAGAGTTACTTTGTTGGGATGCTTTACGGCTGCATGAGCAGCTTCCTGAGCGACTTCGATCTCTTGTTGTGAAAGTCCCTTTGGAGCAAATTTTAGACCCACCACCGTCTTTCCGGTGAGGTATTCGAACCAGGTGCAGGCAGCGGTGTAACGGCCAAGTTCAAGAGACAGGTGATAACCATCACGCGTGAATTGTTCCCCAAGAACGGATCGTCCATTCTGAATAGCCGTACCGGCAGGGACCATATGCTCCATACCTGTCAGCTGCTGTGCTTTGCTCACCGCCTTTACAATTGAACTGTACATCAGATTTTGGTCTCTGTCGTAATTGGGGAAGTTGGTATGGGTTGAGGTGGTTGCGTAAGCCCAGGTTTGGTGCAAAATATATTCGGTTTCAGGGTTCGGATTCTGATCTTTTACATAGGCAAGGAGTTGCGGTAAAGTCTTCTCGAAAGTCTCCAATTGGCCAGAATGACCACTTACCTGTTGCAGACTGATGTAGTCCCATGGTTCATCTTTTAAGGCAGTGGCAATAGACGTATTGGAAGTACGGGTTTTTTCACCGTCGAGCGATATTTTACGGTACTCATATGCATTGGCATTTTCCTGTGCATTTCTCCAGTGAAGGTCCAAAGAAGCACCGCCGATGTACATATTTCCTATAATCATTTTTATTCCAGCCTCTGCAGCGAGTTCATGAAGGTAGTTTTCGATGGCGTCTTCGGAAAAACTATTTCCAATGGCCAATATGCGTAAAACTCGGTCCTCCGAGGGTTGGGATAGTTTTGCCTCTAAAACGTCTGTAAGTTGAGCCTCTGACTCCAGTAGAGGGTCGAGGGTTCGCCCTGCATCCCTTTCAGAGGAAGCTAAGCCTGCAAGAGGAATCATGAGGGATACCAGCAGTACCCAAAAAAGGCGGGAGAGGCTATGCAAATTACCGAGTGCTGAAGATGCGACTTTCATAGGGATAGGTGTTTAGGTTTTTTAATTGAAGCTAACCCGGGTATGGAGCCAGCGCATTAAGGCAAGATTACAAAAAATAATTGACTGGGATTTTCAAGGACCCAAAAATTAAGGAGCTTTCTGGGCTCCGGAATCAAAATGGATGATCCTCGTAAAGTGCTTCCTAAAATCGCACTGGAATCGCCGGATTGATCATTACTTTTCCGGGAATTACTTCAACGCGTACGTAGGCGGTATGATAGGAGTTTAAAAAATGACTGTAAATGCGGTACCGGAAAATGTCATTCCCTCCAAATCCGGGGTTGGGTTTATACCTTATTTTTCCGTTCTCCACGATGACCGACCCGTTTTGAGGTTGTTCTTCTATAGTGATGGGCACTTCTGTATCTCGAGAAGGAATCCGGTCATTGGCCAGTACATCAATTTCCAC
>JAJUIC010000007.1 GCA_029265595.1 Flavobacteriaceae bacterium
AGCACTTTACAGCTATTTTGATTTTACACAATGGCATTGAAACAGAAGGAATAATAAGGTTTGTTGTGCCTATATTGTGCCACAAATGATTATCTTTAATGGGGAAAGGAATAGTTATCTATGAATTCCAGTACATCTATGACGCTTTTACTGAAATGAGGCAAAAAACGTTGTAAAAAGATCTCATTCGAAGGCTGCCCGCTTAAATAATCTTCTGCTTGTCAAATTAGCAGAAACCAATAGATTTCTTCTAGAATTACAGGCAGAAAGGAAGGATTTTTTTGCCGCTCAGATAAAAACGGAAATTCTGTTTTTGAATTCTGACAAAATCTTTTTTGACATTGCAGATGCCCGCGTAGAAGAAATTATAGCTAATCATAAATATGGACGTTTAGGCGTAGACAAAAAAACGTGCTTTTAGAAAACGACTCAAACTTTTAGAACGAGTAATTTTTTGCACTTCAGAATAAAAAGATATTCAAGCTACCCTAAAAAAAAGCAACAAGACTGAAATGTGAGATTACGGATTGGAAATTAATGATGACCATACCGATTTTGAGCACACGGTATGGTAAAATAAAAATCCCCAATCCCTTTTAAATAAGTAGGATGAATGATGTATGGAGAGAAATAAAGGATAAAATAAGCAAGGTATTCCAGTTAACCGAAAACGATGCCTATTTATACAAACTGCTTGACAACTTAAAGGAGGTACAAGGGAAAAAGATTGCTATACCGTTTGTTATACAATCAACTAAAACTTCAGGATATGTTGTAAAAATAGGCGGTATGTATGCTAAGATAGCATACCGGGATATGCCCTGGCAATATAAATCTGTGCAGGAATGGCAAGCTGTTTCCGAACATATGATAGGGTTACGGTTTTTTGGAAAGGTCACTCATATCTCTACTGAGAAACCTTTTCAGATAAAAATTAGTGCAAAGGATCACATATTTAAACCAAAAGAGCTCACTGTGTATGAAGAATATCAGGTTGTTATTATCCGTAAAGCAAAATATGGACTGTTTGTGGATGCGGGGTTTCATTTCAATTGGAAATATGGAAGCTTTTTAGGACTGATTCATAAATCCGCTTTTTGGGACATTGGAGAATACGAACAGGCTCTGGAAGGAGGTATCATTAGCACCTTTTTCCATGGACAAACCAAAGAGGGCAAGTTGATTTTTGGAAGCCTGGACTTACAAAAGGAATGGTCGACTGGTGAATTGGAACCGGTTGTCGGGACGCTACAAAGGATAACCGTTAAAATAAGTGAATCCGGAGAAAAAGAGTTTTTTGTAAAGGATAGGTATAAAGCTGTATTACCAGCAACAAGAGCATATTACCCTGGAAGTTATATTGGCGCTATAAAAGATTTTAAAGCCAGTTTAAACGATGGGGATGCATTTGAAGCCATGATTCTCAAGATAAGTAAACGCAAACATTTTGTTGCAAAGTTGGTGTTGACATAGCTAAGGAGAAAATAGACTGATATCAAAAATAAAAGGAGAAAGGTAATCGATGGTTGTTGTACCTATCTTTTACCTAAAACAAGAAAGCCGACTCGTAAAAGTCGGCTTTTCCTTTGCTGTGCGGGCGGGGAGAGTCGAACTCCCACACCTTGCGGCACTAGATCCTAAGTCTAGCGTGTCTACCAGTTCCACCACGCCCGCTTGGATAACGCTCTCAGTAATGATTGCGGGTGCAAATATACACAAACATTTGTATTGACAAATAGCTCAAGAAAAAAAATCTTCATTTTTTTCTTACCTTTACGATTCATCAAAAAGCTATGCATGCAAGACATTAAGACCTATATAAATCAGAACAAAGACCGCTTTATTGAAGAACTCATCGACCTGCTGAAAATCCCGTCAATTAGTGCCGATTCCTCTTATAAACAAGACGTGAAGAGAGCTGCGGAAGTAGTTAGAGAGCGTCTCAAGGAGGCGGGTTGTGATACGGTGGAGTTATATGAAACTCCAGGAAATCCCGTGGTGTTCGGGGAAAAGATTATTGATAAAAATCTTCCAACAGTCCTGATCTATGGACATTACGATGTACAACCACCCGATCCCATTGATTTATGGGAAAAACCTCCCTTTGAGCCTGTAATTAAAACCACGGAATTACATCCTGAAGGAGCCATTTTTGCACGGGGATCATCTGACGATAAAGGGCAGATGTATATGCACGTAAAGGCGCTGGAATTCATGACCAAAAATGACCAGTTACCCTGTAACATCAAGTTTATGATCGAAGGGGAAGAGGAGGTAGGAAGCGTGAATCTGGGTTGGTTTTTAGAGCGCCATGCAAATGTGGTTTCCAACGATGTGATTTTAATTAGTGATACCAGTATGATTTCCCGGGACGTGCCTTCCATTACCACAGGACTTCGGGGACTGAGTTATATGGAGGTAGAGGTGACAGGACCAAACAGGGATCTGCACAGTGGCCTTTATGGAGGTGCTGTTGCCAATCCGATCAACGTGCTGTCCAAATTAATTGCCTCATTACAGGATGAAAACAACCGAATTACCATACCCGGTTTTTACGACAAGGTAGAAGAACTCAGTGAGCAGGAGCGCAGCAAAATGGCGGAGGCTCCTTTTGACCTGGAAGATTATAAGCGAAAATTAGCCATTGGAGATGTGCAAGGAGAAGCCGGATATTCTACTTTGGAAAGAGGTGCTATCAGACCAACTTTGGATGTCAATGGAATCTGGGGCGGTTATACCGGAGAAGGTGCCAAGACGGTCCTTCCATCCAAGGCGTATGCTAAAATTTCGATGCGTCTTGTACCCAATCAGGATTGGAAGGAAATTAGTGAGCTCTTCCAGAAACATTTCGAGAGTATAGCCCCAAAGAGTGTTACGGTTAAAGTTAATGCGCATCATGGGGGTCAAGCTTATGTTACGCCTATTGATACACTGGAGTATCAGGCTGCTAACGATGCTTATGAAGAAGCCTTTGGAAAAACACCGATCCCTCAGCGCAGCGGTGGCAGTATCCCTATTGTGTCTCTATTTGAAGAAACCATGAAGAGTAAGACTATCCTGATGGGATTTGGACTGGATACCGATGCCATACATTCCCCAAATGAGCACTTTGGAATTTGGAACTATCTTAAGGGAATTCAAACCATACCACTGTTTTTTAAGCACTTCGCTAGGCTTAAACAAGAGGCCAAATCATAAAATAATACTGGCCAACCGAAATTATGCCGGTTGGCCGGTTATTAGGATTTCTTCACGAACTTGGTAAGGATCACAATCTGCTGGCCATCCACCCTTCCTTCAATATGTTCGGGATTGTCGTGAACCAGGCTGATTCTGCGTACTGCAGTTCCGCGTTTGGCCACCAAACTGCTTCCTTTTACGGGTAAGTCTTTAATCAAAACCACCGTATCCCCGTTCTCCAACTGGGTTCCGTTGCTATCCCTGTGGATGACGGAGTCTTCATCCTGGTCAGAGATACCAGCTTTTGCCCAGGTTCTTACCTCGTCTTCAAGATACATCATATCGAGAAGATCCTGAGGCCATCCCTCGTCCTTGAGTCTCTCGAGCATTCTCCAGGCCATTACCTGGACAGCGGGTGTCTGACTCCACATACTGTCATTGAGACAGCGCCAGTGATTGGGGTCTGTTTTCTCCGGGTCCTCAATTTGCTCATGACAAGCTTCACAAACCAGGATATGCGACTCATATCCTTCCGGAGCAGAATGAACCTCATATACCTGCAATCCATCCTTTGAGCCACATAATTCGCAGCTGGAGTTACTTCGCTGAATTAATGCTTGTTGCAATTCCATTTTAAGAAAATTTTAAGGCAAAGATACCCATTTAATTATTGGGACCAGGTAGTCAGGACGCATCAAACGTTCTTCTGCTGAGCAATTTCTGCTTTTCGCTCCTTAATCCAGTTATTCACCCGGTCTTCCATTATTTTTAAAGTAACGGTTCCCTGACTCAGAATAACTTCATGGAAATCCCGGATATCAAAGTATTCTCCCAGTGACTTTTCTGCACGCTGCCGAAGTTCCCGGATTTTAATTTCACCTATTTTGTAAGATACTGCTTGACCTGGCCAGGAGATATACCGGTCAATTTCAGTATTAATCTCGTGTAAGGAAAGCGCTGTATTAGATCTGAGGAAGTCTACGGCCTCTTCCCGCGACCAACCCATGGCATGAATTCCGGTATCCACCACCAGACGGCATGCCCGCCATTGTTCGTAGGTGAATTTTCCGAATTGTTCATAAGGGGTGGTGTAGATTCCCATTTCCTCAGCCAGAAATTCGGCATATAGGCCCCAGCCTTCCCCAAAGGCGGAGAGATAGAAGTTTTTGCGGAAAGAGGGGAAATCTTCACTGAGTTCCGCATTGCGTTCAATCTGCAGGTGATGTCCCGGCACTGCTTCATGAGCTGTCAGTGCTGGTAAAACATACAAAGGTCTGCTGGGAAGATCATAGGTGTTCACCCAGTAATAGCCGGGTTGGGTGTCTGATCGCGCTCCTATATAGCGGCCGGTTGTGTATTTTGGAGCGATTGCCTCCGGAACGGGTGCCACACCATAGGGTCGGCGTGGTAATTTATGGAAGAAGCGAGGGAGCTGTGCATCAATCCTTTTGGCGATGTCTCTTGCTTCCTTCAGCAGTTCTTCTTCAGTCTGCGCGTAAAACTTCGCATCTGTTCGCAAAAAATCAATGAAATCAGAAAAATCTCCTTCATAATCCAGGGCTGTAATGATCTTTTTCATCTCCTTATTGATGCGTTCTACTTCTTGTAAACCGATCTGGTGTATTTCCTGTGCCGTCAGGTCCAGGGTGGTGTAGTAGTTCAACCGGTTTTGATAATAATCCTTGCCTCCGGGAATTTCCGAGACGCCGATGGCTGTGCGTGTCTGAGGGAAATATTCGGTTTCGAAAAAGCTTTTAATCCTGACGAATTGTGGAATGACCTTTTCTGCTATTAAAATAGTGGCCAGTTCCCGGATGGAATCTTTCTCAGAGGCTGAATAAACCTCTGGCAAGGCCAGAAAAGGGGAATAATAATAACTTTCGGTAGGTTCATCGACGATCTGGTCATTGTAGGTCGATTCATATCCATTGAAAATGACCCGCGGCTGGGTGATGCCTTTTTGCAGACCTTCCCGCAACAGCGTCAGGTGCTGGTCCACGAACTGTGGCAGTGCCCGGAGTTTCTCAAGGTAATTTTCGACAGCCTTTCTCGAGGTCAGTGTGCCCACGTGATACGGCAGACTCAGGTGAAACCCATAGTCAGAGAGCAAGGGGTTCAGATAAGCTTCATAACTGTAGAAATCAACGTCTTCCTGCAGTCGGAACCTCAACAGCTCCGCAGTGATTTGCTCGGTTTCAGAAAGGTCTTGCCGATTAATCTGATCCAGGTCCTGAAGGAGTTCCTGGGCAAATTCCGCTTCTTTATAATATACTTCTTCGGTATAGAGTCCCAGAGGATGTTCATTCCGGTCATATGCCTGAAACTCGTTTAACTGTTTAATAATGGTATCAAGAGCTTGAGAGTCTTGTCCCCAGGATGTGGAGCTTAGGACCAGAAAACAAAATAAGAATAAAAGTAAACGCATATCAAAAAAGTATAAATGAAGCCTTAAATATACAAGTTGCACCAAGACCCGCCGAACCGCGATCTAACTTCCTTTTATCCGGTTCCACATGGCACTGAGCATGGCCTGCGCATCCCGGGGGTCCTTCTGAGCTTCCTCCACTTTGACAACCACTCCGTCCTGTACCACAAGCCGGTAGCTGAAGGTGAAGCTAGAAGCTTCATCAAAAGGGTTTATTTTTCCAAAACGCAAATCATTGAAGTAAAGCTCTCCATTGTGGGAAGTGATGATAAACCATCCCTTTGTGATTTTTATCAGTCGTTGTACCTCAGGGTCGTGAATCAGATTGCCAAGGTAGTGGTGGTTTTTGGGGTAGCTTTTAAACCTGACTAGCTCGTTATCAAACAAGGAGTAGTCCCCAATTAAAAATGCGTCGGGAGTTTCTACATTGGCGGTCCAAAGGATAGTATTTAGAGGGGCTGGTTTGGTGTCCATTTCCAGATAATGAATGCCCTGGCGCTCCAGACTGTTTTCGAACTGGCCAAAAGTGTAGATCTTTAACACCACCGTCAGGGCCAGGTAACTTGTGCTAATGATAAGCCCCATATTGTTGAGCCTCTGCCTGGTAGGATCCTCCCGCTTTCGCATCATGGCCAGAATCAGGAAGATCAAAAAAGGAACCGTATAGAGCGGGTCAATGACAAAGATGGTTTTGAATTCCAGGCGATGTTCCAAAGGCCAGAACAGTTGTGTGCCCCAGGTGGTGAAGGCATCCAAAATGGGATGTGTCAGCAGTCCCCAGAACATCAGCTGGGACCATTCCTTCCAGGTCGCCTTCTTTTCATATAAGGAAATGAGATATCCGAAAATGGGAGCCATTATAATTGAGAAGACAATAGAGTGACTAAACCCTCTGTGGATTTCTATAGAGGTTACCAGATCCGTGGTCATCCCAACAAAGGTGTCGAGGTCTGGAATGGTTCCTGCAATAGCCCCGTACAGCATAGCTTTGTTACCAACTTTTCTTCCCAGCACCGCCTGACCAACGGCAGCTCCTAATACAACTTGAGTTAATGAATCCATACTTTTTATTCCCGGTGTAGTATTGGCTGGCTAAAATAGGGTTTTCACATCACAGTGGCGTTTCCTTTTGGTGTTGTCTTCTGCTTAACGGTTTTCAGAATCTGCAGGAGTACAAGCCAAAGTTGTCTCGAAGTATGGAGCTACTTAATCCACTATCTGCATTTTTTTCAGCAGGAAGGAAGCATTCATATTTTGACAAATGCCTTTTTTAAATCTATAATCAAAAAAGAGTTCATCATTCCTGATTTCAGCATCAAAATAGTAATTCTTTACCTGATCGAGTTCTGTGGCCACCTCGCACAGACTAAGATCGTGCGTTGCTATGATTCCGGTTGATCGGGAGCTAACCAGCTTTTCCAGAAATTTCCTGGAACCGATAGCTTTATCCGTGCTGTTGGTCCCTTTGAGAATTTCATCCAGGATAATGAAATAGGTTTCCATTTGGATGGCCTCTACTATGAACTTCAACCGCTTGAGTTCAGAGAAGAAATACGACTCATCGTCCGTCAGGGAGTCTGTTGTGCGCATACTGGTTATTAGTTTGATGGGCCTGTATAAGGCGTTCTCTGCACACACAGGCAGACCGGTATTGGCCATTACGATGGCCAGGGAGACGGTTCGCAAAAAGGTGCTTTTCCCTGCCATATTTGCTCCGGTAATGATGAAGAATTGTTCGCTGCCGATGTCCATATCGTTCGCCACCCGATTTGCAGCGTTCAACAGAGGATGAGCCAGGTTTTTAGCCTTGAAAACCGGCGTATGCTCCTCTAAAATTGGATAACTATAGGAGGGGTGGTTAAAGGCAAAATTTCCGAGGGAATTGTAGGCATCCATAAATTCAATAACCTCAAACCAGTCCCTTACCTTATGGCCGTAATTTTTTATCCAGATCTCCAGTTTCAGGGACTGACGCAGGTCCCACAGCAGAAATCCATTTCCAAGTACCCCGAAAATCATGTTGTTGCGCTGATCCAGGGCATCAATAGCTTTTGAGAATTGCTTTATAATGGCCGAACTTTTCTGCTTTTCCTGTCGGATGAGACTTTTTTTATTTTTTAAAATCTCTGAATGGAAAGAGGTGCTTTCTATCAGGCTTAAAAGCTGATGATACTGATGAAAAGTCTCCTGCACCTGGCTTACGCCCAAGGATAACTGATTGATGCGTTTGAGGTAAATACCGGTTATACCGAGCCCTAAAAGAAACCATGCGAGCAGCTGCATGCCCGTTAGTATATCTCTAAAAAACGCTGCGATGGCTACCAGGGATATCAGACTGAATACCCAGGGAATCCACTTCATCAGGGCTGGGACAAAAGGTTTGTATTTTTGAAACCAGGCCAGAACTCCTTGTGAATCGGACTGAGTTTTGATCAGACCGGCAATGGCGGAAAACTGTTGCCGCCAGTCCGCCTTTTCTGCTAGTTCCCGAATGCTTTCTTGTTTCTGGGGGATATTCTCTATGTCGTTAGAGCCTATTAGGTCTGCCAGTTTTTTCTGCCCCTGAGAAAGGGCACTTCGGTTGAGGTACTGGAAAAAGGAGCCTTTTCCATAAAGATCGATGTCGTGACTGAAGGGGTGCTGTGGCGTATCAAACTCTTTTCCCTCGGGCAGTTCCTGAAAATCTCCGCGGAGGACCTGCAGCTCCAGATGGTTAATCCGGATCAGCTCCCGGTATTTATCGCGGTCGTACTTCAAATCCGTATGTCTGGAAATAAGCAACACAAAAAGCACAACTCCAGCCAAAGCAATTGGTACCAGTAGCTGTAGGTTCCCCCAGAAATTGTAAATAGAGATTACGATGGCCAAAAACACCAGGAGGCGTAACAGGCTTGAGAAACCAAGTTTTCTGCTGGCAATCTTTAAGTGAGACTGGTACTTTTTGATCTGCGAGTGGTAAAACTGCTCAGGTTGATTCATTAAAGGGAGGTTATAGATTTTGCAACTCCTGCTGTTGTTTGCGGCTCAGACCTTGTATCACTAAATCATAGGAATGATCAATTAGTGACTGTACAAGGACGGGCGGCAGGGATGGGTATTGCAGGCTGTTCCAATGCTTTTTGTTCATGTGATAGGCGCCTTCTATCAGACCTTCATATTCAAGGCGTAAATCCAGAGCTCTCTCCGGGTCGCATTTTAGGTTGATTCTATGGGGGACGGAATCCAGCCCCATCAGAGCGAATATCTTTCCCTGTACTTTAAATACAAGGGTGTCTGGACCGAAAGGGAAACTTTCAGTGGCACCTCTTTTTTGGAGGCAATAGGCTCTGCAGGTTTCGACATCCATTGCTCAAATATAGAGAGAAGTCTTCAAAAGAAGGTTAAAATTGCTGCTTAACTCATGTTTTTGGCTCGGCCGATTTTGCCCAGGTGGGTATAGGAGAACCCGCGCTCGGTTTTTAGTCCGTATCCCAGAGCACGATCAAAACAACTATGAGCAAATAATATAGTTCCGGCCAGTTGGAGTCCTAAGAGGTCTCCAAGCAGACCAACTATAACCAGCAAAATGGCGATTCCCTTGTGATGAAACATATTGTAGGTCAATGCTCCTGTGCGGGATCCAAAGAGATAACCCAGCATTCCCAGATCGGGAAGGAAAAAAAGCAGTGCAAATAAGCCCCAGGAATAGGGCAGATGAGAGAAGAAGTAAACAGCAAGTGCGAGACCTGCAAGCTCTTCGAGCTTCAGGGTGGTTTTCAGGTTCATATTTCAGGTTTTAGTAAAACTGGTCTGCTTGGACTGGCGTCGTTCTCAAAGGGTGCTACCTGAAGGTTCAAAAGATATTCTCCATCTTCGATATCATCAGGTACATAGATTAACTCCGTAATGGTCGAATGATACCGGGGGGCGTGGGGATAATCCCAGAAGGCTTTATGAGCCAGAAGTTTACCCTGGTCTTTCTCTTTATCCACTGAAGGCAGATCTATTAAAAGATGTTCTATCCCGCATTCCCTCAGGTAAATTGCAGCTTCTTCTGAGAGATAAGGCCAGTTGGTGTGGGAGTAGTTTTTTGTTAATTTTTCCCGGCCATTGGGCAGGGTGCGGATGACCACTGCTCTGGTCCCGGGAGAGCAGGTATGTTCAGCAATCTGTGCTTTGGTAATCACATGATCCGGGCCGCTGGCCTGAGGACAGAGGGTCATCAGACGGGCCCAAAAGAAATATTCTTTTAAATGCTGATTTACACTGTGGAAATTCCGGGTAATATGTCCCACACATTCGGTGTGGGTTCCATGGGCGTGGGGATTAAAAAAGATGTTATTGAAATTCGTGGAATTTCCCTGACTGACCTGACCAATAAAATCTCCATCCCTCACCGGAGCGATCCTTGGCGCGTCCTGATACCATGCCGAAGGATTATTTTCCCCGGCCTCAAGGGGTATGGAAATATCCTTTGGTTTTGAGGTGTCGAACCAAAAAGTCCGACCTTTCATGTCCAGTGACATTCTCATAGAAAAACAGAATTTAAAGCGTGGAACAAGGTACGAAAGTAAGCTTAATTTGAAATGACCCTATTGCTGTGATACCGGATTTTTGGGGCCCTAATCTTCGATGCGGAAGAGTTGAGCGGCAATTCCATCACTGAGAAATTTCCCTTTTGGGGCGACATGAAGATGCCTGTCCTTGCGCAGCAGCAAGCCCTTCTTTAACAAGGGTTCTGCCTCCTGGAGAATGTATCTTAGGTAGGTCGGTCCCAGATCATCTGCCACCTCCCTCAAATCAATTCCCCACTGGGTTCGCAGCCGGGTCATCACCAGTTCGTTGTAGCGGTCCGTTGTTGTGAGGGTCTCCGTTTCCAAAGGAAGTTCTGATTTGTCAATGGCTTTGATATACAGGGAGTTGTTTGACACATTCCATTGCCGGTTTTTGCCATTAAAAGAGTGTGCTGAGGGACCGATCCCGAGGTAAGGTTTTCCGAACCAATAGGCGGTATTATTTCTTGAAAAATATCCGGCTTTTCCAAAATTTGAAAATTCATAGTTCACAAAACCGGCGGCCTCCAAAACTTTTACCATCCGCTCATAATGCACTTTGGAAAGCTCTTCATCAACCGGCGCTATCTTTCCTTTGTCAATCATTTTCTTTAAGGCAGTTCTGGGTTCCACCGTTAAGGCATAACTCGAAATATGAGGAACCTCCAGTGCCAGCGCCTGTGCCAGGTTTTCTTCCCAACGGCCCAGATCCATTCCCGGAATACCATAAATGAGGTCTATGGATATATTTTCAAAATACTGTTTGGCTTCCCCAATGCTCTGTAGTGCTTCATCTCTATTGTGGGCCCGGTTCATCAACTTTAAATCAGTATCAAAGAAGGATTGGATTCCGATGCTCAGCCGGTTCACAGGGGAAGCTGCAAACATTTTAATTTTTTCCGGGGAAAGGTCATCAGGGTTGGCTTCCAGGGTAATTTCAGGATCGGGAGTTATGTTGTAATACTCGTAGATGGTTTTGAAAAGTCCATCCAGTTCTGAGGGATCGAGTAGAGAAGGAGTCCCGCCGCCGAGGTAGATAGTCTCCACAGGTTCCTGTATTTCACCAGAACGTAATTGGAGTTCTTTGCGCAGAGCCTGCACCAGTTCCGGCTTTTTCCTGAGGGAAGTGGAGAAGTGGAAGTCGCAATAATGGCAGGCTTGTTTGCAAAAAGGAATATGAATATAAATACCGGCCATAATCTGAGTCTTGTTAGAGAATAGATTTGTAAGGGACAAAAGCAATATCTATTCTGGCTGCAAAATTAAACTAATTCTTTTGAAGGCTGTTTTTACGGGCAGGAACTCTACTTAAAGAAGGAGGCTGCCGATTCCTGCCGATTTTTACAAGAAATTACCGAATAATAATGACCCAGGAGTGACGGGAATAACAAAATCAAGGGGCTCCTTCTCGAGCATCCGGTCAAACGTATATCAAACCCTTCAAAAAAACATTTGAGGGAGATTATCTGAAATTTATCCGATTTTGTCGGGGTTCTTTTTCACAAAGGCGCTCCATCCGGAGTATTTTTTATCCGATTGGATGCCTCCGGAATTATAAAAATGACAGACTGCTGCAGCCAGCCCGTCTGTAGAATCGAGGTTTTTTGGGAGGCTCTTGAGCGCCAAGAGGCTCTGAAGCATTTTGGCAACCTGTTCTTTGCTGGAATTTCCATTACCGGTTATAGCCAGTTTGATTTTTCTGGGGGAGTATTCCGTGACAGGAACCTGCCGGCTCAGTCCTGCTGCCATGGCCACACCCTGTGCCCGTCCGAGTTTCAACATGGATTGCACATTTTTGCCAAAAAAGGGAGCCTCAATAGCCATTTCATCCGGATGATAAGTATCTATCAGCTCAATGGTTCGTTCAAAAATGAGTTTGAGTTTCAGATAATGATCATCGTATTTATGTAGTTGTAGCTCATTGAGTTGCATAAACTGCATTTTTTGTCCCACGACCTTAATCAGGCCGAATCCCATTATGGTTGTGCCCGGATCCACACCAAGTATGATTTTTTCACTATTCAAAAGCTTCGTATTATTGCAAGATAACCAACCGCAGTGCGTTCCATTCGTTTCTGCCTCTAATTGTATGAGCAGCTCATCGCACAAAACTAAGCAATTCCTGCATAGCAGCCTCAAGGTATTCATTGTATTGGCTGCCCTGACTTTCATTGGGTTGAAGGTGACGGGTGATGATCAGCTGAGTTTTCCTGTATTTTGGGAGTCCTTGCGATCCAATGAGGTTTTTTCGGTAGAACATGTGGGAATCCTTCTGCTTCTGACATTTCTGAACTGGATCTTTGAAATTCGTAAATGGCAAGTTTTAAGTTCCAGTGTCCGACCGAATTCGCTGGCTGCCTCTACCCGGGAGAGTCTGGCATCCTTCACCGCTGCCATCTTTACTCCCAGCCGCATTGGTGAATACGGGGCCAAAGCCCTTTACTACTCCAGAGGAGATCGCAAGAAAATTCTTTTTCTGAATTTTCTTGGGAATAGTTTTCAGCTGTTCATGAGCCTTGTCTTCGGAATGATCGGGCTGGTGTATTTCATATACCACATGCCCCTTCCCCTGAAATGGTATCATCTTATATGGGTAATCCTCATTTCAATTGCTCCTTTTGTATTGTACCGGTTCTTGAGAAAAAAGACCTGGAAAATCCACGGGTATTCTCTGCAAAGCCTAAGAAATGCCCTGAACAGGCTACCCCGGAAGATCAAGTGGCAGGTTCTTCTTTATGCAGGGGTGCGGTATTTCATTTTCACCCATCAATTCTACTATTTTCTGTTGATATTCCAAATTGCTGTTCCCTACCCCTTGCTGATTGCCGCCGTGGCTTCCATGTATTTTCTTTCTTCGATCATTCCGACGCTGATGATTTTTGATGCCCTGATTAAAGGGGGATTTGGCGTTTGGATTTTCTCGTTCCTGGGCATTGACCAATTGGTTGTGCTGGTAGTAGTGCTGGCTGTCTGGCTATTGAACTTCGGTTTGCCAGCTCTTATTGGTAGTTATTTCGTTCTGAAATTCAAACCTCCCAAGAAATTGCCTGCCTGAAGCCATGGATTTCGTTGGCACATAGCTTGGGGAGATTAGGAAAAGTTTGGGAAGTACGGGCTGATGGTGGGGTGTGTAGTCATCTGGTTTTTCGTACCTTAGGGTAAGGTAATACCACAGTTATGAAAAGACTTCAGAGGTATTTATGGGTTGTCCTACTGTTTTTCTGGAGCGGGCTCCAGGGGCAGGGGATCTTTGTGATAGAAGGAGATACTTTAAAACTGACTGCGGAAGTCCGAGGTGAGCTGAGTCTTTTTTGGGATGAGGGACCCGAGAGGCCCAGGTTCTTTGTCCGCAGAGGAGACAGGATGTTGGAGCTCAAGGATAGCCTTCACAATGGCAGGGCGCAGTACCAGATGGAATTGGAACGCATCACCCGGGATCAGAACCCTTCTCTGGGGGATCTGGAATTCTCCCTTGCCAGTTTAGGAGCTTTTGTGCGAACTTATAATGAAAATGCACAGCAGCAGAAGACTCAGAAGGAATCACAACGGGTCTTTGCTTCCAGAATTGGTTTTTTTACGGGACTTACCAATAATGTGTATGCAGATAATCCGGATAATGTCCTGGCTCCACTTATCGGCCTGGAATTCGAGATGTTCAATCCTCAGTTCTCCTGGAGGCATTCCGTGGTTGTAGACCTCGAACAAAGTTTTAAGCGAGAGGGGTATCGGTATACAGCTACCCAATTATCTGTGGGCTATCGCTATCGCTTTGTTCAGATCAACAGATTGCAGTTTTATCTTGATGCGACTTTGGGCCGGCTGCTGTATGAACGAGATGAGTATCAGGAGATCGATGCGCATGGCCAGCTCCTCGCTATGCGAGATAACTCAGGATTTAAGCTTCAGGCCCCTTTGAGTTTGGGAATCGGAGCGGATTATCAGGTGACCCAGAAAGGATATATTACCTTTGGATATAATGAGGTGGTGTCTGCAACTCTGGAGTCCAATGGCTCGTTTCCAATAGATATCACCCTCGGATACCGGTACCAGCTTTAAGCCAACTTAATCTTAATCGGTTTGGATTACCAGGGGGATTCTGAATTTGGTCGTTACCGGAATACCGCGTTTGGTAGCTGGATATATTTCCGGCAGGGAGTCAATACTCTGTTGAATCCATACCTGTATTTCTGGCAATTGTTCCACAACAGAAGAATCTACTTCCAGGGAATCAATGCGAGCCTCTCCATCATAAGCAATTATCAGATGGAGTAGCAGTGTGTCGTGTATGGCACGGGTGACTACCGGCTGTTTGTCTTCCAATCGGGCATAAACATATTCTTTTATCTTTTGGCCAAAGCAGGCTTTTGCAGTTTCTTCGCGTAAAAACTCGCGACATTCTTCAAAGGCAGGGTACTGGTCCACTTCTTTCCAGTTGAGTTCCTGGGATTCCTCCCTGAGGATGTCCTGGGAAGAAATGCGCTGAGTTTCAAATTGCTTACAGCCCACAGCGGCCACAAGTAAGAAAAAGGGTAGAAATATTTTCATCCGCATTAGGTCGTTACCGGGAGTGGTTTACCTTTCAAAAGTAGGGAAATAATTCTCCTTCTACAACGCCGCTACCTAATGGCACCGGATAAAAAAGAGCATGATATTTTGTATCATGCTCTGAAGTTGGTTGGTTAAATAAATTATTCTGCCACCCTTAACACTATGGGAAGACTATAAAGGACCGCTACATTTTCACCTTTTTGTTTTCCGGGCTGCATATCAGGAAGTTCTGATACCACACGGATGGCTTCTTGTTCCAGATCAGGGTGAGGAGCGCGGGCGCCCATTATTTTGACCTGACCTTTTTCCGTGATTTCGAATTGAACATATATGCGATGCAATCCGGTCAGTCCTGCGTTTTTGGCTACATCGGTATTGAAGTGCCTGTTCACCATGGTTTCTATACCTTTGGCCATACAGTCTTTTTTTTCTTCATTGGAGGCTAAATCCTCACAGCCTGGAAAAACAGGTACATCTTCTATAACACCAAATGGGATCCCGTCACTTTCAGCTGAACTGGATTTCTCCACCTCAATTACTGAAGTAGTGGCGGCTTCAGGTTGCACCACCTCGGGGTCAGCATCCGTGGAACAGGATGCATAAATCAGCATACTTCCCAACAGAGGGATCAGTAGCAGGTACTTGGCTTTGGCAATGGCCTTTGACTTTTTTTGTAACATAATGATTCGTTTTTTGATTAATGAATGATTAAAAAATTGATTGATGAATGAAATATCTTTGGTTCCAAAGGCGGTGTTGAGCAATTGCTGAAAATACTCTTGCTTACTTACGGATTTCACGGCCTGGGAGTCGGCGATGAATTCATGTAATTCAGAGAGCCGGCGCTGGAACAGGTAAATCAGGGGATTGAACCAGCAAAGAATCTTAAGCAGTTCAAACCAGATGAGATCCAGGCTGTGGCGTTGCCGCACATGGACCATTTCGTGACGCAGAATATGGTTTTTTTCTTCTTGATCAAGTTTCTCTCCCAGCAGGATGGTACCCAAAAAAGTGCAGGCCACCCGACTATCTGGTACCCGAATGATCCGTGGTTGGAAACCTGTTTCAAAGGAGGTCCCTTTGAACAATTTTCTGAGGCTGAGGTATTTGCCAATGAGCACGCCGAGGCTTACAAGTACACCCAGGAGATAGATCAGCAGCCCCCAATTCACCGCCCTGGCCTGCTGCAGGGTGGGTGTCGCAGCCTCTGGTTCCAGCCATACTTCCGGTAGTACTGCGATAGGTTCTACAGGGAGGAGTCCCTGCAGACTTTCGAATTCCAGCAGCGGTAGCAGAAAACCCAGAACGGGCATGATTAACAGGTACCATCTGTTGGCCTGGAAAAAAGTCTCTTTTTTAAGCAGGAGCTCATACACTAGCAAGAAAGCGAGTTGAAATAAGCCGACCTCTATGAAATATGGTACCATCATTCCTCCTGTTTTTTGTCAATTTCTTTTAGTATAGCTTCCAGTTCCCTGGAGTCCATCTGGTTGTTCTTCATAAAAAAAGACACCATGCTCTTGAAGGAGCCGTTAAAATAGTTCTGTACCAGTTTATTGATACTCTGGTTGCTATAGGTTTCTCTTTTGACCAGCGGGAAGTAGATATACCCCTTTCCTTTTTTACGGTGATCCACAAATCCTTTAGTTTCCAATACGCGCACGATAGTAGAAACGGTATTATAGGCGGGTTTGGGATCCGGCATTTCCTCCAGAATGGCAGCTACATTGGCCTGCTCAAGGTCCCACAGGATTTGCATGATTTCTTCTTCTGCTTTGGTCAATTGTTTCATTTTAGCTCTTGATTAAATGGTACCTCTAAAAATTCAAAATGTCTATAAGAACAAATATAAACTAAATAAATAGTTTGAACTAATTATTTAGTTAAATTTTTCTTTACTATTTATTATATTCGTAGTTCAATAAAGGCTCATGGATATAGTACTGCTAGTACTCGCGCTGCTATTACTGCTGGTAGGAATTGCCGGTAGTATTGTTCCCTTTTTGCCCGGGGTACCCCTGAGCTGGGTCGGGCTACTCCTATTATATTTGACTGCTGCAGTCCCTATAAACTACACCGTGCTGGGCGTTACTCTGGGAATTACTATCCTGATATATGCCCTGCAATACATTATCCCGGCTTACGGTGCCAAATACTTTGGTGGCAGTCGTTACGGCATGTGGGGAGCCACTATTGGTCTGCTTGTCGGTATTTTTCTGCCCATTCCCGGAGGTATCATTGTAGGTTCTTTTTTAGGGGCTTTCATCGGTGAGATTGCCAACCAGTCTGCCTCTGGAGTGGCGCTTAAAGCTGCCTTCGGTTCCTTTATTGGTCTGTTGGCTTCCACCTTTATGGAACTGGTGGTTGCCATGGGCTTTCTTTTTCTCTTTCTGCTCAAAGTCTGGCAATATCACGAAGTATTGTTCTAAACCTGTTGTTGCCTATCCTGGAGTAAAAACCTCTTTTCTACTCTTGGATCACTCTTACCAGTTGCGTGACATAGATCAATGAAAAATCTTAGCATAGGTCACCGTTAAAGGGCCTTGCTCGGGTGTATATTTGCAGTATTAAAATTAATTGGAAATGGCAGTGAAAGAAACCATGGCATTTATAGGAGATTCCGGGGCGATTAGCACGGAGTTGATGAGGAAACTGGCCCAGCACGGGTACAGGTTGCTCTTCATCTCGAAAGATGTCGGGCGAATGGAGAAGTTATCGCAGGAGCTGGATTTGCAGGAATCGCATGCTGAGGTTGAAATGTTGGAATGTGCAAAAGACGGCTGCTGGGAAGCGGATATTATCGCTTTTGTGGATCCGGCTCATATTGGCACAGAATTGGTAAAAAAAGTCAGGGAAGTCTCCACTCAGAAAATCTTATTGGGTATTGAAACCACTGAGCATCCAGGCAGTTGTTTTTCCACTGCGGAATTGGACCGGTTGCAAAAGGACTTTCCGTTTTCCAAGCTCGTCTATATAAAAGTGGATACCTCTGCCGTGAAGGTGCAGGTCCATGGAGAGCAACAGGAGGCAGTAGAAACTGTCTCCCGGATTTTTGAGTCAGTCGGATTTGAAATTAAACCTATAACTATCAATCAATAAAAAAAGAAACTATGGAAATTAATATATGGTCAGATGTACGATGTCCCTTCTGTTATATAGGGAAAAAGAATTTTGAAAAAGCCCTGGAACAGTTTCCTCAGAAGGACCAAATAAAAGTCGTGTGGAGGAGCTTTGAACTGGATCCCTCCCTTAAGACCCAGCCTGAGACCAGTACAGTGGATTATTTTGTACAATCCAAAGGCGTCAGCCGCGAGCAGGCTACTCAGATGCTAGGTCATGCTACTAATATGGCTAGAGAGGTGGGACTAACTTTTGATTTTGACAAGGCTGTATTGGCCAATTCCTTTAATGCGCACCGATTGATTCAGATGGCTAAATCTAAAGATTTGGGCAACGAGATTGAAGAGGCATTATTTGAAGCACATTTTACAGACGGCGTCAATATTGATGACATCGAGAGCCTAATTAAAATTGGAGTTTCCATTGGGATGGATCAGGAGGAAGTTAAGAAAGTAATGGAGTCCGATGCCTTCGATTATGAGGTGCGGCAAGATCAACTGGACGCCCGAAATATCGGAGTTCAGGGAGTACCTTTCTTTGTCTTCAATAACAAGTATGCCGTGTCGGGAGCCCAACCTGCAGCTGCATTTCTGGAAACCATCGAAAAGTCTTTCGCCGAGTACAAAAAAGACAATCCAGGCCTGATTATTTCAAAAGGAGACTCCTGTTCCACTGACGGAACCTGTGACTAGAAATAAGGACCGAAAATTTTATAAATAAATAAACAAGTAATTCAAATTAAATAAACACGATCATGAAAAGAGTATTATCATTAATGATGTTCGCTTTCTTAAGCGTTGGTGTAATGGCACAGACCACCTGGAAAGTAGATCCTGCGCACTCTCAAGTATCCTTTGGGATTGAACACTTAACCATTTCTGAAATCGAGGGAGGATTTGACTCTTTCGATGCTACCATAGTGGCGGATAAGGAAGATTTCAGCGATGCAAAATTCGAGGTGACCATCGATGTGAATTCCATTAACACAGGGGTTCAGATGCGGGACGATCACCTTCGAAATCCAGATTTTTTCGAAGTAGAAAAGTATCCTGAAATGACGTTCAAAAGTACTTCTATTAGAAAAGCTGGTACCGATAGATACAAAGTTCAGGGAGACCTTACTTTCCACGGTGTCACTAAGCCAGTAACATTGGATGTATGGTACAGAGGTACCATTGAAAACCCTCAAAGTGGTGATGTTATTTCCGGATTCCAGGTTACTGGAGAGGTCAAAAGATCTGATTTTAATCTTGGACCCGATTTCCCAGAGCAGGTGCTAAGCGACAAAGTACGTATTAAAGTAGACGGCGAATTCAAAAAGCAGGCATAATCCGTATTGAAACTCACGATGGGCGCAACCTGAACTTTGCGCCTGTCGGGATTTCAGGTTTTGGAAATAATTGGATCTAAATCTGTTCTGGAGCAAGGCAACTTATAATCGAACAGTATTAAAATGAAAAGAAAAATGACAAGATTATTGACTACTGAGGTAAAACAAACTCAACTGGACGTGGCTTTGTTGGCCCTTCGAATTGGAATTGCAGCTATGATGCTTGTTCACGGTCTTCCGAAACTTCAGATGCTGTTTTCCGGAGATGTAAGCCAGTTTCCATCCGTATTGGGATTGGGGTCAGGTTTGTCTCTTACTTTGGCAACTATGGCTGAAGTTCTCTGTTCCATTCTCATTCTTGTGGGATTGGGCACGAGGCTGGCCAGTATTCCCCTTCTGATAACCATGCTGGTTGCGGTCCTCATAGTACATGCTGCGGATCCATTTGCAGCGCAGGAGTTGGGATTGCTTTACCTAATGGGATACGTGGTATTGTTGTTACTGGGGGGAGGACGTTTCTCTCTGGATGCTCTGTTGACCAAGGAAAGATAATACTTCACATAGCACTATAACCAGTGCAATCCAATAGTATCAATGGGCCAGAATGGCCCATTTCCTTTTTCACCTGTGATCTAATTGCCTTCCCTACTACTTGGGTCGATGTTCCCTACACAAGGACTCCATCTTTTCCTTTAAAACAGGAAAGAATTCCCGGCGCAGCGGTTTCTCAACATAATCGATGACCTGAGGATATTTGGAGGCCATATGAACATCCTGAGAGTTTATGGAGGAAGTCACCATAATGACAAAAACTTTATCCCTGAAACCTTCCTCCTGAACGGCTTCCAGAAACTCCCAACCATTCATAACAGGCATGTTGATATCAAGGAAAACCAGGCAGGGGACTTTACTGGGAGGTTCTTTGCAAATAAAATCAAGAGCCTCCTTTCCGTTATGGAAAATGCCTAAGGGAGAAGGGAGATCGCTGCGTTCCAGGAGCATCCTGTGAAGGAACAGCACTACCTCATCGTCATCTACTAATATGGTGTTGAATTCCATAAGGGGGTAAGAGCAATATAACGCGGTTGGTGCAAGGATTTTATCTTTTAAAAATGAGGTGTTTTTCTACTTCATTGGTTTAATCTCTAAATATATTAAAAATATTCAAATACAAGTGGTAAGTGGTGAATATCACCCTTGCCTTAAACCAAGAGGTTCATGAGTGTGGGATGCGTTTGGAATGTATGTAGGAGTTTCTGTCAAAAGAAATGATAAAGATGGTTGCTCACCGAGAAAGCTTGTTGACCATCCATTTTTCTTTAGTCACTCCAGCTCTTTTTCTAATTTGTCCCCTAAAGCAGTAAAAGAGAATTCCGTGATGTCCAGGCAGCCAAAACCCGAGCAAAGGGAAATCCAACCCTATACCGCCCAGCAGAAAATAGTGGTCCGCTCTACTACAGGAGTGGTATTGGCCCTTAGCTTCAGTTGTATTCTACTGCTCGTGCTTCAATTTCTTTCCTGAAATCAATCGAAGATTTCAATTTCAAAGTTTCGATATGCTGGTTGATTTATCCCGGCTAATGCATCGGTTTCCTTAGGATTTGGTACTTAGCTGACTCCGGATTCTGCTCAGGGTTTCTCTGGTAATTCCCATATAGGAAGCCAGCATGTGTTGCGGAACCCGCTGAATGATATCCGGATGGTCCCGGAGCAACCGCAAATACTTCTCTTCGGCTGTTTCACTGAAGGTCACCATTAAACGACGCTGGGTGGCAATGAGGTTGTTTTGAATGAGGATTCTAAAATACCGTTCAAAGGCAGGAACTTCATCCAGTAACTGGTCCCAGGCAGGTTGTGTAATTAAAAGAAGCTCACTGTCTTCCAGGGCCTGAATATTATAAGGGGAGGGCTCTCCCGTCAAAAAACTGTATAGATCAGCCGTCCACCATCCCTGAAGAGAGAACTGCAAAATATGTTCATTGCCCTTATCGTCAATCGTATAACTACGCAATAGGCCCTGCTCTACAAAAACGGTGTATTTGCAGGGATCCCCATCCTGAAGTAAATACCGTTTTTTTCGAAGCTTTTTGGGAAGAAACAAGGTTTTCGCAACTTCGAATTCTTCATCGGTAATTGCGATGGTTTCTTTTACTTTCTGATGAAGGACTTCAAACATAGGTGCACCGGGCTCATTTTAGAAGGTAAAGATATTAAATTTAATCCCTACTCCTTTTAATTTATCTGCCGGGACATGGCTAGGGATGTGGTGAAGAAGGTTGTGAGAAGGAAGAAGAAGCTGTTAAATAAACTTTTAAAAGAAGCTACATTCTTGTAGGGACCGGATTAAGAGGTTTTTAATATCGCCCAGTTCAAATTTGGCAAACATGTTGCTTATCTCAACACGATAATCGCTTGAATGCCCAATGGAATGAATGGACGTACTGAAATAGAACATCAAAAAGAGGATGAAATGATTCAAGAAAAAGACCTGAGTCGGAGCCGACGTCGGGATGTAATCGTTTTATTGGTGGTGATCATTCTGTCAGCGGTCTTTGGATACCTCTTCATTTCTAACCTCAATGGAATTTTCAGTATGCTGGGTTATGCTTAATTTTGCCACCAACAAAAAAGCCGTTATGGGTATTCTTATCCCTTGTTCCTGTTGATGAAGATCGGTTCCTTCAAGTTTCCTCTGCTGTTTTGAAGTAGCAGGAGTTGGAGTTGGATGTTGACCATGGCTGTTTCAAATGTGGGTACGCCAAGGACGTCTCATCCGCGGTATATATAAGGGTATTACACTGGTTCAAACACCTTAACTATAATTTCCTTCCCCCATCTCTCTTATTTTTTTAAATTGTCTGATTAATTGCCACGACATTGTTTGATGTAGGGCCCACTAACCCGAATAAAAAGTCCAGGCAAGAAAAGTTCGTATGAATAGCAGATAATTGAATTATGTCTCCGTATAAAAAAATACTACATTCTTTGAACCTGCCCTTTGTGGTGGTAGAGCCTGTAGGGTCGCGGTTCCGGATACTCGATCTCAACAGCCAATTTCTGCTATTAATTCACGGACACAAAGAGGATTTCATCGGGGATGAGGCTAAGAAGGCTTTTACCTTTCGTTCTTTACGGACCGACGGATTGTGGGAGCAGCTTCGCAAAGCTCTTAAAAAATCGATTCAGAAAGCGGAACATGAGCAATTAAAAGAGGTGTTTGTAGAAATTCGTGAACCTATTTCCCGGGAGGTCCAACAGACTCTGTGGAGCCTGGAAACCTCTCCCATTGCGGATGCCCGGGGAAGAACCACCGCCGTTCTCATTTTGATAAAGGAGGTCAAAGAGGTAGTAACGGATCCTGCTTCTGGGACACAGGCTCTGGAAGAGCATTTGCTGGAGCCGCTCAAACGGCTGGAACCCTTAATCAACAAGTCTTCGGACCTAATCTGGATTTTAGATGCAGAGCGGAAATTGGATTATGTCAGTTCCGGATCCTTAAGTGTACTGGGGAGGGAACCGCAGGATTTTGTTGGGAAGGATGTCCTAAATATGGTGCATCCAGATGATATCGAAACCCTGGAGGTGTCCCTGGACTACTTATTGAAGCATCAGCAGCTGGAGGTGCCACCTATTCGCCTGCTTAGCACGAAGGGAAATTGGCGGTGGATGGAGGCTAAGGCTACCCATTTGATAGTGGACAATAAGGTTCAGGGTTTTCTTTTCAACCTCCGGGATGTCACACATTTTTTAAAGCAGGAACGGGAAATCCGGCAGCTTCATGAACGCTATGCCCTGGCGGTGCGGGCAACCCGGGATTTGATATACGACTGGGATTTAGAGAGCGATGTCCGGCTGCGGTTCTATCAGAATACCCGGGACCTCTATGGGTATTCCCCGGAGGAAGTGGAGAAGAAATTCTTCTGGCACAAACGGATTCACCCCGATGATAAGGAGCGAGCCATGGAACTTTTGGAGCGCCACCTGCAGGATCCCGAGGCCAGTTTCGTAGAGAATAATTATCGAATCCGGACCCGGGACGGCGCGTATGCCTATGTGGTGGACCACGGGTTTATTATTCGAAATAAGGAAGGAAAAGCTGTTCGAATTGTAGGGGCAATGAGAGATGTGACGCAAATGATTGAACAGAAGCAGGCCCTTCAGATTGCCAACGAACGTTACAACATGGCAATGAAGGCTGCCAACGAAATGATCTGGGACTGGGATCTGCAAACCGGTGAAATAATTCGGAATGCCGCTTTCCCTGCTGTTTATGGTTATCAGGAGGGTGAAGCCGATACCGTCGACTTTTGGATATCCAGAGTTCATCCTGATGATCGGAGGCAGGTGGAAGCCTCACTGATGGGCGCCATTGAAGACCCGCAGACCAATCAATGGCTGGAAAATTACCAGGTCAGGGCAGCTGATGGAACCTACAAACACGTCATAGACCGTGCCTGGATATCACGCAAGGCCTCTGGGAAAGCCACTCGGGTAGTGGGCGCGACCATGGACGTTACCGAATCTAAAAAAGCCTATGACCAGATTCAGCATCAGAATACCCTGCTTCGAGATATTGCATGGAGCCAATCTCATCTAGTTAGGGCACCTCTTTCCAGGCTCCTTGGATTAATTGAGTACATCGAACAGGTTTCCAATGAGTGCAGCCTGCAATCCAGCGACTGGAAAAACCTGAAGAAGGCCGCTACAGAACTGGATGATGTGGTGAGAACCATCGTCCGCAAATCAGAGAATCTGGAATTTTAAATTCCTAAAGCACCCAAAGTGCCAAAGGTATTTCGGTTGCTTTTTCCGGAGAGGTTAATAATTTGCAAAAAAGAAGTTTTTTAATAAGACCAAAAACGTTATTTTCGCCCCCTATATTGTAGAAAATGGTATTTTAAAATGGCAGTATTAAATAAGATTAGGGAACGTTCGGTTTTCCTTATTATCATCATCGCTCTGGCCTTGTTTTCGTTTGTCCTGGCGGATGTAATTCGGAATGGGGGAGCTACTACACAAAAAGAGCAAGGCATTATTGCGAAGGTGAACGGAGAGGATATCAGTCGGGAGCAATTTGCAATGCAAGTGGAAGCCTACCAGAGGAATCTTGGTCCGGACGCCGGAACCACTATGGCCGTAAACCTGGTATGGGACATGACCCTACGCCAGGTGATTTTACAAGATGAAATGGACGAGCTGGGGATTCGGGTGGAAAATGCCCAAATCAGAAACGTTCTTGCAAGGGAGTTGGGGAACAACCCTAATTTCACCAATGAAGCCGGTATGTTTGATGAAGCGCGTCTGCGTGAGTATGTAGCCACACTTCAGGCTACTTCTCCAGTGGCTTATCAGCAGTGGCTGGATTTTGAGAATTCCCTGGGAGAATCCGCACGGGAGCAAATCTATTTTGATCTTGTTCGCGCCGGACTCAATGCGTCCCTTTCTGAAGGTGAAATTGCCTACAGAAAATCGGGTGATAAAGTGGATCTGAGTTTCGTTCAGATTCCGTATTCCTCAGTGCCATCAGAGGAAGTGGAAGTTTCAAAGAGTGAGATAGAGGCCTATATCAAAAAGCATCCTGCGCGTTTTCAGACAGAGGCAACCAGAGATATACAGTATGTGCATTTCCCGGAAGAGGCCACTGAAGAGGACGATGCGGAAATCAGAGATGCGGTAGCAGCCCTTCTTGATGACCGGGTTGAATTTAATCCAGTGACCGAGCAGAACGATACTGTACCCGGTTTTGCAGATGTTGAGGAGGTGGAATTGTTTGTTAATGACCACTCGGATCAGCCTCATGTGGATCGTTATTATTTCCAGGACCAACTTCCCGAGGAGCACGCCGAGGCGCTGTTTAATCTGGAAGTAGGAGAAACCTACGGGCCGTTCAGACAAAATAATTCCTGGATGCTGAGCAGAATGCTGGAAACGGCGCAAATTCCTGATTCGGCACAAGCCCGGCATATTCTTATCACCTATCAGGGGACCCAGATTGCCCAGGGGATTGAGCGTACCAAGGCAGAGGCGCAAGCCCTTGCCGATAGTGTAGCTCAGGTGGTTCGTCGCGATAAAGGAGAGTTTGAAAATCTTGCAGCCCAGTTGTCTGCCGATCAGTCCAACAATGAAAACGGAGGGGAACTCGGATGGTTCTCCCCAGGGGATATGGTGCCCGCCTTTAACGACTTCGTTTTTAATAATGACCAGGGTGACGTAGGAGTAGTGGAAAGTCAGTTCGGGTATCACGTAATTGACATTCAGCAGCAAACACAACCTCAGAAGGCTGTAAAACTCGCCACCATTGTACGAGCAGTGGAGCCTTCTAATGAATCGCGAAACAATCTGTTTGCAGAAGTTACCAAGTTCGAAATAGCAGCTCGAGAAGGAAATCTGGTAGATGTCGCTAAGGAATTTGATGTATCCCTTCGCCCGGTTAAAGGAATTGGAGTGCTGGACGAGCGAATTCCCGGTTTGGGGGCGCAGCGATCCATTGTTCAATGGGCCTTTGAGGACCAGGTGAAGGAAGGGGATATTCGAAGATTTGAGATCCGTGACGGGTATGTCATTGCACAGGTGACGGCCAAGAATCCTGAAGGTCTTCAAACTGTGGAATCCGCTTCTTCTGTGGTGACTCCTATTCTTGAGAATCAGAAAAAAGCAGAAATTATTAAAAGCAGAATCAGCGGAAACACGCTGGCTGAAATCGCTTCAGGTGCTTCAGTGGAAGTGCAGCAGGCTTCAGCAGTCAGCAGACAGAGCCCGACCTTGCCTGGAGCAGGAAGAGAACCCGCTGTGGTAGGCGCTGCTTTCGGAATGGAAGCCGGGCAGATCAGTGAGCCGCTTTCGGGAAATAACGGGGTGTATGTTATTGAGGTGCAGCAGAAGCGGCCGGCGGAAGCTCTGGATAGCTATGGCACCTATGCCATTCGTGAAACAGCCCGAAGAAGAAACAATGTAGAACAGGGCGTTTTCGAAGCACTTAAGGATATTGCGGAAATCGAAGACCGAAGAGCACAGTTCTACTAGGAGATAATTGTACAAGGACATTTACCAAGAAACCGCTTTCACTGGAAGGCGGTTTTTTAATGCCTGAATGGGAACAAAAGCTCCCGCGGTGCGTCCTAACCCTTAAAAGGCTTTTCCTAAACTATTGTATCTTTGAGATTTCAAATAATTAGAAGATGACTGATCCAATTTCAGGATTTTCCCGGCTTAGTAAGGAGGAGAAAATCGAGTGGCTCAACAGAACATACCTGCAGCAGTCAGAGGAGGCTTCCAGGATCCTCCGTCAGTACTGGAATCCTGATGCAAAGCTTCAGCGGCTGCATGAAGAATTTACCGAAAATACCCTTTCCAATTTTTACCTGCCCTTTGGAATTGCGCCGAATTTCCTGATCAATGGACAGCGATATGCCATCCCGATGGTAACCGAAGAAAGTTCCGTAGTTGCTGCTGCCAGTAAGGCTGCAAAATTTTGGGGCACCAGGGGTGGATTTCAGGCCGAAGTGATCAATACCAGAAAAGTTGGGCAGGTTCATTTTTCGTATAAAGGAGATCCTGCTAAACTTCAGTCTTTTTTTCAGCGAACAAAACCCCGTTTAATCGCGTCGGTGGCTGACATCACCCGCAATATGGAAAAGCGCGGAGGGGGAGTACTGGATATAGAATTACGGGATAAAAACCACGAACTGGAGCACTATTATCAGTTGCATGGCACTTTTGATACCCGAGATTCCATGGGCGCCAATTTCATCAATTCCTGTTTGGAAAGATTCGCAAAGACCTTTAAAGAGGAAGCTCTGAAATTTGCGGACTTTAATAAGGAGGAGCGGGATCTGGAGATCATTATGAGCATTCTTTCCAATTACGTTCCGCAGTGCCTGGTGCGGGTGGAAGTGTCCTGTCCTGTTGAGGATATGGCCAGCAGTGAAATGTCGGGTGAGGAATTCTCCAGGAAGTTTCTTCGAGCCATAGAAATTGCCAAGGTGGAGCCTTATCGTGCGGTGACACACAATAAAGGAGCAATGAATGGAATCGATGCGGTTGTCATTGCTACGGGAAATGATTTTCGGGCTGTCGAGGCAGGAATTCATGCCTATGCCGCTAAAGATGGAACCTATACCAGCCTCACGCATGCCGAGGTCGAAAAGGGCGTATTTCGATTCTGGATGGAAATTCCCCTGGCACTAGGAACAGTAGGAGGATTAACACGGCTGCACCCGTTATCCCGGGTTGCGCTGGATATTCTTCAGAAGCCGTCGGCCGAGCAGCTGATGAAAATTGTGGCCGTCACCGGTCTGGCACAAAATTTCGCAGCAGTCAGCTCCCTAATTACTACAGGAATACAGAAAGGTCATATGAAAATGCACCTATTGAATATCTTGAATCAATTGGAAGCCTCGATAGCTGAAAAGGAGCAACTGGTGGATTTCTTCAGAGATAAGACCTTGACCTATAGTGCTGTGGGTGCAGAACTCGAGAAAATCCGGAAAGCATGAAATATTACAGCAATGGTAAACTTCTTTTAACAGGGGAGTATCTTGTACTCGAAGGAGCTACCGCTTTGGCTCTTCCAACAAAATTTGGGCAATCGCTTAGGGTGACTCCGGCGCCTCAAAGGGAACTAGAATGGGTGAGTTTTGACCACAAGAATCGCCACTGGTTACAAGTCCTTTTCGATTGGAAGGGGGATCGATTAGAACTACAACGTGATTATGTCTTTGGGCGTTTGCCTAAAAGGGAGGAACCTACGGCCGCCCGGCTTGAGCACCTTCTGAATTATGCTCATCAAAAAAACCCCAAGGTTTTAAGCAATGGTCATGGGTTTGAGGTACTTGCTTATCTGGAATTTCCGCGGAACTGGGGCCTGGGAAGTTCTTCTACTTTTATCAATAATTTAGCCAGTTGGTTTGAAATTGACCCGTACGATCTTCTGGAACAATCCTTTGGAGGAAGTGGCTATGACATAGCCTGCGCCCAGTATAACTATCCCATTTTATATAAACGGGAAGGTGATAAAAGGACCGTTGTGCCAGCCGCTTTTAATCCTGAGTTTAAAGACGAAATCTTTTTAATCCATCAGAACAAAAAGCAGGACAGCCGCCAGGCCATTGCCCACTTTCGAAAGCAATCTCCCCAGCGCATTGCTTCTGCAATTGAAGAGGTGGATCAGATCACCCGGGAGATGATTGCCTGTGATGATCTAAAGGAGTTTGAATTACTGGTCCATGCCCATGAAACTGTCATGAGCGGTATCTTGAACCTTCCGACAATAAAATCGGAGCGTTTTCCGGATTATCCGGGTGCCATCAAGAGTCTGGGTGCCTGGGGAGGAGATTTTATGCTTGTTACCGGTTTTCCAGAATTGATGCAATATTTTGTAGACAAAGGTTACCGCACAATTCTGCCTTATGAGGACTTGATCCTTTAAAGTGTTTTGGAGAGAGTCCAAAGTTCGACCTGGCGGCATCAGCCCTGGGGCCAGTAATAATTGTTTCTTTAACAACTTATTAGGATTTAACAAGATCGAGCGGTCCCGTTAGCGGAAATTTTAGTAAACTTGGCAAGCGAAAATTCGATGCGTTAATTATGAAAATGAAACTCAGGCTTTTGGCCTTTTTGTTGTTTGCTGGAACCACTCTTGTTGCCCAGCACAAAGAAGTTACTCTCGAAGAAATTTACGACGGAACTTTTAGTCAGAAACGCCTGGAGGCGTTGCAATCCCTGAAAAATGGAGAGCAGTATGTGGTGCTAAATTTCGACCGGCAGAATCGCAGTAGTTCCATTGATGTATATTCCTACCGTACGGGAGAACAAACCGGTACTCTGGTCGACAGCAAGGATTTACAGGGTGTTCCTGCATTTTCTTCTTTTGACATCAGTGAAAACGAGAAGAAGATTATTCTGGCCACTGAGGTAGAACCGATTTTCAGAAGATCGCGACGAGGAGTTTATTTCATTTACGATGTAGAAACAAAGGAAGTACAGAAAATAAGCGAAAACAGGATTCAGCAACCAAGGCTTTCTCCGGATAACAATCAGGTAGCTTACGTGTTTGAGAATAATATCTACGTGAAGGATTTGGTTTCTGGTGAGCTTTCGCAGATTACGCACGATGGGGTGGTGAATGAAATTATTAACGGTCACACCGACTGGGTATATGAAGAAGAATTTTCTATTGTCCGGGCTTTTGATTGGAGCAGGGACGGAAAACGCCTGGCTTTTTTGCGGTTCGACGAGCGCCAGGTACCTGAGTTTTCCATGGATGTGTACGGTCAGGACCTATATCAAACGCAAACGGTATTCAAATATCCCAAAGCAGGGGAGGAGAATTCTGTTGTGACACTTCACCTTCATGATCTGGCCAGCGGCAAGACCGTAGAAGTGGATCTGCCAGATTACGAGTACATTCCGAGACTGGAATGGACCAATAAGAACAACATTCTCAGTGTTCAGACCCTTAACAGGCATCAGAATGACCTAAAACTTATTTTTGTCGATGCTGATACCAACACGGCTGAGGTGGTTTTGAATGAAACCGATGATGCTTACGTGGATGTTACTTTTGATCTGACTTTCCTGGCGGACAACAGTTTTATCTGGACCAGTGAACAGGACGGGTGGAACCATATCTATTTATACGATTCCAATGGTCGACTCAGAAATCAAGTCACGCAAGGAAACTGGGAAGTAACCCGGTACTACGGATATGACGAGGATTCCAAAAGAATCTTTTATCAGAGTACTGAGAATGGTAGTATCAACAGAGATGTATATTCGATCCGTACCAACGGGAGAGGCAAAAGACAATTGACAGAGAAAACGGGTACCAATTCCGCGGATTTTAGTGCTGATTTTACGTACTTCATTAACGCCTACACCAGTGCCACTACTCCAACCCAGTACACGCTGCATCAGGCAAGCAACGGAAAACTCGTAAGGGATATACTGGACAATAATGAATTACTGGAAACCCTTGAGCCTTACAATTTTTCCCCCAAAGAATTCAGTACGATTCACGTCAACGGGAATGATCTGAACATGTGGATGATCAAACCAAATGATTTTGATCCCAATAAAAAGTATCCACTCTTTATGTTCCAGTACTCAGGTCCTGGATCCCAGTCCGTGTCCAACACCTTTTTCAGTACCAATGATTACTGGTATCAGTTACTGGCCAACGAAGGTTATATCATCGTTACGGTTGACGGTCGTGGGACGGGATATAAAGGAGCCGAGTTCAAAAAAGTGACGCAACTGGAGCTGGGAAAATATGAAGTGGAGGACCAGATTGAGGCAGCCCGGTTACTGGGACAGCGAGATTATATTGATGAAGATCGAATCGGAATCTGGGGATGGAGCTATGGTGGTTTTATGTCCAGCAATGCCCTTCTGAAAGGGAACGATGTCTTTAGTATGGCCATCGCAGTAGCACCGGTAACCAGCTGGAGGTTCTATGATACGATCTACACCGAGCGATATATGAAAACGCCACAGGAGAATCCTTCCGGATATGATGATAATTCTCCGATTAATCACGTGGAAAAACTTAAAGGAGATTACTTGTTAATCCATGGTACTGCGGATGACAATGTGCATGTCCAGAACACCATGCGCATGATTGAGGCGCTGGTGCAGGCCAACAAGCAATTCGACTGGGCCATCTATCCAGATAAAAATCACGGAATTTATGGTGGAAATACGCGTCTGCATCTGTACACGCTGATGACCAACTTCATAAAAGAAAAATTATAATACCTAATTGAGAATAAATGGCAAATGTTGCAACTGTCCAGAATAGGAAGGAACTGTTCGGGCACCCGGTAGGCTTATTTATATTATTTTTTACCGAGATGTGGGAACGCTTCTCCTACTACGGAATGCGTGCCCTGCTGGTACTGTATATGACAGCTTCTGCTTCTGCAGTAGATCCCGGGATGGGTTGGTCAGGCAAGGACGCCATTGCCCTTTATGGGTGGTATACCATGTTGGTCTATGTGGCTTCTATCCCCGGAGGATGGATCGCTGATAAATTTTTGGGCCAGAAGAGAACGGTTTTCTGGGGCGGGATGCTGCTTGTAGCCGGTCACGGGATACTGGCTGTTCCACAGGACTGGGCTTTCTTCACCGGTTTGATTCTCATTATCCTTGGGGTAGGAGGTTTGAAGCCGAATATTTCAACTATGGTGGGTGGCCTTTATAAAGAAGGGGATATCAGAAGAGATAGCGGATTTACCATCTTTTATATCGGTATCAACATCGGCGCCTTCATGTCCAGCTTAACCGTTGGCCTGGTAGCCCATTACTATGGCTGGCACTACGGATTTGGATTGGCCGGTATTGGGATGCTGATAGGACAACTTGTATTTGTTTGGGGTCAGAAATATTTAAGAGGAGTGGGAGAGTTTTCAGGTGGTGAAAAGGTTTCTGCGGCTGAAAAGGCCGCAGCCAAGCGCCCACTGACAAAAATAGAGAAGGACCGCGTGGTGGTTCTGCTCATTTCATTCCTGATTGTGATAGTGTTTTGGGGAGCTTTTGAGCAGGCCGGAGGACTGATGAACCTTTACACCGATGTTAAAGTTGATCGCTATGTCGGATGGGAGAATCTCAAAGAAATTCCGGCAGCCGTGTTCCAGAGTCTGAATGCTGGTTACATAATTATTTTTGGAACGCTGGTGGGAGGCTTTTGGGTCTGGTGGAAAAGAAAAGGATTTGAATCCTCC
>JAJUIC010000110.1 GCA_029265595.1 Flavobacteriaceae bacterium
CGATTCAGAGTTAGTAAATGTTTCTGGGAAAATTCCAGGTATAAATTTATGCGCCATCAACTGGCGCTCAAACCCGGTTTTTAAATAGGGCCTGAATTATTGCGCCCATAGGCAATTCCTCTAAAGCCATCGCTATTGTTGCGCCTGTAGCAACCACGGTATCGGAAGGATATACTTTATTTTAAGGTGGGCCTCCTATACCCACTCATTCGAACAATACAAACCCAAATACACCAACTTCATCATGGCACAAGACATTGACCACTTCAATTTTGAAACCCCATTCATCTCTCAGGGAACATATCAGATCAATATTGACCAGCTTGAATCTCTCATTTGGGATCCTTCAGCACGAAGAACAGGCAGGCTGGATTGGTTGCTTGATTTTAAAAAGTCCTCTGAATCAATCACAATTTTCACCTCCCTTTTTAGGCGGTCACACCAAAAAGAAATAACCATAATCATAGATCCCCGGAAACTGACCATTGTAAGAACCCAGGACTCAGCCGTAAAATCCCCCGTACATCTGTCCGCGGATGAATTCCATGTTTTGGAAAATCTGGAAGAAAGAGGGATCCTAAATCAGTTATATGACTATTACACCAGTGATCTTTACCAGGTGGTAAAAGAGAACCCCCAGGACTTTATATGGGGGCTAAAAAAGTATTACCTCGGAAAAATCGCTGAAGCAGAGGAAAACATCGGACGTATTTTTCTTCCCTCAGAAATAAAAGGGTATAAAAATGCCATCCGGCACAGGAAAATCCCCGTTTTAAAAGACGAAGTTCTTGGTTTCAGCATTCCTGATCTTAAACATCACAAAGAAGTCCAGATCATAAAACCGTTTTTAGGTAAGCCAACACTGAATAAGGAAAACATCAGGACATTCTCCACTTTCAAGAGCGAAGAAATAAACCAGCTATTACCACAACTGAGTGATAATCAACTTAAGCTGTTGAAAATCTCGGAGAGAATTGAAGAGCTCAGTGGGTTAGAACAGGGTGATAAAGAAGACCTTTCTGTCGAACCCGATAAGGAGGATCGAATACTACCAGCACCCACCTGGGCGCTATGGGAAAAGGCCATTGAATTATTAAAGCAAGAACCCTATGTTTATTTTTATATGGTGTACAATAAAAGGCAATTTCGCGAGAAGCCCAGGAAGTCCTATATGTACCAGATAAACATTTCCAATACACCCTTCCAACCCGTCTTCCAACTCATAGAAGCAAAAGATCGTATGCATCTCAAAACTTTTATGCTCCACAAGGGAAAACGGGAAAAAATAGAACGTAGCTTTCCCTCATCCTTTCCGATATTTTTTCAACCCGGCAAAGAGGAAAGAGTGACTTATGCTGCCTCTTCCCCTCGCGACATCAGGGTCTGGAACTGGATCGATCCTTCGAAAAATTTCACCATACACAACACATTTGCCCGTGAATTCCTTGAGGAGGTTTTGCCTGAGCTGTGCACACATTATCCGGTGCACTTCAGATTTAAATCCAAAACAGGTTTGGAAATCCACAAAACAACCCTTCAACCCGAAAAAAAGTGGATCCATATTTCACAAGAGGGGAACCGTATCTTTTTCACCCCTTATTTAAAATACCATGAAAGGGAGCAGCCTGTGAACGTGTTGTCCAATGGAACCCAGTGGCTTCTACATGAAGGCCAACATCGGACCGTTCAGGTCAGAAATAAAAAGGAAGAAAATGCCATAAGAAAACTCCTCCTGGGCTTACATCAAAATTTTCAAAGCCAGGCACAACGGGAGCAACTGGAGCTCAGGGTAGCGGATTTCTGGGACGAAAATTGGTTTTTAGAGGCCTTCTCAAAATTGAAAGCATCGGGTATCGACCTGGAAGGAGTAGACAGCCTGGAAAACTTCGAGTACCTGCCCTATGGCCCCGATATCAAGTTGGAGGTGACGTCGGAAAAAGGCTGGTTTGACATTGGTTTGGAGGTGAAATTCGGAGACCAGGTGGTTCAGCTCGAGCAGCTTCGTAAAGCAGTGATAAAGGACAAGGGAATTGTAAAAATCAAAAATGGGAAAAAGGGTATCATCCCTTCTGCGTGGCAGGATAAACTCAGAGGGATGCTCTCGGTAGGTCAGGGAACAAATCATAAACTGGTTCTTTCCAAAGCTCATTATCCTATGCTGGATAAATTGTACGGAGAAAATGCTCCAAAAGATTTCAAGCAATGGAT
The DNA here is from genome assembly GCA_029265595.1 of Flavobacteriaceae bacterium. Classification (GTDB taxonomy): domain Bacteria; phylum Bacteroidota; class Bacteroidia; order Flavobacteriales; family Flavobacteriaceae; genus Salinimicrobium. The sequence continues at coordinate 2,209 of JAJUIC010000110.1, forward strand.
CAGTAGGAAAAGAAAGAGGCTGGAGAACCCGGCTGCCACTAAAAACATAAAGTTGCCAAAGGTCAATGCCGAATTGCGATCCTACCAGAAAGCCGGTTTTGAATGGATGAAGGCCCTACAGGAAGAAGAATGGGGCGGGATACTTGCCGACGATATGGGACTGGGGAAAACCCTGCAGGTATTGACCCTGCTTTTGGACCTGAAAGAAATCACAGGTAAAAAGACAAGCCTTCTTGTAGCTCCCAAAACGCTTTTGTATAACTGGGAAGAACAGGCTGCCCGTTTCACTCCGGATCTGAAAATATGCAGGTATTATGGAACCAATAGAAAGAAACTGCAAAAGAAAATCCATCAGCACGATCTGATTATCACAACTTACGACACCATTAAATGGGATATCGACTTTTTTGGAAAATCAGGTTTTGAGTACATGATTTGCGATGAGGCACAGGCCATTAAGAATGCTGATACCGAGCGATATCAGGCTCTAAACCTAATTAATTCCCGGTTCCGCCTGGCACTTACCGGCACTCCTATTGAGAACAGTATAATGGACCTGTACGCACTGATGAATTTTGTCAATCCAGGATTCTTTGGTACCGAGCGTAATTTTAGAAAAATATTTCTGGAAAGAGGCCCAGGTGACAAAAGCCTGAGATTAGACGCCCTGCAGACAGCCATTAAGCCCTTCATTCTTAGAAGGACCAAAGAGAAAGTAGCTAAGGACCTCCCCGAAAAGACGGAAATGATTCTATACTGCGAAATGGAATCTCAGCAGCGAAAATTGTATGACAAGCTACGGAAATTTTACAAAGGAGAGCTGGAGGAGCAGACTGCCATAGATGGAGCCAAAGGGTCAAAACTCAAGGTGCTGGAAGGCCTGATGCGACTGCGCCAGATTTGCGACCATCCGCAACTGATCCCGGGTCAGGAGGATTATAAAGGCGGATCGGCTAAAATGGATGCGCTCATGCAGCAAGTGTTAGAGAAGGTAGAATACCATAAGATTTTGATATTCTCCCAGTTTACAGGGATGCTCAAACAAATCCGGGAGGCGATGAATGATGCAGGCATCCAGTACTCCTATCTTGACGGTCAGACCTCCGAAGCAGCAAGGCGAACAGCAGTTCAAAATTTTCAGGAGGATAGCCAGACCCGGGTGTTTCTTTTGAGTCTCAAGGCAGGAGGATCGGGTCTGAACCTGACAGCCGGGGACTATGTTTTCCTGGTTGATCCCTGGTGGAATCCGGCCGTGGAATCTCAGGCTATTGATCGCTGCTACCGAATTGGACAGGACAAGCATGTGATGGCTTACCGGATGATCTGTAAGGACACCGTGGAAGAAAAAATAATCAGTATGCAGGTCGAGAAGCAGCAGCTTGCCTCGGACCTGATTCCGACTGATGAAAGCATTTTGAAGTCACTGGACACCAAGGCCCTGCTGAAATTGTTTGATTAAAATTCTTTGGGAACTGGCAGGCAAAAGGCCTGCCAGGAAACCTTGTAGATGCTTTACCAGGCGGGGTAAAGTTTTAACCCGAAAAGGCCATAGCTACTTCAATATTTTGTCAAGATCCTTCCAAAATTCCGGATAGGATTTGCTCACCACATCGGCGTCCTCTATCACAATAGGCACCTTCATCACCAGTGGTGCGAAAGCCATAGCCATCCGGTGGTCATTATAGGTTCTGATTAGCACGTTTTCCTTAATCCGGTCGGTCGGAATCATTAGTAAACTGTCATGGGTTATTTCTACCTGGGCTCCCAGTCGCTCCAATTCCGTCTTCAAAGCAAAGAGCCGGTCTGTTTCCTTGATCTTCAGGGTATGCAGCCCCGTCATTTCACACCGAATCCCCAGTCCAAGACAGGTAACGGCAATGGTCTGGGCGATGTCCGGAGCGTCCACCAGATGAAAATTCACCGATCGGGGCCGGCGTCCGGAACGTTTGGTAAGAATAATTTGATCCTTTTCAAAAGCGGTTTCCACTCCCATTTCCAGATATAACCGGGCCAAAACGGCATCTCCCTGGTAGCTTTCCCTGCGATAGGTGTCCAGGGTCACCTCTGCCTCCTGGCTCAGGGCTACCAGGCTGTAGAAATAAGAGGCCGAACTCCAGTCGCTCTCCACCTGCAGGGTCACGGGATCGATCTGATCCTGATGCGCAATCCTGATAAAATTCCCCTGAAAACTGCCCTTAAACCCGGCTGCCTGCATCAGTGCCAGGGTCATGCGAATATAGGGAGTAGAGGTGTGCATTCCCTGTAGTTCGATTTCCAGTCCACCTGGAAGCGATGGAGCAATGAGCATCATGGCAGAAATATACTGGCTGCTGACATTGGCCTGGAGCCGCACTTTGTTTTTAGTCAGCCTTTTTCCTTTTACCAAAAGCGGTGGGTACCCCTTGTTCCTGGTGTAAGTAATATCAGCGCCTAAATCCCTTAGAGCATTCACCAGGAGTTCAATGGGCCGCTCCTGCATCCGCTCACTGCCGGTAAGGGTGACTTCCTTCCCTTCTCTGGAGGCAAAATATGCCGTCAGAAATCGCATGGCAGTACCTGCATGATGAATGTCGATGACCGGCTCATCAGAACTCAGAGCCGCTTGCAGCAACCTGGTATCATCACTATTGGAGAGGTTCAAAATACGAATCTGCGGATAAAGAGCCTGCAGTATCAGCAGTCGGTTACTTTCACTTTTCGATCCGGTGATACTGATACTGGCGGATAACTTCTGTTTGCTAGGGTTAAGCTGAAGGTTCATGTCAGGTTTTCTTGAGGTTCCAGCGGCGGCTGGTCATATAAATGGAATAGACAATGGTAATGGCAAGCTTCAGGGGGATGTCGGAGCGCCATCTTCCGTCTCCCCATTGCGCATCGATTACAGTTTTAAAGTCTCCTGAGAAAAAAGCACCGGCATTGGCAAAGATCATGGAGATCAGTACAAATAGCACAAAAAATACGGCAGCCAGTTTAGCGGCTTCCACCCAGAAGGTTTTATGTTTGAATTTCTCCAGTAATTTCATTTTGTAAGGCTTAAGGGGCAAATGTAAGGGAAAGATTTGAAGGGAAAACTGATATCAGTCAGCTGAGCCTATCCTCCCAGCCAGGGCTACTGGAGCTTTTGGTTACTCTGGTGACGGTCGTGATCTCTTTTGGTTTTGATATCCAGTTTGCGATCAAAGGCCTCCTGTAGGTTGATTCCCGTCTGATTGGCCAGACACAGGACCACAAAGACCACATCAGCCAGTTCCTCTCCCAGATCCTTTTGTTTGTCGCTCTCCTTCTCACTTTGTTCGCCATAACGTCGGGCAATGATGCGGGCCACCTCCCCCACTTCTTCCGTCAATTGAGCCATATTGGTCAGTTCATTGAAGTACCGAACTCCGTGCTCCTTTATCCAGTCATCTACCGCCTTTTGTGCATCTTGAATATTCATGGTGTTTTATTTTATGAGAACCTCTTCCTATTCCCTGTTTTTAGAATCTATCATTATCGTCACCGGACCGTCATTGAGCAGCTGTACTTTCATATCGGCTCCAAATTCTCCGGTTCCCACGGGTTTACCAAGGGTTTTTTCCAGCTTTCTGACAAAAGCCTCGTACAACGGTATGGCTACTTGTGGGGAAGCCGCTTTGATGTAACTGGGCCGGTTGCCTTTTTTGGTACTGGCGTGCAGGGTAAACTGGCTTACCACAATCGCCTCAGCGTCTATATCGAGAAGCGACAGGTTCATAACGCCATTCTCATCATTAAAGATCCGGAGCTTCGCGATCTTTCCACACAACCAGTCAATATCCTGCTCATCGTCCTGGTCCTCAATTCCCAACAGTATTAAAAGGCCCTTTTTTATAGCTGATTTTACCCTTCCATCTATGGTTACTGAAGCCTCAGAAACTCGTTGTATAACTATTCTCATTCTTTTGCGTAAATATCCGTTCTGTAGTTCTGGTCATCTTCTCCTTCCAGAATCTGCAGGTAACTTCGATAACGTGACCAGGCAATCTCCTCCGCCTCCAGAGCCTCTTTAACAGCACACTGAGGTTCATCCAAATGAAGACAATTGTGAAATTTACAGTCTTGCTTTCGCTCGAAAAACTCCGGGAAGTAATCCCCCAGCTCTTCCCGCTCCATATCCACTACTCCAAAACCTTTGATTCCGGGGGTGTCGATGATTCGGGCCCCAAAACTCAGGTCGTACATCTGGGCAAATGTGGTGGTATGTTGTCCCTGGCGGTGCTGCAGGGATATTTCAGAGGTTCTCAGATCCAGGCCTGGTTCAATGGCATTAATCAGGGTTGACTTTCCCGTTCCGCTATGACCGGAAACAAGACTTGTTTTATCCCGCATTTTATCTTTAATCCTGGCCACCCCAGTGCCTTCCAGGGCGGAGATTCCAAAACACTCATATCCAATCTCCCGGTAAAGCGCAGCCAGGTATTTTAATTCCGCCAGCTCCTCATCCGTATAACTATCGAGCTTATTGAAAACCAAAA
>JAJUIC010000145.1 GCA_029265595.1 Flavobacteriaceae bacterium
CTGGGTGACCCCACATAACCGGGCAGCATATAGAATAGCGGGGGCAACTTTGCCTTGTTTATCCGGAGGCGAACAGAGAACGATTTCCTTACATCCGGCAATTTGTGCTGGTATGGCCAGCATTAACACCGTCGAGAATAAAGGCGCCGTACCCCCCGGGATGTACAGACCAACGCGCTCTATGGGACGTTTTTCCTGCCAGCACAAGACGCCGCGAGCGGTTGAAACTTTTTCTGGTTCTACCTTTTGAGATGCGTGGAATTGGCCAATGTTGTCCGATGCCAGCTTAATGGCTTCTTTGAGGTCATCTGGAGTCATGGCCTCAGCTTCCAAAAATTCTGATTCGGATACCTGGAGCTCCTCAAGGGACACCTGATCAAATTTTCTGGTGTATTCCTTTAGTGCTCCGTCTCCATTTTTGGCTACCTCATCAAAAACATCCCATACAAGGTGCTTCAAATCCTGTGCATTAACGCTGGGACGCTTCAGAATGTTATCCCATTCTTTTTGAGCCGGATTCAGTATGATACCAATAATATCTTCCATTAGAGAATCATTTTTTCAATGGGACTGACCAAAATTCCTTCGGCTCCCCGTTCTTTAAGTTCATCAATCACCCTCCAGAATTGCTCCTCCTGAATGACCGTGTGAATGGAGCTCCATCCCTCAATAGCAAGGGGTAAAACGGTCGGACTCTTCATACCCGGCAAAAGTTCAATGATAGATTCTAATTTTTCGTTGGGGATATTCATAAGGATGTACTTGTAACTCCGGGCCCGCAGAACAGCTTGTATCCGGAAGCGAAGCTTATTGAGCACCTCCGCCCGCTTTTCTGAAATATGTGGAGATACAGCTAAAACCGCCTGACTCTCCAAAATGACTTCCACCTCTTTGAGGTTGTTCTGAAACAGGGTGCTCCCACTGGAAACCAGATCCGCAATCCCATCAGCCAAACCGATATTGGGTGCGATTTCAACCGATCCGTTGATCACGTGGATTTCGGCGGAATAACCCTTTTCTTTAAAATACCTTCGTACGGTATTGGGAAAAGAGGTGGCAATTTTTTTATTATTCAGAGTCTCTACTCCATTATAAGTTGCCCCTCGCGGGACGGCAAGGGAAAGGCGACACCTGGAAAATCCGAGTTTTTCCTCCACTCTTATGTCTCCACCCTTCTCGATCAACTCATTTTCACCTATAATGGCAATATCTACCACGCCATCTAAAAGGTACTGGGGAATGTCTGAGTTGCGCAGGTAGAAAACCTCCAGGGGGAAATTTTTGGAAGCGGCCTTTAACTGTTGCCGACCGTTGTCCACCTGAACCCCGGCATCCTTAAGAAGTTTGAGAGAGTCTTCGTGCAACCTTCCGCTTTTTTGAACTGCAATTCTGAGTTTATCCATTGCTGATTTAATTTTTCAGCAGTCCAAACGAGCGCATTAAAAAACCCGCTTGAACTGCTCAAACGGGTTTAAAATATGGTCTTATACAATCATACCTTTCTCACCTCGCATGAGCGATTAAATGAAAATGGTGATGATGTAGGTGATTCGTGTTCATTGAAAGGCAAAAATAGAATTAAAATTTTATTCGGCAATAATTTATTCCTGGAATTTCAACTTCTTTTTAAGATCATGTTTCCAAACCTCCCGGTACAATGACCACACCCCCATGAAAGTTTATAAATGACGCTCCAATAGTTCGCTCATAATCTGGAAACAGTGATTGTTTAGCAGGAATTGCAACCAGTAAATGAAATTTACTCTTTCATACCTGATGCCTTCGCAAGTTGTTAATTATTCTTAATATTTAGCAAAAAAGACAGTTATTCGCAGAAAGGGCACCTGCCGGGATTGTTTTGTCAAGTGGAAAATCCTATCTTTATGATTCGCAGCAAGTTATTTACCAGAATCCCATAAGTTATGAAAGACAAAAGTATGCCTTCAGGTGGAAAATCACCGCACCTGACCACCCGCCAGGGTCATCCGGTTTATGACAATCAAAATACCAGAACAGTAGGAAACAGGGGGCCGGCCACCATGGAGAATTATCAGTTTCTGGAAAAAATGTCTCACTTCGACCGGGAACGCATTCCGGAACGGGTCGTTCATGCCCGGGGTGCCGGTGCACATGGTGTTTTCAAAAGCTATGGGAAAGTAGGTAAGGATCCAATTAGCAAATATACTCGGGCTAAGGTTTTTACCAATACCCAGAAGGAGACCCCGGTATTTGTGAGGTTCTCCACGGTGATTCATGGGAAAGACTCTCCGGAAACGCTTCGGGACCCCAGAGGATTTGCCGTTAAAATGTATACCGAAGACGGAAACTGGGATCTGGTGGGTAACAACATCAAGATTTTCTTTGTAAGGGATGCCATTAAATTTCCGGACTTTATTCATTCTCATAAGCCGGATCCCATTACCAATATTCAGGATCCTGAGCGGCAATTCGATTTCATTGCCAACTCCCCAGAGGCCCTGCATATGATAACTTTTATATTTTCTCCCTGGGGCATACCGGCGAATTACCGCCAGATGCAGGGGTCCGGAGTGAATACCTATAAATGGGTCAATGAGGCCGGAGAAGCCGTCCTGGTAAAATACCATTGGGAACCGCTCCAGGGTATTAAAAACCTCACCCAAAAACAGGCTGAGGAAATTCAGGCCACCAACTTTAGTCATGCCACACAGGATTTATATGAGCACATAGAGCGAGGAGAGTATCCCGAGTGGGAACTGAATGTCCAGATTATGAGTGACGGAGAACATCCGGAACTGGATTTCGATCCGCTGGATGACACCAAACTATGGCCAAATGATCAATTTCCATGGTACCCGGTAGGAAAAATGACCTTAAACAGAAATCCGGAAAATTATTTTGCAGAGGTAGAGCAGTCGGCCTTTGGAACTGGAGTGTTGGTGGATGGTTTGGACTTTTCGGATGACAAAATGCTTCAGGGAAGAACCTTTTCTTACTCCGATACCCAGCGCTATAGAGTGGGAACGAATTACCTGCAATTGCCAATTAATGCACCCAAAACGCATGTCGCGACGAATCAGCGCGATGGGAATATGGCCAACCCACAGGATATTCATCCCGATAGCAACCCACATATTAATTATGAGCCTTCTTCACTTAACGGTCTTAAGGAAGCACCGCGAAGTGGCAAGGACCACAACCCACGATACGCGGCTGCCCTGGTTCGGGAACAGATCGATCGCAATGACAACTACAAACAAACCGGCCAGACCTACCGCAGTTTTGAGAAATGGGAACAGGATGAACTCATTTCCAACCTGTCCGACGCTCTGGTACAATGTAACCAGGAGATTCGGGACAAGATGATTGATCATCTGACCAGGTGTGATAAGGACTATGGAGAAAGAGTGGCTAAGGGCATCAAGAAGAAGGAGAAAATGATGAAGAAAATGTATAAGGACGGAATTGGTTCAGATAAGCAACAGAAGGCTGTAAAGAAAGCGGAAAAAGAATCAAGAGAATCAGATGCATATTAATATGGATAAACATCAGCAATTATTTGAAGCAGCCAGATCCGGAAATTTGACGCAGCTGGAAAACCTCCTGGGAGATCCGGAGGTAGATGTCAATGCGCAAAATCAAAAAGGCTACACCGCCCTGATTCTGGCCAGTTACAACAATCAGCCGGAGGCTGTGAAGTTCCTACTGGAAAAAGGAGCCGATGTAAACAAACCCGATAGCGGAGGCAATACGGCCCTGATGGGAGTCTGTTTCAAAGGCTATCCTGAAATAGCGGAAATCCTGATTTCTCATGGCGCCAACATCAATCAACAGCATGGCAATGGCGGCACCGCACTCATGTTTGCCGTCATGTTCGGAAGGAATGACCTGGCAGAAATACTGCTCAGACACCATGCTGATACTGAAATGACAGATTTCAGGGGTATGAAAGCCATCGATTTAGCAGTACAGCAAGGCAATGTGGAAGGAGTGGATTTAATCCTGGCTAGTCAGGCCTGAAATCTATTGCGCTAGGTCTGAGGCCAAATAGGTTCAGCTCAATCGATATTTTTAATAACTATTTAAACCCAGGGATTCTATATCTCCAGAGAAAGAACGGATATTTGCACTCTTTCTTAATGGCATATGGAGTCAAAGGTTAAACAACGGATTTCCCTGAGTATGTATTTCTTTCTTGCGGGATTTGGATTTTCCACCTGGGCATCCAGAATCCCGACCTTGAAGGAGGCCTTCCATTTTAATGAAGCTGAACTGGGAAACCTGCTACTAGTGATGCCGGTCAGTTCTCTCATCGGTCTTCCCATCTCGGGCTGGCTGGTCTCTC
>JAJUIC010000081.1 GCA_029265595.1 Flavobacteriaceae bacterium
AGGGTCTTCTCATTGAGAACGGCCCGGGGTCCATGTCGAAAACCTAGAAAGGAGTCATATTTACAGATGACCTGGCCATCGGTTAATTCCTGAAGCTTCAAATGACATTCCCGTGCAATTCCCAACATGGCACCGGACCCGAGAAATACGACTCGTTCAAAGGAGCCTTCAGCCACTTTTTTAAAGACTTCTGCCTGGTACAGTATTGTGTTACCCTGATCCACGATACGCTGGATGTGGGGCTTCAAGTTACTCGTCTGACCATACCCGACCACAAGAATGGTTAGCAACATGGAAGTAAAACTTCCAGTCATAGCCAGACTCTGGTCATTGGCCTCTTCCGGAAGCAATATCGCATGCGATTTCTCGGGATGGTCCTGAGCATATTGCATCAACTTCCCGTCTTTATTACAGGTAATCATCAGATGATGCACCTCGCTGCAGAACCGATCCGCAAGGTTCACCGTTTCCACACTTTCGGGAGAATTTCCCGAGCGGGCAAAGGACACTAATAGTGTAGGTCGCTCTTTTTCCAGTAAGGTGTCAAAATGGGTTACCAGATCAGTTGTCGCAATTGCACGGGTGGTGCGACCGGTATATTTCTGCACCAGAGCCTGAGCGGCTTCTCCAACAAAGGCTGATGACCCCGCCCCCGTTAGCACCAGTTGCAGGTCTTTTTTGGCAAGCAAGGGTGCTATGAAATTATTGATTTCCTGCTCTTTTTCCTGTAGTAAATCAAATACCGAGAGCCACAATTGTGGTTGTCGGCTTATTTCTTCACCGGTATGAGCGTCGAGGTTCTGGGTTAATAATTCGTGTTGCATGTATATTGAAATGTATTGTTATCCGTTCTAATTCTACTTTCGCTTTCAAAGAAATAAAAATTATTCGAAAGAAAAAACTTTCGATTGCATCATTTCATCTTTAGACTCCTATTTTTTTTGACCAAAGTTGAAATGAGGGTTCGGTGTTCGCACCTCATCCATAAGTTTGGTGAGCTGCTGTTGCTTTTCCGGATATTCCTCTGCCAGGTTATGGCGCTCTGCTGGATCAGTTTCTAGATTATAAAGTTCCACCTTCCCAATTGGGTTTGCATTCACATCAAGACGAACCACCTTCCACTCCCCCTGTATCAAGGCTTGCTTTCCTCCACCTTCGTGGAACTCCCAATAAAAATAGTCGTGCTCAGGTTGATCCTCCTCCCGTAAAAGGGGGGCAAGTGAGATTCCATCGATTTCCTCTGCATTTGTAGGCGCCCCAGATACTTCCGCAAATGTGGAAAACAGATCCCAGAAAGCTGCTTTGTGCGCTGATTGTCGGCCCGGACGCACCACCACAGGCCACTTTACAATAAATGGCACCTTTATCCCGCCTTCATAAAGGTCGCGCTTAATCCCTCGATAGGGTCCGCTACTGGCAAAAAAATCCACATCTTCCATCGTTCTACCACCTTCGGCGTGGGTACCATTGTCACTGGTGAAAATAAAAATCGTATTATCTCCCAAACCAGCTTCCTCCAGGGCTGCCTGAACCTCTCCCACATAGGCATCTACACTCTGAACCAGTCCGGCATAGGCGGCTTTCGGATGAGCTTGGGGGCCATAATGCCTGCCCGGGGGCCAGGCTTCTTCCGGCGCATACAAGCTATTACCGCTTTGATCAATATGGTTTTGAAGAAACCTTTGAGGAACCCGAAGCTCCGCGTGCGGAATGGTATAGGACAGAAACAGGAAGAAAGGTCGATCATGCGACTGTCGGCCGATAAAGTCGATGGCCGCCTCTGTGAATAAATCATTGGCATAAGCTGAATCTTCCAGGGCCACCCGGATTAGTTGACCCTCTGCAATGGCATCCAGAGAATCGGGCTGTTGAAAATGGGCGTCCACATGATGCAGATGCCCCAGAAACTCATCCCAGCCGCGCAGCTCCGGCGATCCGGAAGACCCTTTCAGGCCCAGCCCCCACTTCCCGTAGATGGCATTGGTATATCCCTGAGTTTTCAACAGTTCGGGTATTATTATTTTATCTGGGGCCAGAGGGTATTCCCCATTGCCGCGTACCTGGGTATGACCTGTGTGCTGGCCGGTAAAAAGAGAAGCCCGAGAAGGGGCACAGACAGTACTACCTGAATAAAAATCAGTAAATCTTATTCCGTCCCTGGCCAATTGATCAATATTGGGGGTGGAAATAATCTTTTGGCCGTACACCCCCACATCCCCAATCCCCAAATCATCTGCCATCACCACAACAATGTTCGGCGGGGACTGAGGCAGCTTTTTCTTACCGGAACAGGCCTGGAGACTCACAATCAGAAAGGAAAATAAAAGTAATTTTACAAAATTCATGTTGAGATATTTTATTGCTTTTATCGTACCTACCAAGCCTTTAAAATACCAGCTGTCGATATGGAACGAGAAATAATTTTTGAGTTCGAAAGTAAATAATTTCGATTGGATCTCATCAAATATAGAAATTAGAAAAGGAGAGGCAAACAACTATCATATTAAATTTTCAGGATGAACAAGGAAATCCCCACATCTTTCCGAAGATTTCCCCATTCTTTTATAAGAAATCCTTTGATTCTATAGAAACTTATATTTTATTTGTTCTTTATTCCTTCCTCCTCAAAGAACAAGTGCGGCCATTATTTGGTTCCAAAGGAAGGAATCGAAAGCAAACAATGACTAACAAAGAAGTTTTGCGGTCAGGACCGAATTTGCAGAAAATTAATGTATTTCTTCAGTTACAGGCCATGCCTACAGGATGATCGAACTCCAATAAGAAAATAAAATTCCACCATGCAATTGCACAACCAAATTGTTTCTTTTGCCGTTTTACTCCTTTTACTGGCCTCTTGTAAAGAGGATGCCACCAAAAACAGTGAAGCTCCTTCAAAACCCAATATTGTTTTTATTATGTCGGATGATCACGCGTATCAGGCCATCAGCGCCTATGATGACCGGCTAATCCAAACTCCCAATATTGACCGCATTGCTGCAGAAGGAATGCTGTTTACCAATGCCACTGTCACCAATTCCATTTGTGCTCCTTCCAGGGCAACCATTTTAACCGGAAAACACACGCATATCCACGGGAAAATCGACAACATCAGTCCTTTTGACACCACCAATGTCACTTTTCCTCAAATCCTACAGGACGCAGGGTATCAGACGGCCATGTTCGGCAAACTCCATTTCGGGAATAACCCCCTGGGTTTCGACGAGTTCAAGGTTCTTCCGGGCCAGGGTGACTATTATAATCCTCGATTTATCACGCAACAGGGAGATACGGTTATTCAAGGCTACGTCACAGACATCATTACCGATCTGACCCTGGATTGGCTGGAGCATCGCCGAGAGGAAGAAAAGCCTTTCCTTTTGATGTACCTCCACAAAGCTCCGCATCGCTCCTGGCTACCCGCCCAAAGACACTATACGGAGTTCACTCAGCGAGAATTTCCCGTTCCTGCAACCTTGTTCGACAATTACCAAAGGATAAGCCCCGAGGTAGCAGATTCAGTAGATGCACCTGCTTATAGTACTGCAGCAAAAACAGCAGAGATGAATATCCTAGATCATATGACCTTAGGATATGACAACAAGCTCCCCAAAAGGGTCATTCAGGATTTGGGATTGGAAGATATGTTTTACGCTACTGGACCATTAGATAAGATGAACCCGGAGCAGCGGGCTGCCTGGGATGCCATTTACGATCCCATCATAGAAGAGTTCCAGCAGGCTTATCCTCAAATGAACGATTCTACCTTGACGCTCTGGAAATACCAGCGATACCTACAGGATTATCTCGGGACCATTGCAGGAGTAGATGAAAATGTCGGGAGGCTTCTTGACTATCTTCAAAAGGAAGGTTTAGATCAAAATACTGTGGTGGTATACACTTCAGATCAAGGTTTCTATCTCGGGGAGCACGGGTGGTTTGACAAGCGGTTCATGTACAACGAATCCTTCAAAACGCCCCTTCTGATTAGATGGCCCAACGTGATACATCCGGGAACCACTCAGCAGGAGATGGTTCAAAACCTGGATTTCGCGCAGACCTTTCTAGAAATTGCAGGCGTAACTGCTCCGGAGGATATGCAAGGCAAAAGTCTCGTTCCTTTACTAAAGGGGCAACAGGAAGCCTGGGATCGGGAGGCGGTTTATTATCACTATTATGAATATCCAGGCGAACATGCCGTGAAAAGACACTACGGTATTGCCACGAAAGATTATAAACTCATCCATTTTTATCATGACGTGGATGAATGGGAGCTATATGATCAGCGGAAGGATCCACAGGAAATGCATAACGTCTATTACGATCCGGAATATGCCGAAGTACGCCGTGAAATGACCCAAAAACTACAGGAAGTTCGGGAGAAATATCAGGATAGTGAACAATTGGATAATTATTATATTCAACTGTATCAGGAACGGCAAAGAAGTTAAAGGGAAAAAAGCAGACTTTAGAAGACTGGTTTACAATTCCAGCGGCTTCGGGCAGTTTTCAAATCATAAACAATCCCGATACTCGCATTCCAGATTTGGCCATCTCCACCAGGCACTTCATTCATGTACCTGTGGCCGTCCCAGGTATAACTCTGGGCAACATGACCAAAAAAGGAAAAGTCCACAAAAAGGGAAAAACGTTCACTGAGTCGGTATTGCGGCATAATTCCACCCGTAAAATGCCCCAGGTTATCTGCTCGATCCGTATTGGTGATGCCGGGATCCTCCGTAGGATCCAGATCCCCATAACTGACATGAGAAAAACCACCACCGGCATGAAGAAAAATTGTAAATCTACTGTCAGGATTCCAAATCTCCACTAAACGGTTTAAATCAAGCATCGCCTCCAGAGTGGCCCGGAAATAAGAAGAATTAAAGGAGAGACTTTCCTCTGCCTCCGACATGGAGAGATAGCCCAGGATGGTCCTCAAGCCTACATTTTCGTTGAGCATATATCTTCCTCCGATAAAAACCTGAGGCAGGTTAATATCCTCTTGAAAATAGCCAGAAGTAAACGGGGAGGAAGAACCATGTATTCCTCCACCGGCTTCCAGAGCCCACTTGGTATAGGTAGTCTGGGCCGATGCAGAACCGGATAATAAAAGAACAAACAGAAAAACTCGTAAAGTCATCATGGTGATTCTAAATTATGGGCTTACTGGTTTAACGAATTCAATCCAATATTATTTCTTGTCTAGCCTTTCATCTTTTGATTCGGTCCTGAAGGATTAACACTTCCAATTCTGTTCCCGTCCCCGCTACAAGTCCGAAACATTAATCCTTTAACCTGTAAATCTTTCTTGAAATAAGGGTTAAATGTAAACAATCTTTAGGAAGTCGCCTATGAGGAAAAAACAAATTAACAACCAGCCACAAAAAGGGGTTGTGAGCATTAAAAACAGGTTCCTCCTTCATGATTTCAGAAAATCCAGGTTCTGGTCGAGGCCATCAATGAAGCCTCTATAACTAAGCACCAATAAGAGGTTAAAAGGCCCATTCCATCCGAGCGAATGAACCCCTGATAATACTGGAACCAGGAGCCACCCCCAAAAGAAAAAGGAGACCATTGGCCTCCTTTTTCATCTAATACAAATTAAATCCAACATTCGTTAATCTACTAACTTGATGGTCACTTTGCGTACAAGTTGACGGGCATTAGCTGAATTTTCATCTACCGAATCATCTTCTCCGGCACCGGTGTAGGTGAGTCGGTCTTCAGGCACTCCTGCAGCTACAAGGATGTTGTATACATTTCTTGCTCTTCTTTCAGAAAGTGCTTCGTTATATTGTGGATTTCCTTTAGTATCGGCATACCCAATTAACTCAGCCCGTGCATCTGGATTGTTCTGGAAGTAAATCACCAAATGATTAATGGCATCAAGAGAATAAGTTGCTGGCATATCATCGTCAAATCCGAAGTATACGTTTACGTAACCTTCACTAAGCAGTTCCTGAACCACTCTACCGTGCTGTCTTGCATCAATACTGGCGTACCGCTGGTCAAGTGCAGACTCCAATTCGTCAGGTATTCCATTTTCATTGACATCAATGGCTCTACCTTTAGTATCCACAGCCACTCCGGAAACTGTATTAGGCTCCCGGTCAAGATAATCTGGCACACCATCCTGGTCGCTGTCGATTAGATCGGTTTCAACCTTAGCCAATCGCTGCTCAATGCTATCCAATTTGTTTTGGTAAGTCTCCTCGTACGGGTAGAAATCAGCTGAGTACTGGTTGCTTCCCAAAGAAATGGAAATACCCACAGATCCCTTTAAAATGGCTCCGTTTACGCCGTAATTTCCGGCATAAGGGCTTCCCTCTGTTCCATCATAGGTATTGTTCTGCAAGAAGTTCCCAACAATCGATGCATCTCCAAAAAGAGCTATTCTGTCCGTTAATTTCAATTGCGGAGTAATACCCACTATCCAGTTAATCATGTTGTCATTGTCATCCGTGGCACCTGCTGCGTCGAAGGACATTACACCATAACCACCCCCGGCATGCGCCAGAAGGCCGAAATGTTCGGTCCAGGTACTGAACTGTAAAACACTTCCCAGGTTAACCACTCCTTCTAAAGATGCGTTGAAGTAATTGGTTTCAAAATCCAGACTGGTATCCTCATCGCCACTTAATTTTTGATATCCAAGTGAAAGCCTGGTACCAAATTTACTATTAAACATGTAGCGCACGCCCAAATCTGCAGTCGGAAAGTCAAGAGTAGGCATGTGGTAACCGGGTGCAAAATCCTGTTGAGCTTTATTAAATCCAATCCCAATGTCCAGTGCCCACTTATTATAAGAAGGCGTTTCCTGTGCCTGGGCTACAAAGCTACCCACCACTGCCGCTATTACTAGTAATCTTCTTTTCATCATTCCTAATTCTTTGTTTAGTTAATTGTTTTAATGTACTTCAAATGTTGAACTTTATTTTTATTATGTCGCTAACGTATTGCTTAGCAGCGCAAAGAGATAAGTCCAAAAGTTGAATTCAAGGCTTTAAATTTAACTTATAGAAGCGAAGATACAAAATCTATGTTAGCTGGTTGTTTTTTAACGAAAAATTAAGATTTCGTTAATGGTGCCGAAGACAAATTATTTTTCCTACTTTTTGAGAAACTTCCCTTGGGTGGGCCTTATTATCAGGAGACTTAGAACCTGATACAGGTTGTTCAAGAGTCTTCTATAGCTGACTCTGCTTCAAAAGGAACTGGGAAATTTTATGATAAAAAGGGATTTATGATCTCTTGCTGCCATGCCCCTGTATATTAAATCCGTACTTTTGGATTATGAGTAAAGAAGAGCTATTTATGTCCCGGTGTATTCAGCTTGCAGCCAATGGGCTGGGCCAAACGTACCCAAACCCTATGGTTGGGTGTGTGATAGTTCATCAGGATCGTATCATTGCAGAAGGGTGGCACCGCCGTGCAGGAGGACCGCATGCAGAGGCCGAAGCTCTTAATCGAGTAGAAAATCCTGAACTCCTCAAGGATAGTACTCTTTATGTTAGTTTAGAACCCTGCAGCCACTTTGGAAAAACACCTCCATGTAGCGATCGTATTATTGCCAGCGGTGTTAAAAATGTAGTTATAGGGACCATGGACCCTTTTGCTGCGGTTGCCGGCCGTGGAATCCGTAAATTAATAGAAGCAGGATGCCAGGTAAAAGTAGGCATACTGGAAGATGACTGTCGTATGCTGAACCGGCGATTTTTTACTTTCCACCAAAAAAAGCGGCCCTATATCATCCTGAAATGGGCGCAAAGTCAAGATGGATATATTGCTCCGGAGGCAAAGGAGCGAAACTCACGAGAGCCGGTATGGATTAGCAACTCCTTTTCCAAACAACTTGTTCATAAATGGCGGTCAGAGGAACAAGGTATTTTGGTTGGAACCAGAACGGTACTAGCCGACAATCCCAAACTGGATACACGGGAATGGACAGGTAATAATCCCGTACGAATCGTTCTGGACCCAAAGGAACGAATTCCGGAAGATTCTCATGTGCTTAACGGGAAAATTAAGACCATTCGTATTGTCGGATCCCCTATGAGCAAACCACAGGCGGAGCCCCATCCTCATTATATTACAGAAAGGGTTGATTATTCAACTCAAGTCCCTGTACAGATTGCCAGCATTTTATATAATCATGGCATTCAATCTGTCATTGTTGAAGGTGGCGCCATAACTCTGAAATCTTTCATATCCTCCGGCCTTTGGGATGAAGCCCGAATATTTACAGGTAACCTGGATCTGGATGGTGGAGTTCCAGCTCCGAAAATTCTTGGGAGGACAGGGAGCGTCAGAAGACTACAACAAGACATCCTGAGAGTCCTTTTCCATCCCGATCTCTGACTCCGGGTATTAGAACATTCCCCCGGGATTAATCCTAAAATTCGCGTTGAATTTCGTACCTTTAGAGGACACTGTAATAACGGGAACTTCAAGAGGTAAAGCCTATGGTTTCACCTCTTCACAAGATGAGATCCCTATACAACTAAATCAATAGATTATGGCTCATTTTCTAAAACTGATTTCCAAAGGCATAAAATACTGGTACCTCCCACTGATTGCCGGAATTGTTTTTATACTCATCGCAATCTGGACCCTTGTTGCTCCAGGAGCGACTTATCTGGCCCTGACTTTCCTCTTTAGTTTTGGTTTTATTTTTTCAGGAGCCACAGAGATTGCATTTTCCATTTCCAATCGAGATGAAATGGAAAACTGGGGTTGGGTCCTGGCACTGGGGATTGTCACCCTGATCCTGGGCTTTGTTTTGTTTCTGAATCCCGGTTTGTCTGCCATTAGTCTGGCACTATATATAGGTTTTTTGGCCATGTTAAGGTCTTTTGCAGCCATTAGTAATGCGGTGGACATGAGATCTTATGGCATTAAGAACTGGGGATGGCTGATGTTCTTTGGGATTATTGGAGTCCTGTTTTCCCTGGTTCTTATTTGGAATCCGCTCCTTGCGGGTCTCACTGCTTTGATATGGACAGGTCTAACTTTCATGACCATCGGAATATTTAGCATATTCTTCTCTCTGCAACTGCGAAAACTTCATAAACACGCTGAGAAAGTACCGGAAGAAGTCAGAGAACAATTTGAGCAATTAAAAAGGGATATTCAAGAGCGTCTGGAGGATTAATTGGCCACTTGA
>JAJUIC010000086.1 GCA_029265595.1 Flavobacteriaceae bacterium
CCTTAACATCGTGAACCCTTAGGATGTGAGCGCCTTTTAATAAGGAAACGGTATTGAGAACGGTCGTACCGTTGAGGGCATGATCAGGGGTGGTATCAAATAATTTATAGATCATGGATTTTCTGGAAATACCAGAAAGAACGGGCAATTCCAGGGTGTGGAAAAGATCGAGCTTGCCCATGAGCTCGTAATTCTGTTCAAGGGTTTTGGAAAACCCGAATCCAGGATCAATAATCAGATCATTCAGGCCCAGTTCGCGCGCCTGTTTAATGCGCCGGGAAAAGTAAAACAGGATGTCCTTTACCAGATTGTCATAGCCCGTGAACTCGTTCATGTTCTTTGGAGTTCCCCGCATATGCATCAGAACATAGGGCACCTGAAGCTCGGCTGCTGTAGGCAACATTTCGGCATCGAGGGTCCCACCTGAGATATCATTGATAATGGCAGCACCCGCCTTTACGCAATGTCGGGCCACTTCACTGCGAAAGGTATCTATAGATAAAATGACCTCTGGAAATTCTCTACGCAGCGCTTCCACCACAGGTACAATCCTATTTAGTTCTTCCTGCAGGCTGATGTCCTTGGCACCGGGACGGCTACTGTAGGCCCCCACATCAATAATATCTGCCCCTTCTCTGAGCATTTTTTCAGCGTGCGTAAGAAAATCCTGTTGGCTTGTTTTTCTGCCGCCGTCGTAAAATGAATCCGGAGTGAGGTTTAAAATTCCCATTACCTTGGGAGTGCTCAGATCGAGAAGCTTCCCGTTGCAATTTATGTGCATTGATTCCAGGGGTTTGAATGGTTGAAATATGTAACTTTGAAATTTCGATTAATTTCAGCGAAATTTACACAAAAATCACCGGTTTACATGAAGAACACTTCTACTCAATACGACGAGGTTATTGCTGTTTGCCGCAGCCTTTTTAACAATAAAATGAAAGACTATGGCTGTGCCTGGCGTATTCTGAGACTTCCTTCCTTGACCGATCAGCTGTACATCAAGGCGCAGCGTATCAGAGGGCTTCAGAGCAATCAGAAGCGTCGGGTAGACGAAGGGGAAGAACCGGAATTTATAGGTATTGTGAACTACTGTGTGATGGCGCTGATTCAACTAGAGAAGGGCGTGGCTGAACAGCCCGATATGGCCCCCGCTGAAGTCCTGCCTCTTTACGACGAGGCAGTTCGGCAGACAAAATCACTGATGGAAGATAAGAATCACGACTATGGAGAGGCCTGGCGGGAGATGAGAATAAGTTCACTGACCGATTTGATTTTACAGAAACTCCTGCGCATAAAACAAATTGAAGATAACCAGGGAAAGACCGTCGTGAGTGAGGGCATCAAAGCAAATTATCAGGATATTCTGAATTATGCGGTCTTTGCTTTGATCCTTCTGGATGAAGCGGCACCCGAAAAACAACCTTCTCAAGAATGAAATCACTGGTAGCTATTTCGAAATGGATCGTTGGGATCCTGTTTATTTTTTCAGGGCTTGTGAAGCTCAATGATCCTATCGGGTTTGCCTATAAGCTCGAAGAATATTTCAGCCCGTCGGTTCTAAACCTTGAATTTCTGACGCCCTATGCGTTGATTATTGCTATTGTAATCGTGGTGTTTGAGGTGGTACTGGGGGTTATGTTGCTTATTGGATACCTGCCCAGGTTTACCACCTTGTTTTTACTGCTGATGATCGTGTTTTTTACTTTTCTCACGTTTTATTCCGCTTATTTCAATAAGGTAACAGATTGTGGCTGTTTCGGGGATGCCATTCCGCTGACGCCCTGGCAATCCTTCTACAAGGATTTGATACTGCTGGTCCTGATTCTTATACTTGTTTTTAACCAGAAAAAGATTCAGCCGATTTTTGCCAAAGCTTCTCACCGATGGATTATTTTCCTGTGCTTTATGTTGTGCTTTTTGCTGGCCTATCACGTCCTGATGCACCTGCCGGTTATCGATTTTCGAGCCTATAAGGTAGGAAAGAATATCGCGCAGGAAATGCAGGTTCCTGAAGATGCCCCGGCTGCAATTTACAACTATCACTGGAAATTTTTGGTGGACGGGCAGGAGCAGGTTCATACCACTCAGGGGTCTTATCCTCAGGTAGGGGGTGAATTTATAGGGGTGGAGACAGAGCTCGTTCAGGAGGGCTACGTGCCTGCCATTCAGGATTTCTCCATAGAGGCCGGAGAAGAAGATTATACGGACCAGATGTTATCGGAAGATAAATTACTGATGGTGGTGGCCTTTAACCTGAGCCGGACGGAATGGGAAGGCTGGAATAAAATTAAACCCACTTTGGAAGAAGCCCGTTCCAAAGGATGGCGGGTAATCGGACTTTCCGCTTCAGGAATCCCCCAGAAGCAGGCCCATAATGAGCAATTTGGACTTGATCTGGATTTCTATTTTACGGATGAAACCGTACTGAAGGCGATGATCAGAAGCAATCCCGGGCTCATAAAGCTGCGCAAGGGAACTATCGAGCAGAAGGTCCATTGGAATGATGCAGAGAAACTGGAATTGTAAAAGCTTATGAAGTCCATTGAAGTGTAACCAGATATATAACCAACGGCCTTAGGAAGTTTCCGAGGCTAAATAAAAACAGAATGATGAGAAAAAAGATTGTTGCAGGAAACTGGAAAATGAATAATGATCTAGCGCAGACCGAGACGCTACTTTCTGAAATCAAAACACAGTGGAATAAAGAGCCACAGGCACGCGTAATCGTTGCGCCGGCTTTCACCAATTTATATTCAGCCTTTAAGGCGCTGAGAGAAACTCCCATTGAAGTGGCCGCTCAGAATATGCATCAGAGTGATAGCGGAGCCTTTACAGGAGAAATTTCTGCCGCTATGTTGAAAAGTATTGGTGTTAATACCGTGATTTTAGGCCATAGTGAACGCCGATCGCATTTCGGGGAGACTGATGCGGTACTTGCTGAAAAGGTGGAAACGGCCATGAAAAATGAAATGGAAGTCATTTTCTGCGTAGGGGAGGAGCTTGAAGACCGCCAGCAGGGGAACGAATTTGATGTTATTAAAGCCCAATTGGAGAAGGGATTGTTCAATATTAAAAAGGAATCCTGGGGAAATGTCATCATTGCTTATGAACCAGTCTGGGCCATTGGTACCGGCGAGACCGCTAGTCCTGAGCAAGCGCAGGATATGCACGCGTTCATTCGCAAAACTGTAGCCGGGAGTTTTGGAGAGGAAATTGCTGATTCTGTATCCATCCTTTATGGCGGAAGTGTCAAGCCGGGTAATGCAAAAGAAATTTTTGCCAAGGAGGATGTGGATGGCGGCCTGATCGGGGGAGCCAGTCTGAAGGCGGAGGATTTCATGGCCATTGTTCAGGCTATTTAAGCTACATATTTTTATCTATGAATTATCTGGAATTCAGCTTCGAAGTGAAGCCGCTTCAACCTGGCTGTGAAATTCTCATTGCGGAGCTCGGGGCCATTGGATTTGAAAGTTTTGTGGAAACCCAGGTGGGGGTGGACGCTTATATTCCCTCCCCTGATTTTAATGAAAACCTCCTGGAGCAGGTCCGGATTTTGGATTCCCCTGAATTCCAGATCAGTTTTGAGCGCAAAGAAATTGAACAGGTTAACTGGAATGAGGAGTGGGAAAAGAACTTCCAGCCTATACTGGTGGATAACACCTGTAGTGTCCGAGCCCCTTTTCATTCCAAACCCGATGCCCGCTATGATATTGTGATTGAACCCAAGATGTCCTTCGGAACGGGCCATCATGCCACCACCTATCTCATGATTAAATTCTTACTGGAGACAGATCTTCAGGGGAAGAATGTTCTGGATATGGGGTGTGGGACTGGAGTGCTGGGAATTCTTGCGGAGCTCAAGGGAGCCTCAAAAATTACTGCCATTGATATAGATAACTGGTCGTACCTCAATGCTCTTGAGAACGCTGAAAGAAATGCTTGTTCAAAAATGCAGGTTTTTGAAGGGGGAGCGGAACTACTGAAAGGACGATCTTTTGATGTGATTATAGCCAATATCAATAGGAACATCCTCCTGGAGGATATGAAGGTCTATGCCGAAAGCCTTGACCACGGAGGCGAGCTCTTCTTAAGCGGGTTCTACAAGGAGGACATTCCTGCAATTGAGGAAGAGTGCGAGAGGCATGGTTTAAATTTTGTAACGTACAAAGAGCGGGAGCGCTGGGTGGCGGCTAAATTCGTCATGGGGTAATTAATAGATAATTTCTTAATTTTGTAGGTTCTAAAAATTGGGCACCATGAGTACGCAGGAAGAAGTTTTAGAAAAAGTAGAAGTTGGTACGAAGGAGGAAAAACTTCATGAGATTATTTTATATAATGACGATCACAATACCTTTGATTACGTTATTGAAGTGCTAATAGCCGTATGTGACCATACTCCGGAACAGGCCGAACAATGCTCCCTACTGGTGCATTATAAAGGCAAATGCGGGGTAAAAACCGGCACATACGATGAACTGGAGCCTAAGTGTTCGCTGTTGCTCGATGCGGGTCTGACGGCAGAGATTATATAAGCTCCACGGAAGTTCTGAAGTGATCCGGAAATTAGCTTGAATTTTCTTTGTTAATACGCATTAAGCTTCTATATTTGCACCCGCAAAAAGGCCTCGTGGCGCAACTGAATAGCGCATCTGATTACGGCTCAGAAGGTTCCAGGTTTGAATCCTGGCGAGGTCACTAAGATAATACTGAAAAACAACGCAATCGCTTTTATATGAGGTGGTTGCGTTTTTCTTTATGCGCCCAACTTAAATGAGTTTGATCGCTTATAGAAAATGTGATTACTTTGCCTCTCAACATTAGGAACCCTTTTCAATTAGGAGATAATGCGGTGTGCCATGGAATACTTACTTCTTTTAGGCACTTTACGAGGCCGAATTCAATGCGGGTCGCGTGCGTAACCTACCTTTTTCACGGATCACGAAACTGAACAAACTAAGACCTTGCTTTGGTCGGGATTATGCCAAACCTTCCATGGTTGCGAGGGTCATTCCCCAAACCATCAGGCAAGACAAAAAGATTCCTACTGTATTTGCGACAAAGGCAGGTTTCCTTTTTAAGGTGAAGAGATAGGTGGCGATGGTTCCTGCATATACACCCGTGCCTGGAATGGGTAACATGACGAAAATGATCAGACCCCAGAATCCGTACTTTTTTATGTTATCTCGGGCTCCGAATTTAGCTTTTCTGGCAACGTAGAGCGCCGATTTTTTGTAGAACCTCCATCGCAGTAAATATCGGTTCACACTGTCAAGAAAAAACATCATTAAGGGAAAGATCATGACATTGGCCAAAAAACAAACCCCGAAAGCCAGGTAAATATTTATGCCATTAAACATTGCATAAGGAATTCCAACCTTGGCTTCACCAAAGGGGGAGATGCTCCAAAAAATGGCAATAATTATATCCAATATCATTTCATTTAAAGGTCCGAAGGACGTTGCAAAAGTAGTTTAAATAATTGTACAAGAGACTTGTCATATTCTCCTTCCCAATACTTATACCAAAAATGAGTCCTGAAGGAGATTGTCTAAACTTTTTCTTCAGCGTTTCGGTCAGTTATCATCATAGAACTTATAATCCCTACAGCCAAAGATAGAGCGATAACCGCTAATGAAAGCCATTCAGGAATCTCCACGTGGTGAGAAAAAATAAGCTTTACCCCCACGTAAGCCAGGATGACGACCAGGCTATAATGGATATATCGGAATCTATTGAGCATGTTGGAAATCAAAAAATACATGGATCTCAGACCGAGGATTGCCAGAATATTGGAGCTAAATACAATGAAGGGATCCGCTGTAATGGCCAGGATGGCAGGAATACTATCGAGAGCAAAAAGAATATCCGTGAATTCGATCATTACCAGGGCCAAAAAGAGCGGTGTGGCAAATCGCTTGCCCATCCTCCTTATAAAGAATCTCTCACCCTCAATGATGCTGGTGAACGGAAGAACATTTCTCAGCTTTTTAATCACTACCGAGTTCCGTGGATTTATTGGTGCATTGTTTGATTTCAGCATCTTGAAAGCCGTATATAGCAGGAATCCCCCGAATACATAGACGATCCAGTCGAACTTCGTGATCAGGGCCACTCCAAAGATGATCATCAGGGCCCTAAAGACCAGTGCCCCGAGAATTCCCCAGAAAAGGATTCGGTGCTGATACAGATCAGGTATAGCGAAGCTTCTGAAAATAACGGCAATCACAAAGACATTGTCTATGCTCAGGGATAATTCTACCAGATAACCTGTGATGTACTTAATAACAGCACTACCCGGTGTGAGACCCGTGGGATTGGCCACGAGTTCATCTGAAAACAGCCACCAAATCACACCTGAAAACCCCATAGCTATGCTGATCCATACACTGGTCCAAATCGCAGCTTCTTTGGTTTTAATCACATGTGCTTTTTTGTTGAACACACCCAGGTCAAGAGCCAGAAAAAGCAGAATGAAAAGGATGAAAATGATCCAGACAGCCATAGGTCAGTTTATTATTATCGGGTGCTTCCGACGCGATAAAGATAATTCCTATGAGGCATCTCAAGGTTGAGCGTTCAGAAAAATTTGAGACTGAAAATATATCTTGGATTAGAAAGGAATTTTAGTAAATTACAAGACTTAACAAACTGTTAAAAGAGATTTAACCCTCATCGTGGGATTTTTTGGTCCCTTTGTCACTCATTTTACTATTGTGCTATCACTGAGAATGGCTCACTAAAAAATAATAACAATTCTGATATGAGAAAATTAATTGTAGGTGCAGCGCTTCTGCTTGGCGTCGGAAGCTTTGCCCAGCAGACGGTTACAGGTTATGTCTATGAAGACCATAATGAGAACGGAAAAAGGGACAGGAGGGAGAAAGGAATTGCTCAAGTAGCAGTTACCAATGGCGTCGAGGTGGTTCTTACCGATAAGAAAGGGAAGTACGAACTGCCGATCGGTCAGGATGACATCATCTCAGTTATAAAGCCTTCGGGATATGCCGTTTCGGTTGATGAAAATAACCTTCCACAATTTTTTTATATCCATAAGCCCCAGGGCTCTCCAGAATTGGAATTTGCAGGCGTTGCGCCTACAGGGAAATTGCCCAGGTCAGTTGATTTTGGACTTGTGCCTTCGGAAGAATCCGAAGAATTCACCGCCCTAATCTTCGGGGACCCCCAGCCTTATACCATAGAGGAAGTAGAATATTTTGCGCGCGGAATCGTAGCTGATATAGAGAATGCAGAGCATATACCTTTTGGGTTGAGCCTGGGAGATCTGGTAGGAGATGATCTGGATTTGTTCAAACCTTACATTCAAGCCGTAAAGGAGATAGGTATCCCGTGGTACAACGTTCTGGGAAATCACGACCTGAATTTTGATGTGGAAGAGGATAAATTATCGGATGAGACTTTTGAGGCGCATTTTGGTCCTGCCAATTATGCCTTTAATTACGGGAAAGTTCACTTTCTGATTCTGGACGATGTGCTGTATCCCGATCCGCGCGACGGCAGGGGATATTGGGGTGGGTTTCGCGAGGACCAACTGCAATTTGTGGAGAATAATCTGAAATTTGTCCCAAAGGACCACTTGATTGTTTTGGCTTTTCATATTCCGATTTCCGAGCCTCACGGAGATCCTTTCCGGGATGCAGATCGTGAGAAACTATTTGAACTCCTGAAAGACTATCCCAACACGCTTTCCTTATCGGCGCATACACACCTGCAGAAACACGATTTCATGAAAGAGGCAGATGGGTGGCAACAAGCCGAGCCGCACCACCACTACAATGTTGGAACCACCTCCGGAGACTGGTATTCTGGTACTCTTGATCAAAACGGAGTGCCTGTTTCAACCATGAGAGATGGTACACCCAAAGGCTATGCGTTTCTTCATTTCAATGGCAATGAATATACCATTGATTATAAAGTTGCTGGAGCGTCCGAAGATTACCGGATGAAGGTGTTTATGCCAAAAGTAGTAGCCAAAGGTAGAAGGACTGGTGCAGGAATCTATGTCAATTATTTCCTTGGGGGTGAAAAGGATAAAGTTTCCTACCGAGTGGGAGAGGGTCCCTGGAGAGAGATGAGAAAAGTGGAAGAACACGACCCTGTCTATGTTCGGGAGGTCATGGCCTGGGACGATACCGATAAATTGATGCCTGGCCGGCGCGCTTCCAATCCGGTACCTTCGACCCACCTGTGGAGAGGAAGTATTCCTACGGATCTGGAGGTAGGGGTGCACCAGGTGGAGATTAAGGTGGAGGATATGTTTGGCCGGGAATTCCGGGAAACCACCAGTTACCGTCTGGAGGAACCTGCCCCAAAGAAATAACCCCAAACTTAATATAGCTTCAAAGAGCATTGGAAAAATAAAATTTTCAGTGCTCTTTTTTTTTGCCTTATATTGAGTAATGGTTCTAAAATTGCATTGCTTATAAAGAATGATGA
>JAJUIC010000061.1 GCA_029265595.1 Flavobacteriaceae bacterium
CCTTCGAGTTCCTCTACCCGGGCATTACTGGTTCGCACATTTGTAAGTTCCAGGCCCTCTACCACTTCATTGACCACTTTTATTTTCTTTCCAATACTGTCTACCAGGTGGAAATGGGTCTGGGGAAATAGAATGGCCAGGGGAATTCCCGGAAACCCTCCTCCGGTTCCCACATCCAGAATGGAAGCTTCAGGCAGAAATTCCTGAACCTTGGCAATTCCAAGAGAATGCAGTACATGTCTAAGGTAAAGCTCCTCAATATCTTTTCTCGAAACCACGTTGATCTTCTGGTTCCAGTCTTTATACAGTTCCTGAAGTTTAGCAAATTGAGAAAGTTGATCTGAGGTTAGATCTGGAAAATATTTTTCTATGAGTTCCAATGCTACGGTATTTTAAACAAAATTAATCAATCCCAGGCAGTTTAGAACACTGCACTATATCATTGATCTTTGAAAAAGCATATCTTTGTTTGTTGAGCAAATTTGAAATAATCATTAGAAAAACCATACCACATGTACAAATTGTCCGATCGCGTGCAATCCATGGCTACCTCACAAACCCTTGCCATGGCTGCCAAAGCCCGGGAACTGAAGGCCGAAGGGAAAGATATCATCAGCCTGAGTCTGGGAGAACCCGATTTTAATACTCCTGATTACATTAAAGAGGCCGCCATACAGGCAATTCATGAGAATTACAACAGCTATTCTCCTGTCGATGGTTATGTAGAACTCAAGGATGCGATCATCAACAAGTTCAAA
Source organism: Flavobacteriaceae bacterium (assembly GCA_029265595.1). GTDB lineage: Bacteria > Bacteroidota > Bacteroidia > Flavobacteriales > Flavobacteriaceae > Salinimicrobium. Next base: position 759 of record JAJUIC010000061.1, read on the forward strand.
AGAGACAACAAGCTCACCTATGATCGGTCTCAAATTGTCGTTTCAACCGGAGCCAAACAATCCCTGGCCAATGTGGCCATGGTCCTGCTCAATCCCGGAGACGAGGTGATTCTTCCCTGTCCCTACTGGGTAAGCTATGCTGAAATTGTGAAGCTTGCTGAGGGAGTGCCTGTGGAAGTTCCCACCAGTGTGGAAACCGATTTCAAAATGACACCAGAGCAATTAGAGGCGGCCATTACCCCGCGCACCAAAATGCTGTGGTACAGTTCGCCCTCCAATCCAAGTGGAATGGTCTATAGCAGGGAAGAACTAAGGGCTCTAGCCGATGTCCTGGTGAAACACCCCGAAATTGTGGTGGTGAGTGATGAAATATATGAACATATCAACTTTGTTGGCGATCATGCCTCCATGGCTCAATTTGAGGATATGTATGATCGGGTGGTAACAGTCAACGGGGTTTCCAAAGCCTTTGCCATGACGGGCTGGAGGATCGGGTACATCGGAGCACCGACTGACATTGCCAGGGCCTGCAATAAAATGCAGGGACAGATTACCAGCGGGGCCAACTCCATTGCCCAACGAGCAGTCATCACCGCGTTACAGGAACCGATATCGAAGATTCAGTATATGATCGACCGGTTTAAGAGCAGAAGGTCTTTGATCACCCAGTTACTCAGTGAGATCGAAGGTTTTGTGGTTACCGAGCCAGAAGGTGCGTTCTATGTTTTCCCCGATGTATCCTATTTCTTCGGTAAAACAATCAAGGGCCATCAGATTAAAAACGCCACTGACTTCTCCATGTTCCTACTCGAGGAGGCATTAGTAGCAACCGTAACCGGGGATGCCTTTGGAAGCCCCAATTGTCTTCGTTTCTCTTATGCAGCCAGTGAGGAAGAAATCCAGGAGGCCGTCAAAAGAATCAAACAAGCGCTTGCTTAAAACTAAATTTCTCCATGCGTCTGTCAGGCAGGCGCATGGGGATCCATTGTGCTGTTCCTTTACCGGGTTCTCCAGAAGAAGGGAGTAAAGAGAATCAGAACTGTAAAGAGTTCCAGACGACCAATCAGCATTAGAAAAGACATCCACCATTTTGCGCCTGAGGGCAGCACATCGAAACTGTCAATCGGCCCGAGGTTGCCAAATGCCGGACCTATATTTCCCAGAGAAGCAGCAGATCCACCTATAGCTGTGGCCATGTCTACGCCCATCATTCCCAGCACTACGGCCCCGATTATAAAGGATAACATGTACAGAATAAAAAAGCCCAGAACGGTAAACACGATTTCATTACCGATGGCTTTTCCATTGTATCGCACCGGCAGTACCGCATTGGGGTGAAGGGCGCGCTTGAATTCCATCACGCTGTTTCGGATCAGGATCACGTGGCGCATGACCTTTACTCCTCCCGCAGTGGAGCCAGAAGACCCGCCCAGGAAGAAGAGTCCGAAAATCAGCACCATCAGAAATGGCGGCCACAACTCATAATCAGCCGTCGTGAATCCAGTGGTGGTAATAATGGCGACCACCTGGAACAGCCCGTGCCTGAAGGCACTCTCAAGCTCCCCATACACCATGGGGTGGTTTAAGGAAGAAAGACTCAGGTCCGCTCTGAAGTAAACCACAAATCCCACCAAAAGGGCAAAAAAGATGGTAAACCAGCTATACCATCTGAACTCCAGATTATCCCAGACTTTCCTCAGGTTTCCTTTGAAGAAATGATACAATAAGACAAAGTTGGTACCCGCCAGAAACATGAAAAATATGATAATGTACTGAATCAATGGGTTGTCGTTCCAATAACTCACGCTCTGGTTTTTGGTCGAAAATCCGCCGCTGGCCATGGTACTGAGCGCATGATTGACCGCATCGAAGATTCCCATACCGGCCAGCCGAAGCAATACTGCCTGGGCTATGGTGAGTCCCACATAAATATACCACAGCCTTTTGGCTGTATCGGTAATTCGCGGCTTGAGCTTATCGGTATTCACTCCAGGTGCTTCCGCTACAAATAACTGCATTCCACCAATACCCAGGAGTGGGAGAATGGCTATAGCCAAAACAATGATCCCCATCCCTCCTATCCAGTGGGTAAGGCTTCTCCAAAACAGAATCCCCTGAGGCAGCACCTCGATGTTGTTGAGAATCGAGGCCCCGGTTGTCGAATAACCCGACATGGTTTCAAAAAAAGCATTGGTGAATTCAGGGATGGCTCCACTGAGCACATAAGGAAGCGTCCCGCTTAAGGTCATGACAATCCACCCGAAGGTTACAATAACGTATCCGTCCCGTTTTTTCAACTGCCCCTCTCCCCTCCGCGCAAGACCCATTAATATCCCACCCACTAACAGGGTAATAAGCGCTGCTGTAATCAAAGCTGTGGCACTCCCATCTTCATAATACCACCCAACACCTGCGGTCAGGATCATAAACCCCCCATTACAGAGCAAGAGCATGCCCATAATGTAGAGTATCATCTGGAGGTTGAGTCGCGGCATTATAAAAATAAATTTTCCACCTTCTTAATGGCTCTGGGAAGGCAACAGACCACCACGCGGTCCTCGGGCTGAATAACAAAATCCCCCAGAGCAATTACACCTTCTTTGTTTCGAATAACCCCTCCAATGATAGAGGCTCTTGGAAGGTCCAGGTCCTTAATTTTTTTCCCCGTGGCTATAGCGTCCTCATTTACGACAAATTCCAGGAGTTCAGCGGTCATATTGTTGAGCTTGGTCATGGCCACGACTTCTCCTTTTCTGATATACCGGAAAATATTGTTGGCAGCCAACAGCTTTTTATTGATCAGGGTATCGATTCCGATGGACTGACTGAGTTGAAAATAATCCATATTCTCTACCAGGGCAATGGTGCGTTTGACTCCCTTGTTTTTAGCCACCAGACAACTCATAATATTGGTTTCCGAATTTCCTGTTACGGCAATAAAGGCATCCATATAATCAATATTCTCCTCCTCCAACAAATCGACATTCCGGCCATCTCCATGGATGATCAGCGCTTCGGGAATTTCATCCACCAGTTCAAAGGCCGTTTCCCTGTCCCTTTCCACAAGTTTCACCTTAAACCCCTTATCTCCCAGTTCCCGGGCAGTTTTCACTCCTATTCTGCTTCCTCCCAGAATCATGATCGTCTTGATATCCAGGCGGACCTTCCCGGTCAGCTTATAAAGTTCTTCCACCCCGTTTTTGGTGGTAACGAAATAAGCCCGGTCTCCATCTTTAAATTCCGTATCCCCCCTTGGGATTATGGTTTGCTGGGAACCAAATCGCTGTAGTGCAATGGGCATAAACTGCACTCCCGGAAAAACACGGGCAGCATCCATAACGGAGAGACCCACAAAAGGAGCGGTGTGTGAAACGGTTAGCCCCAGCATCGTAAGCGCCCCGTCTTCAAACTCATAACTATCCGTAAAGGCAGATTGATCTATAAGTTGCAAGATTTCTCTGGAGGCCAGAAATTCAGGAGAAATTAGTTCATCAATGCCGAACTGCTGGAATCCGACCTCATCTTTATTGTGCAGAAATTCCGTATTGGAGATTCTGGCAATGGTCCTTTTGGCTCCCAATTGTTTGGCCAGAACACAAATGGTGATATTGGTGGTTTCTATGGAAGTTACTGCTATAAAAAGATCTGCGCTGCGCACCTGAGCTTCCTTGAGCAGGGCGATAGAGGTGGCATCTCCTTTAATGGTCCGAATATCAAGATTGGTATCGGCATACATCAACTGCTCTTTGCGATTGTCTATAAGGGTGATATCCTGCGACTCATAGGATAGCAGTTTAGCAAGATGAAAACCGACTTCTCCGGCACCTGCGATGATTATCTTCATGGAATTATAATAAGCCTCTCTCAAACAAAGGTAGCGTATTTTAAAAAACCGCAACCCACAGGCAACCAACAAAACAGGGCATAACTACAAAGGGATTCCTTCATAACTTGTATCTTTGACCAAAAATTTTCGATGGCTGAAAAGGAAGATTCATATAAAGGATCATCCCTGAACAAAAGGGAAGTGGAACAGATGTTTGACACCATATCCACCAATTACGACGGTATGAACCGGGTCATATCTTTTGGAATTGATGTGAAATGGCGGAAAAAGGTGGTCAAAATGGTCACTGATACCAAGCCTTATGCTGCCCTTGACATTGCAACAGGAACCGGTGATTTAGCCGTGAGTCTTGCCCAGGCCGGAGTTCCACGGGTGGTGGGACTGGATCTTTCGGAAGGCATGCTGGCCCTGGGCAGAAAGAAGATTGCACAGAAGAATCTTTCGGAGCGCATCGAAATGGTACAGGGGGATTCTGAGAACCTTCCATTCGATGAAAATTCTTTTGATGCCGTGACCGTTGCCTTTGGAGTGCGAAACTTTGAGAATCTGGAAAAGGGACTGGCAGAAATTCGGCGCGTTCTAAAACCAGGAGGGATATTTGTTATTTTAGAAACTTCTGTTCCCACCAAATTTCCTTTTCGTCAGGGTTATTTCCTACACACCCGCTACTTGCTACCTTTTATGGGAAAAGTATTCGCCCGGGATCAGAAGGCGTATTCCTATCTTAGCGCAAGTGCCGCTTCATTCCCCCATGGAGAGGCTCTAAACAATATTTTAAAGAAAATCGGGTTTATAGAGGTAAAGGATCATCCGCAGACTTTCGGAGCTGCTACGATCTATACTGCCCATAAGTAACATGAAACTACAGCTGCTAGTCATAGCCGGACTCTTGTTGAGTACCTCCGGATCATCACAGATCTTTTCCGGAGAATCCATACTGAACAATGAGAACGTTGATCAGCAGCGATGGTCCTGGGGCTATTACCTGGGGATGAACACCTATGATTACAATTTCGATTACAAATCCACCGATCTGCCGCCTTACGAAATGGATATTGCGGTCGACCGCTCTGTGGGATTTAATGTAGGTCTGGTGGGGAATATGCGGATCAACGATTACCTGGACCTGCGGCTGGAACCAGGGGTGAGCTTTAATTCCCTGGGGCTGGACTTTAATGTTCCTCAGGAGGAACTGGGCCCTTATGTCAATCACCGCGATATCAAACTCACCTACGTTCACATCCCATTACTGCTAAAAGTTTCCACCCGGCGACTCAATAACTTTAAGCCATTCATCGTCGGGGGCGTCTCTACCTCCATTAACCTCTCCAGCAATGAGGATCATCCAGACGACAACTTAGCCGGGCAATTCCGCGCGCGGACCACTTCCTTTTATTACGAACTGGGTGTTGGCGTTGACCTATATATGTTTTTCTTTAAATTCACCCCCTCCCTTCGCGGGGTGTTTGGGCTGAGTGATGATCTGGTTCCCGATCATGACCCTCATAGTATTTTCACCGGAAATATTGATAAAATGAGTATGAGAGGTGTCTTTCTAAATTTCACCTTTCAGTAAAGGCAGATTATCTACGGCGAAATTCACTCAAAGCAATTGCGGTTGCAGTGGCCACATTAAGACTTTCTGTTTCTCTTATGGCTCCAAACTGGGGAATCGTCAGGCGTCTGCTGATGCACGCTTCCGTATTGGGGTTAATTCCGTTGGCTTCATTTCCCATGACAAGAACTCCTTCTGAGGGCAGGGCCTCCTTATAAATATTTGCTCCATCCAGAAAGGTGCCAAAGACGGGTCTGCTCTGCCTGGTCAGAAATTCAACCAGATCCAGGTAATGGACCTGGACCCGGGCCAGGGACCCCATACTGGCCTGAACGACCTTAGGATTATAACAGTCCACCGTATCAGGCGAACAAATAAGATTTGTCACACCAAACCAATCACAAAGTCGAATAATGGTGCCCAGATTGCCAGGATCCCGCACCTGATCCAATACCACCTGAAGTCCGGTTTCAGGGGGCGAAACGGCCTGCGGTATTTCAAACAGCGCCAGGGCCGTCTGAGGTGTTGTCAGGAAGCTTATTTTCTGAAGCTCAGCCTCTGACACTGTGATGCGCTGGCTGACTGAAGGTCCGAAAGCTTCACTGACCGATAGAAGCAAATGCAGCGGTAAGCCCCCATCCAGGAACTCCTGGATAACTTTCCTGCCTTCGGCCACAAAAAGATTCTGGCGTTGCCGGTATTTTTTATGGCTAAGACTTTTGATTAGCTTAAATTGGCTTTTGCTTAACATATGTAAATCGTATTTTTGAAACCTTTAAACAGATTCTTTGAAACCCCTATCGGCAAAAATATTATTATTTCTTTTAGGTCTGGTTTTATTTTCTTCCTGCAGTGCCGTCAAAAGGGTTCCTCAGGACCAGCTCCTGCTGGTCGAGAACCGTATCCTGGTTGATGGGAAAGCGGTAAATGAAAATCGTATTCACAACCAGTTGCATCAACAGCCTAATGTCCGGCTCCTTGGCTTCCCTCTCCAGCTTCATTTATACAATTTGGCTAAACCCAATCCCGATTCCAGTTTTCAGAACTGGCTTCAGAAAAAACCCGGTCGGGAGGATCGCCTGATTCGATTACTCTCTGCTAAACAGGTAAACAACCTTGGAAAATCCTATGTTGGATTTAACCAGTGGCTTAAAAATACCGGAGAAGCTCCTGCCCTGGCCACTGAAGAAAGTGCCCGTCGCTCCTCGAATCGCCTGAAGGCCTGGTACTGGAACCAGGGGTGGTTCAACTCGGAGGTGGATTTCGAAATCGTTCCAAAAGAAGGACAGAAAGCCCATGTGGAATATCAGGTACGGCTCCATGAACCTTATATTATCGATTCGGTACACACCAGAATCGCTTCAAGGGCGGCAGATTCTATTTTTCATGCCCACCGGGAAGCCTCTCTTATTCAACCGGGCCAACAATATCGGACCGAAGATTTCAATGCAGAGCGGGAACGAATCACCAGCCTGTTCAGAAACAACGGGCTTTATTATTTCGAGCAAAGCAACATCACTTTTGAGGCGGATACTGTAGAGACGGATGCCCGGGTAAATACCAGCCTGGTCATTCAGAATCGTTCCACAAATGTGGAGGGTGTCAATACCCGGGTTCCTTATAAGGTGCGGACCATCAGTGAGGTCAATATTTTTCCGGATTACACCTACGAAAACCGGAACCGCCCTGTTACCGATTCCACCCGCATCGGTCAGTATCACCTCTATAGTTTCGATAAGCGAAAATACCGGGCACAGGCCCTGACGGATGCTGTTTTTATTACCCCCGGAACTACCTACTCCGATGAAGACCGCACCCTGACCTATAATCGCCTCAACCAGTTGCGTGTTTTCCAGTACCCCGATATTCAATTTATTGAGGATCCCCGGGACACGACCGGTTCGCATTTAATTGCAAATATTTTCCTTACCCCGAGGAAGAAGTATTCACTTGGATTTGAATTTGATATTTCTCAGAGCAACATTCAGGACTTCGGGATTGGGTTCGGGGGCTCCCTGCTTATACGGAACATTTTCAGAGGTGCAGAGACCCTGGAAATTTCTGCCCGTGGTAGTGTGGGGTCTTCAGCTGATGCAGCGGATTCAGAAGATCGATTTTTCAATATTTCGGAGGTAGGCGCAGATGCAAAACTCACGATCCCCAGATTTCTATTTCCCATTGCTACAGAGCGGCTGATTCCCAAATATATGTATCCCTTTACTTCTTTGAGTATCGGAACCAGCAATCAGAACAATATAGGGCTGGATCGTCAGAATCTTACGGCCATTATGAACTACAGGTGGTCTCCTTCCCGGACTCGCAGCCACCTTCTGGATCTGGTAAACCTTCAATACGTGCGAAATCTAAACGTGGAAAATTACTTCAACGTGTATCGCAACAGCTTTGAGGAACTTAATTTCATTGCCACTTCTCCCAATGTAACAGCTGATGATCGCTATTTCAGAACCACTCCTGAAGGAAATCGGATACTGGATATTCCTGCCGGGGCCGATGCATTTTTGGAAGATTCCCGTGATGGAGGTTTTGATCTGACCCCCACACAGGAGCAGGAGCTAAATGAACTGCGGGAAAGAAAGAACCGTCTGACGGAGGATAACCTGATCCTGGCATCTAACTTCAGTTACATCCTCAATAAAAAAGAAGACCTCTATGACGAGGATTTCTCGCGCCTGCGACTCAAGGTGGAAACCGCAGGAGCCCTTTTATCGGGAATCGCCAGTCTCACGGGATTTGATAAATCCGCCAATGGAAATTATGAATTGTTCGGCGTTAATTTTTCTCAGTACATCAAAACAGAGATTGATTATATTAAACACTGGGATCTGGGCCGGGGAAACGTTCTGGCCGTTAGAGGCTTTGGAGGAGTGGCCATCCCATATGGCAACGCCAACAGCATTCCTTTTACACGGAGTTTTTTTGCCGGAGGCCCCAATGACAACCGGGCATGGCAGGCCTATTCCCTGGGTCCGGGCAGTAGCGGGGGAAAAGACGAATTCAATGAGGCCAACCTAAAACTCACCTTCAGCGCCGAATACCGCTACCAGCTCTTTGGGGATCTCAACGGGGCATTCTTTGTGGATGCCGGAAATATCTGGAACTTCATGGACGTGGTTGAAGACAAGGCCTCCACCTTTAATTCCTTGAAGGATTTGGAGGAACTGGCAGTGGGCACAGGATTGGGGTTGCGATATGACTTTAGTTTCTTTGTCCTGCGGTTTGATGTGGGATTCAAAACCTATAATCCTGCCAGAGAAATGGAAGATCGCTGGTTCAGTGACTTCAACTTGAAACGCGCCGTTTTCAACGTGGGAATTAATTATCCTTTCTAAGCCAACTTTATTTCTTATTTTTGTTGGACAAATTCAATGTTATGAGCCATAATATCAAACCAGGTGTAGCCACCGGAGAAGAAGTACAGGAAATTTTCAAATACGCCAAGAGCAAAAAATTTGCACTGCCCGCTGTAAATGTCGTGGGATCCAGCAGTATTAATGGTGTGTTGGAGACTGCAGCGGAGCTCAACGCCCCTGTCATTATCCAATTTTCCAATGGTGGCGCCCAATTTAACGCGGGCAAGGGCCTGTCCAATGAAGATCAAAAAGCTGCAATAGCAGGTGCAGTCGCCGGAGCGAAACACGTTCATGAACTAGCAAAGCTCTATGGCGCTACTGTTATTTTACATACAGATCACTGTGCAAAAAATTTACTACCCTGGGTGGATGGATTGCTGGCAGAGAGTGAAAAGCACTTTGAGCAATTCGGAATTCCCCTTTTCAGTTCACATATGATCGACCTATCTGAGGAGCCACTTGAGGAGAACATTGCAATCTCCAAGCAATACCTCGAGCGCATGAAAAAGATGGGAATGACACTCGAAATTGAACTTGGTGTGACCGGTGGAGAAGAAGACGGGGTAGATAATACCGGAATCGACTCCTCCAAACTGTACACCCAGCCTGAAGAAGTGGGATATGCCTACGAAGAACTGAGCAAGGTAAGCAAGCAATTTACCATTGCTGCCGCTTTTGGGAACGTACACGGAGTGTATAAACCAGGTAATGTGAAACTCACTCCTATCATCCTGAAAAATTCACAGGACTACGTTTCTGAAAAATACAATTTAGGCCCGAACTCTCTGGACTTTGTATTCCACGGAGGGAGCGGATCCTCTTTAGAAGAAATCAGAGAGGCTATTGATTACGGTGTGATCAAAATGAATATTGATACCGATATGCAGTATGCCTATATGGAGGGAATCAGAGACTACATGGGATCAAAGGCCGATTACCTGAAGGCACAAATCGGAAATCCTGAAGGAGCTGACATTCCAAACAAGAAGCATTACGATCCTCGTAAATGGATTCGTGAAGGGGAACTGACCTTTAAAGCTCGTCTTAAGAAGGCTTTTGAAGATCTGAACAACGTAAACACCCTGTAAAAAAATAATCAAAGCTGGAGTCAGAAGCTCCAGCTTTACTATTTTTGCCGACCAAATCATTACGTTCACGCAAATCATCGGGACGGTTCCCGACTTTGCTCCCTATCAAAAATTTAAAATATGGCTTGGTTTAAACGAACCCAAAAAGGCATCCAGACCGCAACGGAGGACAAGAAAGATGTGCCTAAAGGCCTTTGGTATAAATCCCCTACCGGTAAGATTGTAGATGCCGAACAATTAGAAAAGAATTTCTACGTGAGTCCCGAGGACGGCTATCACGTACGAATCGGAAGTAAAGAATACTTTCAAATTTTATTTGACAA
>JAJUIC010000210.1 GCA_029265595.1 Flavobacteriaceae bacterium
AAATACCCTTCGTAAAAACGGGAGTTACCGGTGGTGGACCATCAAGAAGGATTCCTCCAGCAGATATCCCATAAAAATAGCGGATAACATGTACCTGCACCGAAATTATCCTGATAAGATTGTGAAGGCCATCCGCAAGTCCGATCTACGGGATAAGAAGGAATACGTGTACTCAGATTTTTTCTTTATTCTGGCTCCGCGGGTGGTCGAGAGCATGATTGATCAGGATTTTCCCGGCTATCTGGAAGAAACCTTTTACGGCCCTTTAGGAGCAACCAGTCTGATGTTCAATCCCGCAGAGGAATATCCTATGGAACAAATAGTACCCACGGAGCATGATTATAATTTCCGCCACAGACCCATTCATGGAACCGTACATGATGAAGGTGCCATTATGCTGGGAGGCGTTTCCGGCCACGCCGGTCTTTTTGGAAATGCCAATGACCTGGCAAAGCTTCTGCAAATGTATCTCAATGGGGGTCAGTATGGAGGGAAAAGGTATTTAGACGAGGCTACCCTTGAAAAGTTTACTGCCCGCACATTCCCTGACACTGACAACCACCGCGCTCTTGGTTTTGATAAACCCTACTACAACGATGCAGGAGTGCCTCGCAATACCGCTAAAGATGTTTCAGCGGAAAGTTTTGGGCATACAGGCTTTACCGGAATTATGGTCTGGATGGATCCCGAGCATGACCTATTATATGTATTTCTCTCCAATCGGGTTTCGCCTACACGTGATAACCACAGACTGTACCGCCTCAATACCCGAACCCAAATTCAGCAGGTGCTATACGATGCACTCTAAAGCCAGAATTCTTATCCACTGAGTGGAGCATCCCACGATGTTCCGCGAATGCTGGAGGACAAGACGCGGTAAAAAGGCGGGAGAGGAGCTATGGTATAAGACTCCGGTATCTTCAGCAGGATGGTAGTGAGTGTTCCTTTTTGGAAGGAAGTGGAAAATATTCTACTTCTATATTTTTTCCATTTGTGAGGAGAAACATTATATTTGATGATATTTATGTTTTCATTAACATTGACTACCAACCAAACCCTCAGATGAAATTAAGTTTTACTGTCCTCCTCCTGCTGGTACCTTCCTTGCTGCTGGCCCAATTCAGAATTGAAGGAACCGTAACCGACCCCCAGGAAATCCCATTGCCATATGTGAATGTCATTCTGCTGGAAGCAGCTTCACAGCAAGTATATAAAGGCATGGCGACAGATGAGTCAGGGGAGTTTGTTTTTGAGCAGATCCCTGAGGGGGATTATCTTTTGCGAGCGAGTTTTGTGGGTTATGAGATACAGGAGCGAGAGCTAGCCCTTTCTGGGGATATGGAGGTAGCTCCTCTGGTGTTGGAGGAGGTGGCAAACAATCTGGACGAGGTGGCCATCACCATTAAAAATCCCACCGTCACTAGGGAAGTAGATCGGCTGGTTTTCCGGGTTGAGAATAGTACGCTTTCCAGTGGTACGACATGGGACATTCTTAAAAGGACCCCAATGGTGATTGAGTCGGGAGGAAGCCT
>JAJUIC010000059.1 GCA_029265595.1 Flavobacteriaceae bacterium
GCTTGCTCGGTAGCACTCAAAAGGTCAGCCTCATCATATACACTGGTTTGCATACTGGGCCTGGGAGGGATATCCCTCTGGGCCTGGAGGGCAAAGGTGGAGAATAGGATTATAAAAAAACAAAGGATGTTCCTTGAGGCTATGGTCATTTTATTTTTTGGATATTTCGTCTGGAAGTTCATTGATATCTCCTGCATCCCAAGGGAAGTGTGCCTGGAGTTCCTTTCCCGCTCGGAGAATTCCGTCAATGAGTCCCTGTTTGAAGTTTCCCTTCCTGAATTGGGCTGCTATGGCATCTTTGGTGCTTTCCCAAAATCCTTCAGGTACCACCGCGTTAATCCCACTGCCACCATAAATTATAAACTTATGGTCATCAATGGCTACGTAAATCAGGACGCCATTATTTTCTTTAGTATTGTCCATCTTAAGAAGGTGAAAAACCTCCAGTGCCCGATCCCAGATATCGCCCTCACAATGACGCTCCAGATGGACGCGTATCTCACCTGAAGTCTTGAGTTCTGCCCGGCGAATGGCCGCTACTACTTCCTCTTCTTCCTGGTCGGTTAGAAAATCTTCCACTTTAGACATACCAATACAATTTTAAAAGCTGAATTCCACATCAGGTGCGTCCTCAGCACCTGCATCGGCTTCGTAACGAGCCATGGGGTCAAATCCGAACCAACCGGCAACAATGTTGTTAGGGAACTTTCGAATGTAGACATTGAAGGAGTTTACCGCCTCATTGTACCGGTTTCTGGCCACATTGATGCGGTTTTCCGTTCCTTCCAGCTGGGATTGGAGATTGAGAAAATTCTGATTGGATTGCAATTGTGGATAACGCTCCACGCTCACCAGTAACCTGGAAAGCGCCGAGGAAACCTCTCCCTGTGCCTCCTGAAATTGTCTTAACTGATCTTCCGTTAAATTGTCTGCGTTGACATTCACAGAGGTTGCTCTGGAGCGAGCTTCCACCACTTCAGTGAGTGTTCCTCGTTCAAAATCGGCTGCTCCCTGTACAGTATTGACCAGATTTCCAATAAGGTCATTTCGTCGCTGATAGGAACTCTCGACGTTTGACCATGCAGTTTTTGCATTTTCTTCCAGTTCGACTGCGGTATTATTAACCCCTACGGTCATACTGTATATCACGATGCCCAGCACCGCTATAATTAAAACGGGTATAAGCCACTTTCTCATATTACAGGTCGTTTTTCAATTGTATTAAAGATGATTTTATTGCTTCTAATTTTCGGATAATCTCGAACTTGCTCATGGTTTGGGCAGGCTCTTTTTTAAGATAAGTCTTGGCTCCCTCAAGGGTGAACCCCCGAACCTTCACCAGATGATAAATAAGCTCCAGGTTCTTAATGTCCTCTGGGGTGAACCTCCTGTTGCCCTTGGCGTTCTTTTTGGGTTTTAAAATATCGAACTCCTTCTCCCAAAATCGAATAAGAGAGGTATTGACACCAAAAGCGTCCGCTACTTCACCTATCGTGTAATAAAGCTTTTGAGGAAGATCTACATGCATTAATCGAGCGATTGGTTTTCGTGTTGTGATTGTTTCAGTATCTCATCAAATTCAGCAGAAGTCAGGTGACCGTAATAGAAATTGATGGGATTGATCCGCTTGCCATCTTTGATGATTTCGTAGTGGAGGTGGGGTCCGGTAGACCGTCCTGTATTCCCTACAAACCCGATCAAATCCCCGCGCTTTACCTTTTGGCCTCTGCGCACATTGTATTTGTGTAAATGCCCATAAAGAGTGGTATACCCGAATCCGTGATCAATCCGGATGTGGTTCCCATATCCGCTGACCCTGTTGTCTGCCCGGGTTACCACCCCATCGCCCGGAGCGTAAACCGGCGTGCCGGCGGGAGCAGAAAAGTCCATTCCGGCGTGAAATTTCCTGACTTTCGTAAAAGGGTCGGTTCGCCAGCCATAGCCCGAAGCCATTCGTTTTAAATCCTCCCGGCGTACCGGCATAATGGCGGGTACTGAGGTCAGTAAATCTTCTTTGTCCTTTGCCAGTCTTACGATTTCATCGAGGGATCTGGATTGTACAACTACCTGCTTGGTCAGAATATCCAGTCTTTTACTGGTCTCAATAATTAACTTGGAGTGATCGAAGCCCTCGAGGTCCCTATACCTGTTGACCCCGCCAAATCCGGCAAGACGCTGTTCGTCAGGGATTGGATTGGCTTCAAAATACACCCGGTAAATGTTGTCATCCCGCTCTTCAATATCGGCCAGAACTTTTTCAACCTGTGCCATTTTGTGGTTGAGGATTTCGTACTGAAGCTCCATGTTGTTGAGCTCCCGCGCCAGGCGCTTTTCTTTAGGTGTTTCCAGACCAGGGATGTTGAGATATATCACCAATAGCAGGAATCCTGCAAGGAATACTCCGACGAGGCCCAGAAAGGAAACCCACAATTTGTGACCCCATTTCCGTTCTATTTTTTTATAGGCTAAAGCCTCGCTGTCGTAATAATATTTAACCTTCGACATATAGGTATTTTATGTTACTTTTGCTCTGAACTGAACCAGATTACAAAATATTCCGGCCGGGCAACCCACAAAGGTAAATATAAGTTTTTTACCGACCTAAATTAGTAAATTTTTCAACAAGCTGAACAGATGAAATCCCAGGACATCCGCAATACTTTTTTGAACTTTTTTGAATCCAAAAACCATAAAGTGGTGCCTTCGGCTCCAATGGTCATCAAAGATGACCCCAGCCTGATGTTCACCAATGCCGGCATGAACCAGTTCAAGGAATATTTTCTTGGAACCAGTCTGCCCAAGAACCCCAGAGTAACCGATACTCAGAAATGTCTGAGGGTCAGTGGTAAGCATAACGATCTGGAAGAAGTGGGAAGAGACACCTATCACCATACCATGTTCGAAATGCTCGGTAACTGGAGTTTCGGGGATTACTTCAAAAAAGATGCCATCGAATGGGCCTGGGAACTTTTGACTGAGGTTTACGGAATTGAAAAAGACCGGTTGTTCGCTACGGTCTTTGAGGGAAGTCCCGAAGAAGATATTCCTTTGGATCAGGAAGCACTTGCCCTGTGGAAAAAACTATTGCCTGAAGATCAAATTATCTTTGGAAATAAAAAGGATAACTTTTGGGAAATGGGGGATCAGGGACCTTGCGGTCCTTCTTCTGAAATTCATGTTGATATTCGCCCAGCAGGGGAGCGCAGTGAGGTACCTGCCCGGGAATTGGTAAACCAGGATCACCCCCAGGTGGTTGAAATCTGGAACCTGGTATTTATTCAGTTCAACAGAAAAGCTGACGGAAGTCTGGAAAAGTTGCCTCAGCAACATGTTGATACCGGAATGGGCTTTGAACGGCTATGTATGGTTCTTCAGGGTAAAACTTCCAATTACGACACAGATATTTTCACGCCTATTATAAAAGAAATCGAATCCATTGCCGGGGTACCTTATGGAAAGCATGAGGAAACTGATATTGCGATTCGGGTGATATCAGATCATATAAGAGCAGTGGCCTTCGCTATAGCTGATGGCCAGCTTCCCGGAAATACAGGGGCGGGGTACGTGATCCGCCGTATCCTTCGCCGCGCCATACGTTATGGCTTTACTTTTCTGAATCAAAAAGAGGCATTTATTTATAAACTGGTCGACCGTCTGGTAAAACAAATGGGTGAGGCATTTCCTGAGCTTAAATCTCAAAAGAACCTTATTGAGAATGTTATTAGAGAGGAAGAGAACTCCTTTCTTAGAACCCTCGAACAGGGACTGGTACGGCTCGAAGAAATTATCAAACAAACCGAAGGTAAACTCATATCAGGCCAGAAAGCTTTTGAATTATACGACACCTATGGCTTTCCTATAGATTTAACGGCTCTTATCTTAAGTGATAAAGGTTACAATCTGGATACTGCTGCCTTTGAACAAGAGTTGCAGAAACAAAAAGACCGTGCCAGGGAAGCCACCAAGATGACCTCCGGAGACTGGGTAGAGGTACATCCAAATCAGGAGGCAGAAGGCTTTATTGGTTATGATCAGCTGCAGGCCGAAGTAAAGCTATTGCGCTACCGCCAGGTGGAGAGTCAGAAGGAGGGGAAGCGCTATCAGCTGGTTCTTGATAAAACCCCTTTTTATCCGGAAGGGGGTGGACAAGTGGGTGATAAAGGATATCTGGAAGGTCCTGCCGGAGAAATTGTTCATATTGAAGATACGCGCCGTGAGAACAATCAGATCATTCATCTTACCAAAGAACTACCGGCAGATGTCAAAGTAAATTTTAAAGCTGCTGTGAATGCCTCGGCCAGAGCCCGCACGGCTGCCAATCATTCCGCTACTCATTTACTGCATCAGGCCCTGCGATCTGTTCTGGGCTCACATGTGGAGCAAAAAGGATCGATGGTCGGACCGGAGTACCTGCGGTTTGATTTCTCTCACTTTGCTAAGCTTACCAACGAAGAGCTGGAGCAGGTGGAGTCTTTTGTGAATGATCGGATTGCAGAGAAAATTGAACTGGAAGATCGCCGTGAAGTGCCCTTTCAGGAAGCTCTGGATCGAGGTGCTATTGCCCTTTTCGGGGAAAAATACGGAGAAACGGTTCGGACGGTACGGTTTGGAAAATCTATGGAATTGTGTGGGGGTACACACGTTTCTAACACTGCAGATATCTGGCATTTTAAAATTACCTCGGAAGGGGCCGTAGCGGCTGGAGTGCGCCGAATTGAAGCCATCACCTTTGAGGCGGCAAAACATTATTTCCAGACGCAGGCTGCAAGTTTGACTGCTATCGGGCAAATGGTTAAAAATCACAAGGACCCACAAAAGGCTATTGAACAATTGCAGCAGGAGAATGCGGAATTGAAAAAACGGGTGGAAAGTCTTCTAAAAGACAAAGCCAAAGCAGCTAAGGATAATCTTAGAAATGAGCTTGAGGAAAAGGATGGAATCCGGTTTCTTGCCAAGAAGGTCGATCTGGATGCCGCAGGAATCAAAGATGTATCTTTTGAGCTTGGATCTGAACTGGACAATTTGCTGCTTTTATTCGCCACCGAGCAAAATGGAAAGGTGTTGCTGTCTTGCTATATTTCCAAAGAGCTGGTAGAAAAGCGGGATCTGCATGCAGGAAAAGTGGTTAAGGAATTAGGTAAATACATTCAGGGAGGAGGCGGAGGTCAGCCTTTTTATGCTACCGCCGGAGGTCGTAATCCCCAGGGGATTGATCAGGCGCTTAAAGCGGCCCGGGAACTTGTTTTTACGGAGAAATAATTTGTAGTTAAGCTATTGGAACAAAATAAAAACGGCCCGAAGCATCACTTGCTCGGGCCGTTCCATATATAATTGCTGACAGATCCTTACCTGCCTCTTCGGGAGTTTGATGCCCCTCCGAATTTATCCAGTTTATAGGTGAAGCTAAGCATAAAGTATTGCTTTAGGATAAGCTCTTCCGTGTCTCGTACAAAATCCTGACCAGTGGTTCTTGAGGTGCTGACATTTTCATTCAGTAAATCGTATACCTTTACCTTCAGGGTAGCCTTTTCATCCAGGAACTGATACCCGAGGCTCACATTCCACAAGATGGCCGTCGGATCAAATCCCGGAGCCACATTTCCGAAATAGTTATAAGAGATGTCATTTCCGAATACCAGATTCTCCGGCCAGTAGGTAGTGGCTTCAAACCCGATAGTATGATTGGTGTACTCCTCTTCCCGGTCCAGATTCATGTCGTAGGTACTGAGATTGTAACTCAGGCCATATCGCGGGGTAAGTTCCACGAGCTCCATATAGTTATAACTTAGGCGGACATCAGGGCTGATCCCATAACGCTTTGCTGTATACCGCTGGCCACCGGCAAAACCTACCTGACGAGCATAGTTGACCCCCGTTCCCAGTCGATAGTCAAACTCGTGATTGTTGACCTTATAACGCTTGCTGTAAAACCCTCCCACATTGCCATTCACGCCACCGTCCAGGTTGGTATAGGTAGTGGTACTGATATTTTGCTCGTCTTCTGTTGTCATGGAAACCACCTGATCATCCGTCAGGGTCATGGAACCGTACATCATAAACCCGCTTCTGGTGGACCAGTCGAAATTGCGGTAGCCCAGGTTGATGTTGTGCCGCAAAGATGGCTTTAATTCCGGATTACCAATGACTATGTGAAGTGGATTGGTAATGTCCGCAACCGGTTGTAGCTGATTGATGGAGGGAATGTCGGTATCATTTCGATAGGAAAACCACAGATTGGATCCTCTGCCGATTTCATAACGAAGGTTCGCATTGAGATAGACATTGTTGAAGTTGCGGTCAAAACGGACGCCAGTGATCTGGTCCCGATTGTCAAGGGAAGTACTGAGGTACCCTCCGCCAACACCTATACGCCACTGCTGACTCTCGTAATTAATTCCGAGATTCGGGCGGTGTTTGATACTTTTAAGTTCAAAAGCGTTACTGAGTTCCTCATTAAAGTTAGAGAAGGTTCCATCTTCATCCATGTCAAAAACATTTCTGACGTTGCTGGCAGTCTGTGTACTGTAATCATAAGATAGATCAAGATAAAGATCCTCTGCCAGTACTGAACGCTGGGTGAACCCTATACGATACTCATCGTGGTGGTTGTCCTGATCAATCAACTGATTGCGGCTTTCCACATCTTCTGCACCTTCCGGGGAATAGGTAATGCGCTCCGAACGGAAATAATTATCGTTCTCCTGCTTACGGTTGTCGTTGACAAAGTAGGCCTGAATATAGGCTCCTCTGCTGCCAAAGCGCCGGATAAAATTCAGATCATTGTTGAAATTACTGCTGTAGTTTTCCTGATTGTCAGAAGTTTCAGAATGGTTGGTGAGTTCCCTGTCCTGATTCATCCTTTCCGTGGTTTGGTTGGACTGGGACCACCCATTATTAATGTTTAATGAGGGGCGAACAGAAATTTTGGTAAGGGTATCAAGTTCCACTTCAAAACTGGCACTGGCCCGGTGACTGTCGTTAACCAGATTTCCAGAGGAGGTGGAGTTTTCAAAATAATTGCCTCCGGGACGGAAATATTCCGCTTGCACATTGGACCGGGTTTCGGTGTCATTCCGACCAAAAAAATAATCTCCGTTAACTTCATATCTGTCATTCCAGTCATTGGTGAGGTTCAGTCCAGCCGTTTCACTTTTGGTAATACCGGCACCTCCGCCACCACCACGGCCACCGCCCATTTGCATGACCCTTCTGCCTCGACGGCCCATCATATCAAAGACTTCGTCAAAGCTAAAGCCGGAACTGTTTATATTGTTGGAGCTCCCCAGAATGCTGATTCTGAAATCGTCCTGGAAGTAATTCCCAATTCCACTCATTTCATAGCGGCCATCGGTTCCTCCACCTATGGTCGCCCGGGCAAAATACCCCCGGTTTTTATCTTCCTGCAAGGTGATGTTAATGGTTTTATCATCCGGGTTTCCGGCTTTCCCGGTAAATTCTTCTTCCTTGGTCTTGGTATCCACTACCTGAATTTTATCAACGATCTCCTTCGGCAGGTTTTTAGTGGCGATCTGCGGATCGCTTCCAAAGAATTCCTTTCCATTGACCAGCACGCGGGAGACCGGTGTTCCATTGATGGTGATGCTGCCGTCACTGGCAACCTCCATCCCGGGTAGTTTTTTTAGGACATCCTCCAGGTTGGCATCCGGTCTGGTATTAAAAGATGCTGCATTAAATTCCAGGGTGTCCCGTTTCACTGTGACCGGAGCCCTGGTTCCGACCACCATTACTTCTTCAAGAAGATTTTCAGCCACCTGCATGGAAATAGTACCCAGATCCAAGGTTCGCTCCTCCAAATTAAGTAACTGGGTATACTGAGCGTATCCTGCATAACTAGCCACTAGCCTCAACTGCGTGCTGGAGTCAGAGCCTTCGATAACGAATTTTCCCTCTTGGTTGGAGATGGTGTAGGAAACCAGACTGCTATCGGTGGGTCGTTCCACAAACAAGGTGGCAGATTCAAGAGGTTGGCCACTGGCCTGGTCGGTTAAAGTTCCGGAGATTTCGAAACGCTGAGCACTTAGGTTGAGAGAGGTCAGTATCAACCAAAGGAATAGGATTTTTTTCATAAAGTCTTTGCAGTTGTAGTTCTGTCAACAGGAGGCTTGTTTCTACCTCCTGTTGTTCCATTAGACTGCGAATTTTATGAAAAGTTTAAAGGTATCCTACTTTATTAGGTGATTTTTCCTTTGAGCCTCTTCAGCAGCAGGTGTTCTGTGGGTTTTAGCAAGATCCTTAATTACTTTTTTCTGAAATAAATGGTAATGGGTACTCCCGTGAAATCAAATTCCTGTCGCAATTTGTTTTCAAGAAAACGGCGGTAAGAATCCTTCACGTATTGTGGGAGGTTACAGAAAAATGCAAACTGAGGCTGAGGGGTCGGTAATTGCGTGCAAAATTTTATTTTGACATACTTGCCTTTATAGGACGGCGGCGGATTGCTCTCGATGATGGGCAGCATAATGTCATTGAGCTCACGTGTTTTGATACGGCGACTGCGATTTTCATATACCTGAACAGCGGTTTCAATCGCTTTGAAGATGCGTTGTTTGCTGAGTACAGACATGAATATGATGGGAACGTCCGTAAAAGGTTCTATTTCCTTGCGGATTTGCTGTTCGTAGTTTTTCATGGTATTGGTCTCTTTATCCACCAAATCCCATTTATTGACTAATATGACAATGCCCTTTTTATTACGCTCCGCCAGCCAGAAGATGTTCTCAACCTGCCCGTCAAAACCACGGGTTGCGTCCAGAATGACCAGGCACACGTCTGCATGTTCAATGGTACGGATCGAGCGCATCACGGAATAAAACTCCAGGTCTTCCTTAACCTTGGACTTTCGCCGGATACCGGCCGTGTCTACCAGGTTGAATTCAAATCCGAACCGGTTGTATCGGGTATCAATAGAATCCCTTGTCGTTCCCGCAATATCCGTTACGATGTAACGATCCTCACCAATTAATGCGTTGATAAAAGACGACTTTCCGGCATTTGGTCGGCCCACCACGGCAAACCGGGGGAGTTCGTCTTCTTCTTTTTCTTCCTTTTGTGGCAGTATTTCCACCAGGGCATCCAGTAGTTCTCCGGTTCCACTGCCATTAGTGCTGGCTATGGGGAAGTAGTCTCCCAGGCCAAGGGAATAAAATTCTACAGCGTTTTCCAGGCGTTTGGCATTATCAACTTTATTGACTGCCAACAGTACGGGCTTATCTACCCTTCGAAGTAAATTGGCGACATCTTCATCCATTGGAGTAACGCCGGATTCGACATCCACCATAAAGATTATGGCATCGGCCTCGTCAATGGCCAATTCAACTTGCTTGTCGATTTCAGCCTCAAAAATATCATCACTTCCTATGACATAGCCACCGGTATCGATAACCGAGAAACTTCTTCCATTCCAGTCTGCTTTTCCATAATGCCGGTCCCGGGTTACTCCACTGACGGCGTCTACTATGGCTTCCCTGCGTTGGATCAGTCGGTTAAAGAAGGTGGATTTCCCCACATTGGGTCTTCCTACAATGGCTACAATAGTGCTCATGCTCAAATTTATTAGGGCGCAAAATTAGTTGATTTTTATCTCAAAATACGAGAAATGTCGGAAAACTGCAATGGTCAACCACAGGGAGCACTGCAAGCTAAGAAGATAATAGTCAGGTTTTAAGCCTGAGGAACCTGGGCTACAAGGGAAAATCGGCTAAAGGAAGAACCTATCCCAAAGGTATACTCCCTTTTCTGGCCTTAAATCCACAGGAGTCGACTTCCTTTAATCTTTATAACCAAACCGCCTCAATTGTCTTGGGTCGCTGCGCCAGTTTTTACTAACCTTGACGTAAAGCTCCAGATGCACCTGCTTTCCGAAAAACTTCTCCAGATCTTTCCGGGCCTCCACACCTACCCGTTTCAGGGCACTTCCTTTATGTCCAATTAAAATCCCCTTCTGGGTGTCACGCTCCACCAATATTTCGCTTCTCATGCGGATGATGTCCTCTTCCTCGAAAAACTCATTGGTGTCGATCTCGACGCTATAAGGAATCTCCTTTTTGTAGTGCATCAGAATTTTTTCCCGGATGATTTCATTCACGAAAAAGCGTTCGGGTTTGTCAGTGAGCGCATCCTTGGGGTAAAACGGGGGTGATTCCGGGAGTAATTCAATAATTCGGCGGAATACTTCAGAGACATTAAATCCTTCCAGGGCAGACAAGGGGAAAATTTCCGCATTGGGCACTTTGTCCTGCCAGTGCTGAACTTGCTCTTCCAGCTGGGTCTGATTGGACCGGTCAATTTTGTTGAGCAATAGGAGCACCGGAATTTCCGAGTGGATGATCTTATTAAAAAAAGCTTCATCCTTGAGTTCCTTTTCTCCGATCTCCACCATGTACAGCAGCACATCGGCATCTTCAAAAGCCGATTTGACAAACTCCATCATAGAAGCTTGTAATTCATAAGCGGGTTTGATAATACCAGGGGTATCACTTAGTATGACCTGAAAATCCTCTCCATTGACAATGCCCAGGATTCTGTGGCGGGTGGTCTGGGCCTTTGAGGTAATAATACTCAGGCGTTCCCCCACAAATGCATTCATTAGAGTTGATTTCCCCACATTGGGATTTCCGATAATATTGACAAAACCTGCTTTATGTGCCATACGCTATTTTGAAGCAAAGATACTGTTTTCAATCTGCGAACCTTTGATTTACTTATTCGGGAAAATCAGAAATTGATTTCCTGTATATCAATCAGGGCTCTGGCCTCCACTTCCACGACGGCCAGCAGCACCTTTTTTCCCGGAAATAAATCCACCAGCCGGAAGGCTTCCACAAAACCCGAAAACGAAATTCCCTCGGTAGCTTGCTGTGGGGATTCCAGTTTGGTATTGATTTCACTTAGTTTACCTTTAATCAGGTCCCGCAAATCAAACTGCATGCGTTTCTTGAGGCGATCGTACAAAAAAGCATTTACCACCGCTTCCAAAGCATTGTCTA
>JAJUIC010000131.1 GCA_029265595.1 Flavobacteriaceae bacterium
CGGGGAGCCTCTTTAAAAGAGTGAATGCGGGCCTGGGGCAGTTTTTTTCTAATGTTGTAGGTTGTAATCAGGTTGCTGGTGGGATCATCGTCCACCAATAAAAAAGTAATTTTTTCCATACGCTCAGAGCCCGTTTTTAATCCAGCCCTCCTAAAATATCTTTATCAAACTCAATACAAAATTCCGTACCCTTGTCCACCTGGCTGGAGGCTGAAATTTTACCTCCCAGCATTTCCACCTGGGTTTTTACCATAAAAAGCCCCATACCTTTACCTTCCACATGGGTGTGGAACCGTTTGTAGAGACCAAAGAGCTGGTCCTTCTTTTTCTCTAAATCAAATCCCAGGCCATTATCTTTAAACCGCAGTTGGACTTTACCGTCTTCCTGCAGGGCCTTGATTTGGATATGGGGATTGCGCTCGGGGTGTCGGTATTTGATGCTATTACTGATGAAGTTATAGAAAATGGAGTGTATATAACTGCGTACCGTATGTAAGGCTGGGACCGAGTTGAAATCCGTTTCTACCACCGCCTTTTCTTTGTGCATCAAATGGCCGATACTGCTGGTAATGGCATCCGTAACCTCCTGGAGCCGGACCACTTCCTTGTGTTCACTGCGTTCGTTTTTAACCCTCAGAATGGCATTTAAATCTTTAATGACCCCGTCCATTCGCTGGGCATTTTCTGATAATTCCCGGAACAGCTCCTTTTTGACCTCTTCCGAATGCTGTTCGTCGTTAATCAGGTCCGCCAACCCTAAAATATTGGCCACCGGAGCCCGGAGATTATGAGAGACGATGAAGGAAAACTGCTCCAGATCTTTATTGGCCCTTACCAGTTCCGTGGTGTGCTGCTGAAGGCTTTCATTGAGCTGTAATAGCTGGAGTTCTGCAAGTTTCCTTTGCGTGATGTCCCTGAAAAACACGGAACTTCCGGATTGCTGAGGATATACCGTGACATCGAACCAGGTACTGGAACTTTCCTGGTACACTTCAAACTGCCGCGGCTTTTTTCTGTTTATGGACTTGAGATATTGGGGGACAAACTGTTGTCTGGCCTGCTCGGGAAACACCTCCAGAACCGATTTTCCCAGGATGGCTTCTTTTGGAAATCCGGTCAGCAAGGTGGCCCGCTTGTTCCAATAAGTCGCCTGGTGCGATTCATTCAGGGCAAAAAATCCGTCTTCGATACTCTCTAAAATGACGTCTTTCTCCTGATAGGCTTTACGTGCCTCCAGTTCGGCCCTTTTTAATTTGTCTATATCCTGCACGCTGCCGTTGAGCTGTACGCACTGGCCATCCTCCATTTCCGGATCGGCCATTACCCGCACCCATTTTCGGTTTCCCTTAGGGGTGGTCAGTAACAGCTCCTGATCGAATGCAGTTCCGGTTTGGATGGCTTCGCGCACGATAATCTCCATCACGACCTGGTCCTGATCTTCGAAAAATTCCTGCCATTTTAATAAAGTCGGGGTATAGGAAGTAGGTACCTCATGAATTTGATAGGTCATATTGGACCAGAATAACTGTTCGGTTTTCCGGTCGTACTCAAAGCTTCCGATTCTGGATAAATTCGTAGCTTTACTTAGAAGCTTCTCCAGGCGCTTTTGCTCAGACATATCCTGCATGGACCCAACAATCCGAATCGGCCTGCCTTTAGAATCTCGTTCTATGAAAGCTCTGTCCACTACAAAGGCATACGTACCATCTGCTCTTTTAAAACGATATTCATCTGCCCAGGTGTTTTCACTACCCTCCAGCGCCTGGTTCAATCGGGAAATCACTTTTTCAGCATCCCCAGGATGTAGGTGCCGTTCCCAGAAAAAGGGACTCTGCCGGGCATTCTGATCATGACCAAAATGAGTCAAAAAACCTTCTCCCCAGAACTTCTTGCCGCTGATCAGATCCTCATCCCATATGATATCAGAAATGGCTTTTCGAACCATTTCATAGCGGGCATTGCTTTCTCTCAGAAGGGCTTCGGTAGCCAACCGGTCGGTGATGTCCACTCCGACACACTGCACTTCGATCGGTTGCCCTTTGGTATCGGCAATACTGATAATTTCCCAGCGGGTATTTTTGATCTGGCCTGTTTTGGCGCGTTTATCGAGCTGCATCTCAATAACCCGATCCGTTCCTGCCACCTGCTGGGTCAATTCCACCAGGCGTTGCTGGTGATAGGGCATGACCGTTGCAAAAGCACTTTTACCAATAATATCCTCCTGATTAAATACCCAGCCGAACTCCTGCCGGTATTTCTGATTGGCATAGGTGTAATTGCCCTGAAAGTCTGTTCGGATGATGTAGTTGGTGTGTGAATCCAGGATTCCCCGCTCCCGCTCCCTTTGCAGGTGTAGTTCCTCCTGCTCCTTTTTGCGAAGAGTGATGTCCTGAATAGTGCCCTCCACCCGAAGGGGATTTCCATCTTCATCCTTGATGAGTCTGCCACGTTCGCGCAGCCACTTAATAGCTCCTGAAGGCATGACCTTTCGGTACTCCAGTTCAAAGTCTCCACCCTTATTAACGATTTCCTGGTGTAACTGATCGAAGCCCTCCTGATCCTCAGGGTGAACACCTTCTTTAATGGAATTTCTATCAGGTACATAAACATTGGGGTCTTTTCCGCAAATGCGGTAGACTTCTTCACTCCAGTATACCTGATCATTGAAATGGTACTCCCAATACCCCATCTGGGCAATTTCCTGGGCTGCTTTAAATTTTCGGGATGTAGCGGTCTTCCTTGAAATGGATTCAGGTGAACCACCCACTTGCTCTCGGTCTCTCATTTTCTTTTATTTCAACGAAGCTACCCCATCAGCTCCTGGTCCCGGGCACCTGAAATCTGTGCCTGTTGGAAAGGAACGAAAATACTTCAAATCCATCAACTGGCTAAAAATCAAGCAGATAATTTTTCATCATTATTCAGGATTGCTTCGAAGACAAAGATGCAATAAAAAGAAAGTGCGCTGCGTGATGGGAGTCAGGTTTGCCTGATCTTTTTGGAATAAATCGGTGGGAGAAACCCTTAAATGGGTTATTGGCTGATTTCCTGATGAAACGGGTGCTTGATCCTATAGTTAATGATTTTATCATAAGTTATTAACAAAAAAGCCACCTGAAAGGGCTTTGGGAACCAGCAAAGACAGTTTTCGTTACTTGAACAAGATCCTGTTTGATCCTTGCACACCAGCCGAAAGTTCCGGCAGTACATGATAAAAATCATTTTTTGGAGGAATCGATTGGATCGACCGGTCAAAAAAAACCTCAATCCCCTGATAGCGGGAACTGAGGTTTGATTGGCTGGTTAGAAAAAGAGTGGAACCTATAGCTGTTATTTAAACAGAGAAAAATTCCTCCAGTTCGTGCATGGTCTGATCACTGGCCAGGATGTCCTTGACTACTCGACCTTTTTCCAGTACCACGACCCGATCTGAAATTTCGACCGTGTGCTGTAAATCATGGCTGGAGATCAGAATGGTCATCTCCCTGGACTCGATCAATTGCCTTAGCAAGCGCTTTAGGCGAATCTGAGTGGTAGGATCTAGATTGGCAAAAGGTTCATCCAAAATAACGACTTCGGGATTTCCGATCAGGGCTGCCACGATACCTACTTTCTTGGAATTCCCTTTAGAGAGGTCCCGCAGGTATTTTCGTTTGGCCAGAATCTCATCGTTGAAGAAGTCCGTGAATTTTAGCAGGAACTGGTCAACCTCTTCCTTATTCCACCCCCTTAGTTCCCCTACAAAATAAAAGTATTCCTCCGGGGTCAGGTATCCGATCAGGAAATTATCATCGATGAAAGCCGCGGTATAAGGTTTCCAGTTTTCGGTTTCATTTATCTTTTCACCCTTGCTGCTGATGCTTCCCGAAGTAGGTTGGATCAGATCAAGTAACAGACTAAAAAAAGTGGTCTTCCCGGCGCCGTTGTTCCCAACCAGACCAAAGCTCTGGCCTTTTGGGATTTCCAGGGAGTCGATATCCAGTACCGTGGTATTTCCGTATTTTTTGGAGAGGTTTTCTACTTTTATCATGGTTGTTGCGTATCTAAAGTTCAGCTTAGCTTAATTCTTTTGTTTGTATGCTGCCAGGGTTTCGTATTTCTGGGTCTTGTAAAGCCGCTCAATGAGTCTAAAGACCCTGTTCTTAAAGGCAAAGCCTATGACTCCTACTCCGGCTACGACCAAATAACCTCCTAAGGTGCCAAATAAATAGTCGCCCAGAACAAATACCCCCATGGGCACCACCAGTTTTGGTAGCGTGATCAGCAGGGTCTTGAAGTTGAAGGCGCTCTTATCTCCAAACACGTTTTTGTTGGAGCTCAAATCGATCGGTGTTTTAATATAGGCCCCGGCCAGTAAGACAAGGTGCGCATTAAATCCCATATTAAAAATAGCAGCGGCCACTACGGCGCCATAGGCTTCCCAGCCCCAGATCAGGTAAAAACTCGCCAGAATGGTGCTCACCAGGGTGGCAATCACCATCAGCCACCATTTGGAGTCCAGGTATTCGCGGTAGCGGATATTCTGGCTCATCATTAAAGGATAATAACTGGAATCCCAGCTCGGAACAAATTGTCCGAAGGTGAATAAAAACCCTCCCGACACAAATAAGCCCGCAAAGATTTTCCAGGCCGGGGCGTCATAAACCTCCAGAGAACCGGTAAAGAACAGCAACCCATACAGGATAAAAAACCCGCTGACCATCAAAGTACTTTTAGAACGCTTGTTGCGCAAAAGGAGCTTGATGTCGTTCTTGAGAAAAGTTCCCAGGGTCCCGAACTGGTTGAGCCAGTCCAGGTTTTCATTGCTGGCCTCCGAGACCTTTACGGCTAATCCCGCATCCAAATACAAATTCCTCCGGAAAAATTTAAAAGTTATGGTGAAAAGTCCAATCAGGTAAAGAAGCGGTACCAGCGCCAGCCAGGGCATTTGATACAGGCTGTAAAAGAACCCTTCGGTATGGTTTCCCAGGTTGAAAATCTGGTAATACTGCATGGCACCCAGGCTGAAAATGAGCCCGCCCAAAAAGTATAGCAGCCAGGATTTGTTCCCTGCAAGGATGTTCAAAAAGTTGTTGGCCACCAGTAAAAAGGCCATCCCGAAAAACCAGCCTACCACGTTTATCACCTCAAAGCCTTCAATAATCAGAACCACACTAAAGGGGAAAAGGAAGAACCAGTGAATCCAGTTA
>JAJUIC010000048.1 GCA_029265595.1 Flavobacteriaceae bacterium
AGAAAGATTCTATAACTGGTGGGACCCGCTTGAAGCAAATCGATATACTGGCGCATTTTCATCTTCGTATGAGGTTCATTCACCTTGTACTTGGAAGAAATGGGCCGGTCATCATATAAAGGCACCTCCCGGTCACCTGCGATTTCCCTAATATATTCCAGATTCCACTTCTGATAAGCCGGCCAGTCCGCTATTAAATCCGCTATAACAACAGGCTTCTGCGGCTTTAAATAATCCCTCACAAAGGCTTCTTTTGAAATGCCGCTTACCTTGGGAACTTCAGCCAGATCAATTCGTTCTTTCATCTTTCCGTGTCTTTTGCTCACCTAATGTAGCAAATTTACAAAAGAAAAATACACCCTTCATTTAATATAGTTTTGAGCCATTAATTATGAGCTAGTAGCGGCGGGCATCCATAACTTTATCATTTCCTTTGCAGCACAGAATTTTAATTTTCGCCTATTTTGTTCCCTGGCAGGACCTATAGCTAAAAATGATAAAAAAATGCTAATAGAATTTGGATTAAAAATAGGAGCTGCAACTCTTGCAGGTTTACTTATTGGGCTGGAACGGGAAATTCAGAACAAGGAGGCGGGACTAAAAACCAATGCCCTGGTGTCCCTGGGAGCAGCCCTCTTTGTACTTGCCTCACTTCATTTTGAGGGAAGCGAGCATGATGTCGATCTTACGCGCGTCATGGGCCAGGTGGTAACGGGTATTGGTTTTATTGGAGCGGGAGTCATTCTGCAACAGGGAACAAGAATAACAGGGATAACCACAGCCGCCACCGTGTGGTGTAGCGCAGGAGCTGGCTGCTTTGCCGCTCTGGGACTTTACCCCGAACTGGCGCTTTTGACCCTGCTAATTTTGACCATTAATATTGTCTTTCGGTGGGTGGATATTCAAATCAGCAAGAAAATCAAAAAAGGCACGGATAAGGACATAGATGATTAATCCTCCCCTTCTTCGATCTCCTGGTCAATGGGTTTTTTAGGCGCTCCGTATTTTCCTGAATGCCACTCATAACCGCCTTCCAGTTCATCGGTATGGGTCTTCTCCCACATTTTATTTCCAATGATATAGGCCGCTCTTCCAATCAGGTGAGCACTGACTGGTGCCGTCAGCAGAATAAATAAAATGACTGCAAATACCCTGGTTGTGGTGGAGAGGTCATTGAAATAAATGGCTGCAGAAACTAAAAGCAATCCCACCCCCAGGGTGGCCGCCTTGGTGGTTACCGCCAATCGAAGATATATATCAGGCATCCGAAGCATCCCGATGGCAGCAAACAAAATAAAAAGGGTTCCAATGGAAGCCAGTATGGCAATCAGTGTATCTATCATTTTTTCTTTTGTTTTTCCAGATAGGACGAATAAGCTACGGTACCCAAAAATCCAATCAGACCGAATAATAATCCAATATCCAGGAAAGTGGAATGTCCGCTTAAAATACTGTATACAGCCGTCATTCCAATTCCTATGGTCACCAATAAATCAACAGCTACCACCCGATCCGGTATACTCGGGCCCTTCAGTAACCGAATAAATATCAGAATCACCGAAATAGCCAGTACCGGCAGTATTACAAAATATAGATAATCCTCAAGACTCATTTAGTTCCAATATTCGTTTTTCAAATCCATTTTTAATTCCGGCAATAAAGCTTTCTCTGTCCTTTATATACATAGAGTGGACAAACATCACACTCTTATCCTCTGAAACATCCAAACTAAAAGATCCCGGGGTAAGGGTAATGAGGTTCGCCAGCAAAGTGATCTGGATATCGGACTTCACATCCAGAGGAACTGCTATAATGCCTGGTTTCATGTTATGATGGGGGGTCATTACTTCATAAGCCACCTGAAAATTAGCCTTGATCAGTTCGTATAGAAAGAAAAACACAAAAGCAATGACCTTCGGGATAAACTTAAAGTACTGATTATTCGGGGTTCGGCTAAATATAATCCACAACAAAAAGTAACTCAAAACAAAGCCAAAAATAATGTTCGACAGGTAAAAGGCCCCTGTGAGTGCTACCCACAGAAAGGTCAGGAATATATTTGTAAGAAACTTGTTCTGCATGACTACACATTTAAGTTGACGGCAAGACCGCCTCAATGTAATGCTGCGGATCCATCAGTTCATCTGATATGCGATTGGACAATTCCATCACGCTCTCCGCCCCAAAACCAATATACAAACTAATCAGGGACAGAAAAACAACGGGGGCAACCAATCGCCACTTGTGCCTCTTCTTCAATTTCCGGAAATACCTGAAATGCTTGATGTTTGGAAGCTGCTCACCCGGTTTCCAGAATACTTCCGACCAGAACTTCACCACGATATACAGGGTAAGGAGGCTGGAAAACAGAATCGCTCCAATAATCCAATAACTTTCAGTATCAAATCCTGCTTCTATCAGTGAGAGTTTAGGCCAAAAACCTGATAAAGGCGGTATTCCCACCAGGGAAAACAGGGGTATGGCGAAAAGAAGGCTCAGCAGAGGATATTCCGCGTACAAATCCCCCAACTTCCGCATACTGTGGGTTCCTTTCATTTTATATATCAATCCGGTCATTAAAAACAAATTGGTCTTGACAACTATATCGTGAATCAGATAAAAAATAGCTCCTGCCAGGGCTACCTGCGTCATCATTCCCACCCCCGCTATCATGTAGCCGATGTGACAAATAATCAGATAGGAAAATATCTTGCGGATATTGTTCTGGACCAGACTTCCAATGGCTCCACTAAAAAATGTCAACACGGCCGTGGAGAGCAATACAATCTGTATAAGGGAATCCACCTCAAAAATTAAAGTGAACATCCGAATGATCGCATAGACTCCAACTTTAGTCAGTAAGCCACCAAAAATGGCAGCAACCGCAGAAGGGGCGGTGTGATAAGAAGCCGGCAGCCAGAAATACAATGGAAATAAGGCGGATTTTATTCCAAATCCTATTAAAAACAACAGCGCATTGACCTGAACCAGGGTGCGGTTCTCAACCGCTGCCATTTTGGCCACCAGATCAGCCATGTTTAAACTCCCGGTGAGTCCGTATAGTACGGCAATGGCGGTGAGGAAAATCATGGAGGCCAGGAAATTTAAAGTAAAATATTTAACGGCTCCCTCTAATTGCGCTTTCTCTCCCCCTATAGTCAGCAGTACAAAAGAAGAAATTATAATGATTTCGAACCAGACGTACAGATTGAAGATATCCCCTGTTAAAAATGCACCGTTAAGGCCCAGAAGCAGCAAGTGCAAAATGGGAAAGTATCCGAACTTAAGCCGTGCCCTGTTCACCGAGACCCCGGAATAGATAGAAACGGCTAATCCCACAATGGCGGTCAGAAGCACCATAGTAACTCCCAGGGCATCCGCAACAAAGGAAATTCCAAAAGGAGCCTCCCATCCACCGGCCTGTACTGAAGTAGTTCCTTCCCTTAGAATTATGGCAAATAAAGAAGAAGCCACTACCAGATTTAGAACGCTCCCGATAATACTCACCCATTTTTGCCATTCCACGCGCATCCATAGAAACATTAAGAGGATGGCAAAGGCCATCTGCACGAGGATGGGATAAAAAATTATATTTTCATTCATGATTCGGCGTCGGTTGTATTCATTTCATCAAGGTCATCCGCCTTCACCATTTTGTGCGCCCGCTTTACAAGAACAATGGCAAAAGACTGAAGACCAAAACTGATCACAATGGCGGTTAGTATAAGAGCCTGAGGAAGAGGATCCGTATAGGCTTGTAAAAAAACGTCAGAATCCCCCGGAATGATTGGCGGTTCTCCTTTGGTGATTCTTCCCAGTAAAAAAATCAGGAGATTCACGGCATTACCCAACAGGATAATACCCACAATGAGTTTTACCAGGCTCCGCCGAAGCATCATATAAATTCCCGAGGCGTATAAAACTCCAATTAATAAAGCCAGAATTAATTCCATTTATGAAGATTCAGAGATGGTGAAAATAATGGTCAGGGTGACTCCGACTACTACTAGATAGACCCCTATATCAAAAAATAAGGTAGTTCCCACGGCCCCAATGGCCGGTAGTGCTTCCGAGAGCCACATGGCAGTCAAAAAACTCGATTCCTCAATTATCATAGGCATCAGCCCGCTGAGCAGGGCCAGAGTCAGACCAAAGGGCATTAGAAACCCCGGATGCATTCGGAACAACTTTTTAGTGGTTTCCAGTTTATTAGCAAATGCATGTAGAACAAATGCCATAGCTGCAACCAATCCTCCCACGAAGCCTCCTCCAGGGAGATAATGTCCTCGCAGGAGGATAAAAACCGAAAAAACTAATAAAAGAGGCAGCATATAATTAGATGCCGCACGCAAAATGATGGTTTTCATACTTAAAAACAATTTATGCAGAATGAGCTGGTTTTATAGAACCTCCCTTTTCTGCTCCCTCATTCGTTAATCCTCCGTTCGTCCTTTTTAAGCCGCAGTTTCATTAAACTAAATACTCCTAAAGCCGCTGCGGTCAGGACTGTTATTTCAATCCAGGTATCTGCTCCCCTGAAATCAACCAGAATCACATTGACCACATTCTTTCCCTGGGCCAGGACATAGGCATTTTCTGCATAGAACTCGCTGATTTCCTTATTAACAGGCTCCTGTAGGACTTCCAGAGCAATCAGGGCCAAAAGAAGCCCAAAAGACCCGGAGATCACCCCGTCCCGCAATTTCCTGGCATGATTGGACGGCTCCAGATATTTAGGGAGCCTGGCCAGAACAAGTACGAAAAGAATAACCGTCAGGGTATCAATGGAAAATTGCGTCATGGCCAGATCCGGTGCAGAGTAAATTACAAAAAGTAAGCAAATGGCGTAACCAAGAACTCCCATTCCCACTACTGCATTCAGTCGCGAACGCGAGGCTACAATAAAGAGCACAGCCATAAACATCAAACTCATGATGGCAATTTCGTAGAAAGTCAATTTAGATAATGACCTCCAGTCTATAACGATTCCTTCTGAACCCGAGAACAGTGAATACCCGACCAGGATAACCAGAAAGAGCACAATGGTAACGACGTAATTTCGAAGAAATCCATTTTGGAAAACTCCCGTCCAGGCACTTGAAAATCGGGTAAAGGAATTCCCGAAATTCAGAGCAATATTCTTTGGCGAAATAGCCTCCAGACGACCCATAGCTGTGACTTTCCCCTGGGATGGTTTTATTATAAAGTACAATAGGAATCCCAGACCCAAAGTCAATCCACTTAGAGCAAGGACGGTATTGAAGCCATGCCAGAGTTTCAGCTGTACCGCTGCCCCATCTCCACCCACAGCTTCCACTACAGGACGGACAATGGGAGCATCCAGTAGTGCCGGAAAAATCCCCAGCAAAAGCCCAAGGACAGCAAGTAATACGGGTGGCACCCAAAGCAGTGGTCCCGGCATCTTTATCTTCTGTAAGTTATCGGGAAGTTTACCCGAAAAAGGACGGATTCCAGCGACAAAACCAGCATACAGGATGAGCACATTAGTGAACAGGACCAGAATCGTGAGATAGATGGCTGCATCCCCCATACCCAGAGTGGCTTCATAGACCAGATCTTTACCCAAAAATCCAATGGTGGGGGGTATACCAGCACTGGATATGGCAGCCAGTACTCCTGCCACTGCCACCGGCATCATAACCTTTCGAAGACCTGAAAGACGTGTTACATCCCGGGTGCCCGTCTGATGATCGA
Source organism: Flavobacteriaceae bacterium (assembly GCA_029265595.1). Taxonomy (GTDB): domain Bacteria; phylum Bacteroidota; class Bacteroidia; order Flavobacteriales; family Flavobacteriaceae; genus Salinimicrobium. Next base: position 5,716 of record JAJUIC010000048.1, read on the forward strand.
TAATTCCCGTGCTCAGAAAGAGTGCTGCTTTATACAGTGCATGTACAACTATATAGACCGCGGCAGCGGTTAGGGCATATTGAGTTCCAAGACCGGTCAGAAAAACAAGCAGCCCCAAAACTGCAACCGTAGAATAAGCTAAAATACTTTTTAGGTCTGTGCGGAATAAGGTATGGAAGGCTGTATAAAACATAGTGATCCCTCCAACAATTATCAGGGTTGTATTCCATACTTCATGATTTCCTAAAATGGGAGTAAATCGAAGCAATAGGTAGATTCCGGCTTTCACCATGGTAGCCGAGTGAAGATAAGCAGAAACAGGCGTGGGTGCTTTCATGGCTCCGGGAAGCCAGAAATGGAAGGGAAACTGTGCGGATTTTGTAAAGGCTGCTCCCATCAGCAGGAAGATAATGAGCAGGTAGAAATCACTCCCGTGTAGCGCCTCGCGCATAGTGAGCATTTCAGTCATGCTAAAGGTACCCGATACCCACCCCAACAGGACCGCTCCGGCTAGAAATAAAAAACCTCCCGTTCCTGTAATGGTTAAAGCCAGCACGGCCGACTTTCTCGATTCGCTGGAGGTGTTGTTAAATCCAATTAGGAAAAAGGAACTGATGCTGGTAAGTTCCCAGAATAAAAAGAGGGAAAGCAGGTTATCAGACAATACAAGTCCCAGCATGGCCCCCATAAAAATACCCAGGTAACCGTAAAACCGATCAATATACTGATGTTCTTTCAGATAAGTTGCAGCGTATACAAATACCAGAAAACCAATACCGGTAATGAGCAGTGCGAACAACAACGACAATCCGTCCAGAGTAAAACTCAGATTCAGGCCGAACGAAGGAACCCACGGGTGGAATTGCGAGACAATTTCTCCACTGCTGATAGGGCCCAGAAAACTACAGAAATATATAAACAGACTCAGTGGCAAAATAGAGGCTGCAAGCGAAAATCTCCCTTTGAAAAATTTGCCGAAAACCACCAGAAATAAGGAGAAAATAAAACCAGAAAGAACTGCTATCAACATACACTTAAGGTTGAAGATCCCGAAGGAACCAAATATAACATAAATCTGCTCTAAACCTAATCTTACGGGACATTTTATCGCAATTTTCCTGTATTAAAATAAGAACATATAGCCCTGCTAATCTTTAGATTTAAAGAACAATCACAAACATTTATAAACTCCACATAAGCAACAAAAAAAACCGGAGCTAGGGGTGGAATTCCCAGGCTCCGGTTTACTTTAAAAACTTTCCTTCAGGGTATATTATTACTCTGCCAGAACAATAATTTTGTTATCCTTCAGCTCCAATACCCCTCCATCTACGGGTAACAGAAGAATATTCTTATTGGACTGATCACGGGAAAAAGAAGGTGATAAAGCATCCATATCAACGGATTTGGAAGTGGTATCCACTTTAATCATTCCCTTTCCGAGAACTGAGACCACAGCGGCGTGATTTTCAAGAATCTGGAACTCTCCATTAATTCCCGGGACTGTGACAGAATCAACCTCTGAGCGCAGAAGTACTGCTTCCGGAGTAACGATTTCTAAATACATAATCTTTATCTTTTCTTGCAACACGACCACTCCAACCTGCTAGGTCACAGTAGCTGCAATTACTATTATGCCTCGGCTTCTGCCAACATTTTTTCTCCTGCTTCAATCGCCTCCTCAATGGTCCCCTTCAGGTTGAAGGCAGCCTCGGGAAGGTGATCCAGCTCCCCGTCCATAATCATATTGAAGCCCTTAATGGTATCCTTAATGTCTACAAGAACCCCTTTAAGTCCGGTAAACTGTTCTGCTACATGGAATGGCTGAGACAAGAAACGCTGCACCCGACGTGCTCTTGAAACCGCAAGTTTATCTTCTTCAGAAAGCTCCTCCATACCCAAAATGGCGATAATATCCTGAAGTTCTTTATATCTCTGAAGCAATTGCTTTACGCGCTGAGCACAGTTATAGTGATCTTCTCCCAGGATTTCTGCGGTAAGAATTCTGGAAGTAGAATCCAGTGGATCAACAGCCGGATAAATACCAAGCTCCGCAATCTTTCTGGAAAGTACCGTAGTGGCATCCAGGTGGGCAAAGGTAGTAGCAGGCGCCGGGTCAGTCAAGTCATCCGCAGGTACATATACAGCCTGTACAGAGGTAATCGAGCCATTCTTGGTTGAGGTAATTCGCTCCTGCATGGCCCCCATCTCAGTAGCCAGGGTTGGTTGATATCCAACCGCAGAAGGCATCCGTCCAAGCAGAGCCGATACTTCTGATCCTGCCTGGGTAAAACGGAAAATGTTATCCACAAAGAAAAGCACATCCTTGCCTTGGCCATCTCCAGCTCCATCACGGAAAAATTCCGCAATAGTCAAACCTGAAAGAGCCACACGCGCCCGAGCCCCAGGAGGCTCATTCATCTGTCCGAATACAAAAGTCGCTTTGGAATCAAGCATCGCAGCCTTATCCACTTTAGTGAGATCCCATCCTCCATTTTCCATGGACTCCATGAAATCATCACCATATCGAATAATCCCGGACTCCAGCATTTCTCTAAGGAGGTCATTCCCTTCACGGGTCCGCTCTCCTACTCCGGCAAATACAGAAAGTCCTCCGTGACCTTTTGCAATATTATTAATCAATTCCTGAATTAGAACGGTCTTACCTACTCCTGCACCCCCGAAAAGCCCAATTTTACCTCCCTTAGCGTAGGGCTCAATCAGGTCAATCACTTTAATACCGGTGAAGAGCACTTCCTTTGATACAGATAAATCTTCAAATTTAGGAGCTTCACGGTGAATAGGGAGTCCGGCGGTACCGGCTTTGGGAAGATTCCCCAGTCCATCGATGGCGTCCCCTACCACGTTGAACAAGCGGCCAAAAATCTCTTTTCCCACTGGCATATGGATAGGCGCTCCTGTGGAAACGACCTCTACTCCTCTGCTCAAACCATCCGTAGAATCCATTGAAATGGTTCTTACGGTATCCTCTCCAACGTGAGATTGAACTTCCAGAACCAGAATCGACCCATCCTTGCGTGTAATTTCAAGAGAGTCGTAAATCCGTGGCAGTTCAGCTGTTTCTGTGTCAAACGATACGTCAACAACAGGGCCTATAACTTGTGCAACTTTACCTGTAACTTTAGACATTATCTAATCCTTTAGTGTTTTAATTTTCCTTGGGTAAAAGCGATGAATTGCAGATGGAAAACGGCCAACAGCAAACATCTTCTTTTTCAGGGTGCAAAGATAGTTTTTTAAAAGCAAAAAATCTAAATTTTTTAAACCCGAAATTGCCCATGAAAGAAGGGCATCCTCCTGACGAAAAATGCCCTTATAGTTTTTTACCTCAAGGTGGATTTCAGCCTCTTTTTACTCTACAGTGACCGATTTAGCCAGGTTCCTGGGCTGGTCCACATTTTTATTTAGCATGACCGCTATATGGTAAGAAAGCAGTTGCAAAGGAATGGTATTGACCAAAGGACTGAGCGATTCCATGGTTTCAGGCACCTCAATGACGTGATCTGCGAGCTCCCGCACACTGGTGTCTCCTTCATTAATAATGGCTATAATCTTTCCCTTGCGGGATTTTATCTCCTGAATATTACTGACCACTTTTTCATAATGCCCTTTACGGGTAGCAATGACCACCACCGGCATTTCTTCGTCAATTAAGGCGATGGGGCCGTGTTTCATCTCCGCAGCAGGATAGCCTTCAGCATGAATATAGGAGATCTCCTTCAACTTCAGGGCCCCTTCCAAAGCCACCGGGAAGTTACATCCCCGGCCCAGGTATATACAGTTTCTGGCATCTTTGTATCGGAAAGCGACTTCGCGAATGGCGTCATTCGATTCCAGGGCCACCTCAATTTTTTGGGGAATGGTCTCAAGTTCCTGAAGATGCATCTGGAAATCCGATTTGGATATGGTTCCTTTGGCCTTGGCCAGTTTCAGCGCAATTAAAGCCAGTATCGTAATTTGGGTAGTAAAAGCCTTTGTGGAAGCTACGCCGATCTCTGGACCGGCATGGGTATAGGCACCCGCGTGGGTTTCCCTGGCAATGGACGACCCCACGACATTACAAACTCCAAATACAAAGGCTCCGCGTTCCTTGGCCAGCTTGATGGCAGCCATGGTGTCTGCGGTCTCCCCACTTTGCGAGATGGCAATGACCACATCATCTCGATTGATAATAGGGTTGCGGTAGCGGAATTCAGAAGCGTATTCCACCTCCACCGGAATCCGGGTAAGTTCTTCAATAAGATATTCCGACACCAGACCTGCATGCCAGGAGGTTCCGCAAGCGACTACTATGATCCGTTTGGCGTTTAAAAAACGCTCCAGATTATCATCCACACCCGCCATACTGACAATTCCTTCATCAGCCAGCAATCTACCCCGATAGGTATCCCTGATGGCAGCAGGCTGCTCAAAGATCTCTTTAAGCATGAAGTGATCGAAGCCTCCTTTTTCGATTTGCTCCAGATTCAGTTGCAGCTCCTGCACATAAGGATCCACCATAGTGTCATCCTCAATCTTCCGCACCTTTATCCCTTTTTCCTTTCTTACCACTGCCACCTCACCATCTTCCAGATAAATGACATTGTTGGTATATTCAATAAAAGGAGAAGCATCCGATGCGATGAAGTACTCATCTTTTCCGATCCCTATTGCCAGTGGGCTGCCAAGACGCGCCACCACAATTTCATTGGGCTTGCGCCGGTCAAAAACAGCGATTGCGTAAGCCCCGACAACCTGATTTAAGGTCATCTGCACAGCTTTTCCGAGCTTCACCCCTTCTTTAACTATAACGTCTTCGATAAGATTGACAAGAACTTCCGTGTCGGTATCTGAAGAAAAAGAATAACCACGAGAAGTCAATTCTTTTTTAAGGGCGTCGTAGTTCTCGATAATCCCGTTGTGAATAATCACCAGGTTACCGGAATTCGAAAAGTGCGGATGTGAATTGATGTCATTGGGGACCCCGTGTGTTGCCCAGCGCGTGTGCCCCAAAGCGATCGTACCCGAAGGGTCAATTTCCGCCTCCAGCTTCCTGCGCATATCGGCAACTTTTCCCTTGGTCTTGGAATATTTGAGCTCGCCGTTGCCGTAAATGGCAATCCCTGCACTGTCATAGCCCCTGTACTCCAGTCTTTGCAAGCCTTTTGCCACGATGGGATAGGCTTCTCTGTTTCCGATGTACCCAACAATTCCGCACATACTTTTTAGTTTTTAGGTTCGGTATAATAAATTCTTAGTTTCGGTCGCTTTTCAGGATCTGAAGCATCCATTCCATAGAGTACAGTTCCCAGAGGGCTCAGAACCGAACTTACAGGAACCCGTTCCACATTTTGATCTTCAGCGGTTTTGGCTTCAGAATTATTAATAATGTTCACATTATGACTCACTGTAAGGCCCAACCGCACATTGTCGGCATCCCGATTTAAAATATTATTGACATGTTGGGTGATGCGAATTTTGTATTCTATTCCACGTCCCTGATCATCCCGCTTCAAAGGCACCAGATGTCCTCGATTGACCTCAGAGTTCATGGAGTTTTGCGGAGATTCTGATTCAAAAGCATAATCTGCCAGCAGCTCTCCCCGATCCAGGTTATACAGATACACTCTGGACGGCTCTTCAATTCCAGCCATGGCCTCTCGATTGACTTTAAAGATGAGGTTGGCCTCATTAATCAGCCATTGATTATCCCGAAGGTCCTCCAACTCATCTGAAACGCCATCACCATCCGAATCCGTCCCGGAGAATAATTCAACCACGGCCACCGATCCCTGTCCACCTTGCAAAAGCACGCTTCCCGGGATGGGCAAAACGGGATCCTGCTCAAAAATATTCATTCGCGTGGAGGCAAAGCTCAGCTTAAATGAATTTTTAATTCGGGGTGCTTCTTCCTCATCATCCTCTGTTTCCCCTTCGGTAGAATAATATAAAGTTACGCCTGCGTTGGAATTTGCCAGATTTAGATGCATCATCAAATCTTCATTACCCGATGCCTCCGTTTTTATGTACAATCCCCTCAGGTAATTCTGGAAGTTATTGTGGTTGGAAAGATGAACGCTGCCCTCCTGATCTAAAATTTTGGACTGGAAAAAGTCAACTGGAAGATGTACCCTTAGCTGTGGTGGTAACTGCACCGTGTCCAGGGTTCCACTTCCTTCATCTTCATAGTTGGTCACCGCAGAGGTGGACGGACGAAAGTCACTGGTCTGGTACAGCAGGGTTCCCAGATTATTTTCTACCTGATCTTTTATATCGGAAAAATAAGGCAGTGGCGTCTCGAAATTATTGTCGGGATCATAAGCATTCAAATAATACCTGGATTCATA
>JAJUIC010000200.1 GCA_029265595.1 Flavobacteriaceae bacterium
ATTCAAGGACATGTCCAATGATGAAGTTTTTATCACTAAATCTACCGCAAAGACTAAAGAAACCATTGAGGTTGACGGTCAGGAATACCCGTTGGTGAAGTTGGAGATTTCCAGAACTTCTCACCCATTCTACACCGGAAAGTCTAAACTATTGGATACGGCAGGACGTATCGATAAGTTTAAAAACAAATACGCGAAGTTCAAGAAGTAACCCTTCTTTTATAGATCGGAAAAATGAGAGAGAACTGAGCTTTCGCCAGTTCTTTCTCATTTTTTCTCAGTTTACAGCCTTCAATTCCTGAAGGCTTTTTTGTACCTGCCTGACACCTAGCTGGTTATCGGAGGGTGAAGCGACAATTGATTTCCTGAAGAAAACTTTTAGCAAAAAAATAGGTTTTTTTAAGGGAATCCGTAAAAACTGTTTTTATTTTTGCCTGTACTTTATCAAAATAACCAGCGCAAAATGAACTACATCCTTTTTGACGGAAATACCCGAAATCAGTTCTTACCTTTTACCTATACCCGCCCTGTAGCCGAGCTTCGCATAGGGATTCTGACCATTCGGGAGAAATGGGAAAAATGGCTTGATACCACCACTTCCACGGTAACCGAGGACTACCTCTCTGAAAAATGGCCGATGGTGGAGCTGGAAGAAAACATCATGATCAATGCGTCCTTTCTTCCTACCTTGTCATTGGTATCTCAAGTTGAATCCCTTAGGCAGGGAGAGGCTATATTCCACCAGGGAGAAGTGGTTGCCTTCTTCACATTGGAAGACCAGGAAATAGATTTAGACCAGTGTAAGATCATTGAACTTGAGGGTGAGGCTTTTCAGGTGCAGCATCCGTGGGATCTTTTCAGTATGAATGAGGCAGCTATCCGCGCAGATTTTGATTTGATAACAAAGGACCGGGAAAGTGAGCCGATTTCAGGAACCAACCAGGTGCTGGGTCCGGAGAACGTGTTTCTGGAGAAAGGAGCCATAGTGGAGTGTTCCATTATCAATGCTACCCAGGGTCCTGTGTATATTGGCCGGGATGCGGAAGTTATGGAAGGCTGTATGATCCGGGGAGGTTTTGCCATGGGGGCTGAATCCCGGTTAAAAATGGGGACCAAGATTTATGGACCTACCACCCTGGGGCCCTGCTGTGTTATCGGTGGCGAGGTCAAGAATTCGGTCATCTTTGGGTATTCCAATAAGGGTCACGAGGGTTATTTGGGGAATTCTGTTGTCGGAGAGTGGTGTAATATGGGAGCCGACACCAATACTTCTAATCTGAAAAATAATTATGCCGAGGTCCGCATGTGGGACTACGAGAGGGAAGGCTTTACACCAACCGGTCTGCAGTTTTGTGGGCTAATGATGGGAGATCACACTAAATGCGGGATCAACACCATGTTTAATACCGGAACAGTAGTGGGGGTCAGTGCCAATATTTTTGGAGCGGGTTATCCGCGTAATTTCATTCCGAGCTTTAGCTGGGGTGGGAGTGCCGGATTTACAACCTACAAAACCGCGAAGGCCTTTGAAGTAATCGAAAAGGTAATGGGTCGCAAGGGATTGGAGTTCTCCCAGATGGAGAAGGATATTCTGCTCGAGGTCTTTGAAGCCTCCTCGAAGTGGCGCAGGGACTGATTTTGTTTCTCTAAAACAATATTAGTCAGTATCTTTGCGGCCCCCGGAATGATCCCGGGCAGATTCAATAAAGAATTGAATATCTGCTGGTTAAGCTAGGTATTCAGATACTACTGCTATGGAACAACAAAAAAGTGTAGCCTTTTATACGCTTGGGTGTAAACTCAATTTCTCAGAAACTTCAACCATTGCCAGGAGTTTTGAGCAAGAAGGATTTCAGCGGGTGGATTTTCAGGATGCGGCTGATATTTACGTAATCAATACCTGTTCTGTTACGGACAATGCCGACAAAAGATTCAAAACCATTGTTCGGCAGGCTCAAAAAGGCAACGAAGATGCATTTGTGATTGCCATAGGCTGCTATGCACAGCTTAAACCGGAAGAACTGGCAGCCGTTGACGGAGTGGATCTTGTTTTGGGAGCCACCGAAAAGTTCAAAGTAACAGATTATATAAACGATCTGAGCAAGAATGATATGGGAACCGTCCACTCCTGCGAAATTGATGAGGCGGATTTTTATGTGGGTTCCTACTCCTTCGGAGATCGTACCAGGGCCTTTCTGAAAGTTCAGGATGGTTGTGATTATAAATGTACGTATTGTACCATTCCCCTTGCCAGAGGAATC
>JAJUIC010000058.1 GCA_029265595.1 Flavobacteriaceae bacterium
CGGTACATCCACTTACAGTGCGTAGCAGCAGAAGTAATGGTAATTCCACGCTCCTGCTCCTGCTCCATCCAGTCCATGGTAGCAGTACCATCATGGGTTTCCCCAATCTTGTGACTAATACCGGTGTAGAAAAGGATTCGCTCAGTTGTAGTAGTTTTACCAGCATCAATATGCGCGGCAATTCCTATGTTTCTTGTATATTTTAAATCTCTTTGGGCCATTGGTCTTAGAATCTAAAGTGTGAGAATGCTTTGTTCGCTTCAGCCATCTTATGAGTATCCACTCTTTTCTTCACAGCCGCACCTTCCTCTTTGGCTGCAGCTAAGATCTCCGCTGCCAGCTTCTGTGCCATTGACTTTTCATTCCGCTTACGGGAATAGGTAATCAGCCACTTCATGGCTGTTGACACTTTTCGGTCCGGACGAATTTGCATAGGAATCTGGAAGGTAGCCCCTCCAACCCTTCTGGAACGAACTTCCACGTGAGGCATCACGTTAGAAAGTGCATCTTTCCAAAGCTCCAGTGCAGATTTCTCCTCGTCTTGTTTCTTTTCCTCTACGATATCCATTGCATCGTAGAAAACTTTAAAAGCAACTGACTTCTTCCCATCCCACATCATCATGTTCACAAACCTTGTGACAAGCTGATCGTTATATCTCGGGTCTGGTAGAAGAGGCCGCTTCTTCGCCTGCTTTTTTCTCATTTCTTAACGTTAAAAGTTTTTAATTACTTCTTAGGGCGTTTTGCACCGTACTTGGATCGGCGTTGGGTTCTACCCTCGACACCAGCTGTGTCAAGCGCCCCACGCACAATATGATACCTTACTCCTGGCAAATCCTTCACCCTTCCGCCTCTTACTAATACTATCGAGTGCTCCTGGAGGTTGTGTCCTTCACCTGGGATGTATGCGTTTACCTCTTTTCCATTGGTCAACCGAACCCTTGCAACTTTTCTCATTGCAGAGTTAGGTTTCTTAGGAGTAGTGGTGTAAACACGTGTACAAACACCGCGGCGTTGCGGGCACGAATCCAAAGCAGCCGATTTACTCTTCTTAGCAATCGTCGACCTTCCTTTTCGTACTAATTGTGAAATTGTTGGCATAATTTCCTTTACACTAATTGTTTTAAATTTGAAACTACCCTATTTTTAGGGTTTGCAAATGTATAAATAATCTACAAGCAATCAAATGTTTATTGATTTTTTTACGTCACGTTTTCAATTTCATTATCCCCATTCCGCCTGACACCAAAAGTCAGTCCATTTTCGTTAATCCAGAACTGGAAACTTGGCTCCTTCAGTTTACACAACGCCATCCTATCGTTATACATTCCTGGTTTGACTGAATTTCCAAACGCACCGGGGTCTTCCGCCTAATTTTTCGTAATATTAATGACCTATAAAATCCATTTTTTGTGCAGCATGATGATCCATTTCGATTTACGCCTGGTGTCCTGGGCTACCCCATAGTATTTGTACTGGTAATATGGCTGGTGTTCTGGTTTGAAATCCGCTTTGGGTATTCCTTCAATAATTATGGGATTTATCCACGGGATATCACAGGTCTACGGGGAATTCTTTTTGCTCCGTTTATCCATGGAAGCCTCAAACATCTTTTCAACAACAGCATTCCTCTTCTGGTCTTATCCATGTCCCTGTTTTATTTTTACAGACCCATTAGCTGGCGTATCCTTGGATATGGATTGTTACTTACCGGTCTTCTGACCTGGTTCCTGGGTCGACCAGCCTTTCACATCGGGGCCAGCGGACTGATATATTGTCTGGCGGCATTCTTATTCTTCAAAGGGGTTTTCTCCAGACACTACAGGCTAGTGGCACTTTCTTTAATTGTCGTTTTTCTTTATGGAGGAATGTTATGGTACGTAACCCCTGTTGATCCGGAAATTTCCTGGGAAGGACACCTATCTGGATTACTTAGCGGCCTACTATTCGCCCTGCTATACCGGAAGAATATCGCCCGGCCGCCTGTGTATGTTTGGGAAGAAGAAAGTTATAAAGAGGAAGACGATCCTTTCATGAAGCATTTTGATGAAGATGGGAACTTCATTGAGAACCCTGATTGGAAGCCTGAAGAAGATCATACCTCAGATTCCGATAACCCTTCTTCACTGTAAATCAGATTCATTCCTCTAAAAGGCGGCAAGCATCGAAAGAATTCGGAAAGAATAATTGTCATAAAAACGCGAGGAAAAAAACCAGCACCTATAATACACCATAAAACTTTTATTTCAAAGTAAAAAACAAAAAACTCAGGCTCATTTTGGTTTTTTCGAAAAAAATTAATTTCTTGATAATACAAAATCTATAATCACTACATAATCCAATTCTTATGAAACAAATCTACCTTTTTACATTCTTATTCTCACTTTTCCATACATTGAATGGCCAAGAAATTTCAATTTCTGGAGAAGAAGAAGTCGAAGTTGGAAAACCATATAATTATACTTTTAGTTTTAATCCTAATCTTTTTGGGGAACGAGTAAGCTATCGCATTACGCTTTGGGAAGTACAAGTCACCAATGCGATAGGTGCAGGTGAAATTATAGGACATATAAATAATGAAGAGACAGATATCTATACTGACATCTTACATTCTGGAGACATGACAATACCCATCCAATGGGGCGAATATCCTCAGACGAATAACAGTGAAATTCGAGTACGAGCAACTGGCGAATATTTGGGCCCACAAAACCAAGTGGTAGATTTTTTCGACACTGGCTTTCTGAATACCAACACAAAAGAAGTCCATGTAATGAGAATAACCGCTCCAGAGATTTCTTTCGAAAGACCATTGGACTGTTCCCAAGAACCAGTAGAAATAACGATATCAAATTATGGTAGCGCAAACAAATTTGACTGGACTTTGTCAGATGGCCAGATCATTTCGAACAACGGTGCTTCAATAACCATCAAACCACCAGTAAACGGTAATTTTAATGTTACCAGCTCAGTCGGAAGGTTGAACGGAAACCCAAATTATATTCGTTCTTCAAATGCAACAATTCTTAGATCGCCACGTACAGCGCAATTAGAAATGACACCATCAACTCCAGATTTCTTGTGTAAAGGTGAAGATCGCATATTTTTAATAGAAGATCAAGAGGAAATAACAAATATAAGATGGGACGCACCCGGCGCTTTTGTTTCAGATGAGACAATATCCAATGGAATGAGGCAAGTCACTATAACACCGAATTCCGGTAACAACATATCAATAAAAGCTGAAATAACTTATGAAGGAGGGTGCACCGTAACAACCCAAACTAAGTCCTTTGATATTTATGAGGGAGAGATACCTCCAGAACCCCAGGGCTATGTATATATGGAACCTATAGCTGGAGGAGTATGTGATGCACAAGGTTACCAGGTGATCTTTGTGCCTTCCAATCCTTACTCAAACGGAAGCACAACAGTAAGTCCTTCTATTATTCCGCCACACGGGGGTAATCGCCCCATTTCCGTCACTGTAAGATATACGAACTTCTGTAATAACATAAGCACTTCCACAACATTCAATACCGCACCACCTGCCCCGTGCCCCACAAAATCGAATCAAAAAGAAATTATCGTATCTCCCAATCCTACAGAGGGAAGAATTAAAGTTTCTATGGAGTCATCCCATGCCACATACAAAATATTTTCACGGGAAGGTGTACCTGTTCAGGAAGGGATTCTAAACAACGAAACGGGATTCCAGATAAAACTAAATCAAGGTCTAATGAATGGTAATTACGTTCTCCAAATCTTCTCAAACAACAGAATCAGCACCAAACATATCATACTTTTCAGATAAGAGTGAATACACGCTCATGCCTAACTTGAAAGAGTATCTAAACCTAATTGAAAAAATATACTGTGGATTATCCATAGTTTATCCTCACTATACAATAGGGTTTTAATTGGTCTTTGAAGATCATTTGGTACTGAGTTGAGAGGGTGGACATAACTCTGTCTGCCTCTCCTCTGGGGGCACCCCCAGAGGAGAGGATTTTTATTTTCTGACTTCCTTTGTCCTCAGGTTCAACTCCAATAGAACCTTAAATTTTATAGCTAATTGATGAAATATGAAGCCCCAGTTCTGCACGGTAGCGGTCATACCCTCTTGAATACTTTCTGTGGCCAAACAAACCAGCTTCAATAAGGCCATTTCGCTGGTAAGGGTGCCCTTTGTCTTTGTTAGCTTCCGGATCTGTCGGTGGAAGCCTTCTGCGGGTTAGTTGGTGTACATGAACTTTCTGATCTGGGGAGGGGGGTGTATGCTGGAAATAAACACTCAAGCACGCCCAGTTAACCTTCCCGGAGCGGATCACTCCCGGGTAAATCTTATCTCATTTCTCCACTAAATCCTGCAAAGCCGATTCACCCTGAGTCTTGGCAGTTGGCTTGAATTACCCGCTTGAAATCCCCTCATGAATTCCTTCCGGTTCTTTTAGCATCAAGCTAGAAATCACAATAGGTCTCTTAAGAGTGCTGATTATTCTGGAAAATGCTGCGCTTATAATTGATAATTAATGCTGTCGTTGCCGTAACACTTCATACAAGAACGCCCCACAGGCCACAGAGACATTTAATGAACCGATTGCTCCTTTCATGGGAAGTTTTGCCCTTTCATCTGCCAGTTTCAAAACGGAATGAGATATACCCTTCCCTTCATTACCCATGATAAGTCCTATGGGTTGAGTAAAGTCTTTATCATATAGCAGATCTTCGGTTTTCTCTGAGGCAGCAATTACTTTAATACCGGAAGACTGTAAATAGTAGATAGCGTCTTTAATATGATTCACCTTGCAAATTGGCACATTAAAGATAGCTCCCGCAGAAGTCTTCACGGTATCTGCCGTAATGGGAGCACTGCCCTTTTGGGGAACAATAATGGCATCCACCCCACAACATTCTGCAGTCCGTATAATGGCACCAAAGTTCCGGACATCATCAATCTCATCTAATAATAGAAATAGGGGCGCAGCTTGATTCTCAAGAACTGAAGCGACGGTTTCCTCAAAATCACGAAAGGCAACAGGAGAAATTTTTGCCACCACTCCTTGGTGGTTCCCCTTCACCATCTTATTGAGCTTTTCAATGGGGACAAAGGAGAAATTATAACTTCCATCGCCAAGCTGTTGTTGGAGCTCCTGGTAAAGACTTCCTCCTATACCTTTCTGAATAAAAATCTTATCAATGGTCTTCCCTGACTTAATGGCTTCCATCACTGCACGTAGGCCAAATATGATACTACTGTCTTTCATTTATAACTGGTTTATTTCGGCCGTTCTCGGGTCCCTCCTTGATTAGACAAAGATAGTATTTTACTGACCTTAGGGAAAAACATTCCAGCAGGTAATACCTTATTTCATGTATCCAGAAGATTACCACCAATTCACATCCTATAGCAATTTACCGCACATCCAGTTTAGCGGTCAATTCAGCAAGCTTGAACAACCCGAATGCACATTGCTCTAGTAATGATAGGTAAAAAAAAGGCTGCCCGGTTTATAGACAGCCCTTCCTTTCAAATATTGCTAAGCTAAAATTTCTTTATAAGCTCGCATCATCCTCACCATCCCCTTCACCGTCGTCCTCTTCGGACTCCGTAAAAATGGTGCTCGTTTCCACCTGATCAACAAGCTCTCCACTATGGGCTGTAAAGCGATAATACAAGGTATCACCAGGAGAAAGGTTATAAGCATCTCGATCTAGGCTCGAGATATTAATTACCCCTTCTTCCAGGTCTAATTCTGTATCATCGACTGAATAGGTTCCTTCAGATCCTACCTTCCATTCAAGATCTAAAGCATCTACTGTAGCTCCCACAGTTTCAACATTATATTCTAACAGAGCATCTTCTTCCTCATTACCTGGATCAAATGGCACCTCTTCTACCTCTCCCAGGGAAATCGCATGCCCTACATTAATGCTAAATCCATCATCTAAGGTCTTACCATTTGAAAGCTGAGATACGAGCCGAACATCAAAACTCCCGGTAGGCGCATTGTCCTCTCCAAAGGAGAATTCTCCAAGGCTTGAAGAATTAAATGTGGCTTCGTCCCCAGAAATGGTTGCTGTTGTTAGCGTATTTCCCTCCTCGTCTTGAACTTCTATAGACTGGAAAGAAACACCTGAACCTGTAAACAAGTCGATTGGAATGTCCACCGCTTGATCCAGCACAGTGATGGTTGAAATGGGCGTTGCATACCCCCCTACATCTGCTGTTTCTATTACTGTCTCGTCATCGTCACAAGAATAGACACCAAACGCAAGGAGGGAGAGACCAATCAGTTTTATATTTTTAATTAATTTCATCGTAAACTAAATTTAAGTTTTTAATTAACATCCCAGAACACTGGTGTTTGCTGCTCATCACCTCCAATAGCACTAGCTGCAGCTTCATAATTAGCGCCGTTTAAGGTAGCTTCACTCACAGGATAGGTGAATCGCAATGGTACGGGTAAATCAGACTGGCCAGCATTTGGCAGGTCAGGCACATCCAGTTTTCTCCAGCTGGACCATCCCTCAAAACCTCGATTATAAAGCGCAATCCATTTCTGAACCCCGATACTTTCTCTCCAGTTTCCGGCATCGAAAGCAACGGACCCCTGGGCCAGGTATGCTTGTGCTTCTGCTTCAGTTCCGCCCCAGTATAGGATGGAAGCCGTAACTCCGGCGTTATAATGTGTTTCAGGATCGTCACCGATATATCCTCGGGCTGCAGCTTCAGCCAGCAGAAATTCCACTTCAGCATAATCCAGAATCACTCCTTCCAGAGTCGGATCCTCGAAGCGCTCACTGTATAAAGTACTATTGGAATGGCTGTTTCCTTCGGCTCCATAAATTCCGCCTTTGTAAATACCTTCCCCTAAATTCTGAGCGAAATAATCATCTCTTCTGGGGTCATTGCGCTCATTCATTGCATCTACTATAGTGTTAGCAGCCACAAAATCCTTTCGTCCGGACTGAACCAAATCTTCCCAGATAGGGTTGGTATTGGGTGCAGCGGCTAAATATTGTAAGTCCGCATTATCTGCATTGGATGTAAACACACCACCAGCAACTGCTTCCTGAGCCATGGTACTGGCCTTGGCATCATCCACATCCGCATAGCGCAGCGCCAGACGAAGTTTTAGAGAATTGGCGAATTTAATCCATTGACCAGCATCTCCTCCATAGATATAATCTGCTTCACCAAAACCTCCCGCTCCGGCAGTTAATTGATTAATGGCCGTATCAAGTCTGGAAACCAGATCTGCATAAATGGCGGCATCATCATCATAGGCCGGGGCTGTGTTGCTCAAATCAAGTGCTTCAGTATATGGGATATCCCCAAAGGTATCAACCAAAACATGCCAGGTAAACACCTGAAGCACCTCAATCATTGCCCGTTGATTGGCAACATGCTCTTCACTCATGGTTGGATCCGGGTTAGCTTCCATAAGCACAGCAGCCTCGTCCAAATCTTTCAACACATCCCGATATAAAATCGTCCACTGCGCTCCATTAATGTTTCGTTCGGTGAGGTTAAAGTTGGCCTCATCCACATATTGGGTCTCGGTCCAGTATTGGGCCACCATTTTAAAGATGCCCAGGTTCACGTTTGTACTGACCATCTGATCAAACAAACTCTTGGTTGCACTGGAGAACAATACATCGGGAGAAACTTCCGAAGGGTTCTTTGTGTCCACGTTCACATCCGAGAGATTATCGGAGCACGCAACAAAAGATGCAACCATTAATATTAAAACTACTATTTTTTTCATGGTTAAGTTTTTAGAATTGAAGTCTCACGTTAAGTCCGTATTCCTTTGCAGTAGGAATGGCTCCTGAATGGTACCCCTGAATATTTCCGGAACTCAATCCCGCTTCAGGATCCGCATAAGGAACATTCTTGTCGATAATCCACAAGTTTCTTCCCACAGCAGAAAGGGTCACGTCTGACAGGCCGATCTGATCGATAAACCGATCCGGTAAGGAATAAGAAAGTGTTACCTCTCTCAGTTTAACGAAACTGGCATCATACACGTGGTATGCATTAGGTGCATATCCGTATCCAAGAGCATTGGCATAGGTACTCATGTCAGTTCGGGTAGTGTTAACCGAACCGTCCGGGTTGACCCCTTCCAGTACAATTCCACCGCCTTCAGAAAGAGGATTTCTCATGGGATTCCCCAGATCGTTCGTTCCAACGGTATTTGCAGGAACCCCGGTGGCATATCCATACCAGGTATCTAGTGAAAACACATTTCCGCCTTCTTGAATGTCAATCAAAAAACTAAAGGATAAATCCTTATACCGGAAATTATTACTGATACCCGCTTTCCAGTCAGGTGTCATTTTTCCAATGGGTTGAGGCGTCGCATCCACCACAAAACGACCGGTTTCAGGATGAATGATCCTGTTTCCGTTATCGTCAAAGGTAAAGTTGGTTCCCCAAATCATACCATAAGGCTGCCCTACGGTGGCATTAATGGACACTCCTCCTTGCATAGATGCAAGCTGAAGGTTCTGGTTCTGCCCATACAAGGAAAGAACCTCACTCTCATTTTTATACCAGTTGGCGTTTATCATCCATTGGAAGTCTTCAGTTTGAACTGGTGTAAGGTGAGCACCGAGTTCAATCCCCTTGTTCTCGATCTCCCCTGCATTCACCCATTGCTGAGAGTATCCTGTAGCTGCTGTAATCGTTACCGGCATCAGCTGGTCAACCGAATTGGTTTTGTAAGCTGAAACGTTGATTCCGAATCGGTTTTGGACAAAATCCATCTCCAATCCCAGCTCCACACTCTTTGTTGTTTCGCTCTTCAGATTCGGGTTATTTGCAGTGCTGTTCACGGAATACAATGGAGTAGTGAAGTTGGTCTGACTGAAATAAGTGTTATTTACAGAAAGTGCAGGTGCATAGTTTCCAACCTCCGCGTAGTTGGCACTGAATTTACCAAAGGTCAGCCAGTCTCCCTCCACCAATTCAGAGAACACAAAGCTGGTCGAGGCCGAAGGATAGAAATAGGTATTATCTTCCTCAGGCAGAGAGGACGCTTCATCAAATCTACCGGTTAAATCCAGATAGAGCATGTTTCTGTACCCAAAAGAAGCACTGGCGAAGTATCCATTGGTATGTAATTCTGTTACTGCCTCCGTTGGTGGAGTCAAAAGGTTAACCGAATTCGATAGGGCATAAAGACCCGGGATTACCAGCCCTCCGGTAGTGGACGATCGCATCTGCCTAAAATCAAGTCTTCGTGCAGTAGCCCCGAGAAGACCACTGAAATTCAGATCTTCAGTGAAATCCAGATTGAAGTTCAACATCAAATCGTAGTTCATCTCAGTATAAGTCGCATCATAGCGCTGATAGTGCGGCACCCCATTACTTCCAACGTTTCGTCTTTCTTCCCGTAGATCGGTATAGGTATCCATAGAAACCCGTCCTACGGCGTCCAGCCAGTCGGTAAACTGATAATTTAAATTAATGTTTCCGAAAACCCTGTGCCGTTCGTCCGACTGATAGTTCTCGTATAACTGCCAGTAGGGGTTATCGGTGTAAATTGGAGACAAATCACCTCCGATAGCATCCGAATAGTTCCAGGTGATATTACGGCGGGTGGCGAAGTAGGCTTCTCTTTGCTGTTCGAAATCCACGTTCGCCTGGTTCCACTGTCTCATACTTTGGAAAATATTGGTTCCACTGTACCCGGTTCCATAACGTCCTCTACCATCGGTATTGGTATAAGTTCCTGTTACTCCGGCTGTCAGTCGTTCGGTAAAATCATGAGTTCCTTTGAAGGTAACCGTATTTCTTCTGATTCGGCTATTGGGCAAAATCCCCTCCTGATCATACAGGGTATAACCTGCGCGATAGGTGCTTTTTTCGGTACCCCCATCAAGAGCGATACTATGGTTGTAGGTAACCCCCGTCTGGAAGATGGAAGTAGGATCGTTCTCTGCCGCTACCCAGGGAGTCTTGGTCATGTAGTTGGGAGACTCTGGATAAAAGGCATCCCATTGATACACCATCAGGTTGGGATCGAACCGAGCTCCGTACGAAGCATCGTCCACAAATGGCACCACCAGATCATCCACACCATCTCCATCGAGATCGGCAAGATTGAAATACCCGTCATCAGATTCCCAGAAAGGACCATATCCGGCTCCGTATTCTTTCTGATACTTGGTAAAAGTTTCAGGATCAAATTCGGCGAAGGTAACTCCAGAGGAAATAGTCACCCCAATATCTTCATTTTGTCTTCCCGATTTAGTAGTAATAATAATTACTCCGTTGGCCGCACGCGATCCGTAAAGAGCCGAAGCGGCAGCTCCTTTAAGTACGTTAATCGAAGCAATGTCATCTGGGTTTACATCCATACCGGCATTCCCATAGTCATACCCGCCTCTTCCAGTATTTTGACCACTGGCATTGGTGTTTTCGTTACTGATCGGAACTCCGTCAACCACGAACAAAGGTTGGTTGTTCCCTGTCAAAGAAGTGTACCCTCTGATAATAACGTTCGAAGAACCTCCTAGGGTACTACTTTTTTTCACATCAAGACCCGCAACTTTTCCGGAGAGCGAGTTAATGAAGTTGCCTTCCTTAGCCGTGCTTACTTCTTCACCACCGACTTCCTCTGTAGCGTATCCCAGGGATCTTTTTTCTCTGGTAATCCCCAGAGCCGTTACTACTACTTCATCAAGCTGAGCTGCATCAGGCTCCAGAATCACATCAATTGTGTTGCTTTGGGCAACGGTATACTCCACCGTGCGCATTCCCAGGTAGGAAAATACTAAAACTTCCCCCTGGGCGGCCTCGATGGAATAATTTCCGTCGAAATCGGTCTGGGTGCCCTCAGTAGTACCCTGTACCAAAACATTCACCCCCGGTAGCGGCATACCGTTGTCGTCGGTGACCGTTCCGGTGATTGTTTGTTGTTCTTGTGCAATCGAAAGCTGCACAACCAACGCCAATAACAGCGTTAGAAATCCACTTAGATTTGGTTTCATTTTGTAAGAATTATTTGAATTAGCCGGGATAAAAGTAGGTGTTA
>JAJUIC010000097.1 GCA_029265595.1 Flavobacteriaceae bacterium
AAAAACAAGACCGGGCACTCCTGAGGTGTTTTTTTCTTCACAACATATCAAGAATGTACCTACGGCACTGTTTCTGACAGGGACTGTAAAATAGGCTAATTATAGTACTTTTGCAGTCTATGCCAAAATACCGAAAATTAAAGAATAGCGAACTGGATCGCAAGAGTGTGGAAGAGTTCAGGGAATCCCAGAAGATGCCCCTGATTGTCATCCTGGATAACATCCGTAGCCTGAACAACATCGGATCCATATTTCGAACTGCCGACGCCTTTTTGATAAAAAAGATTTACCTGTGTGGCATCACTGCCACCCCTCCGCATAAAGACATCCAAAAGACAGCACTAGGTGCTACGGAATCTGTGGAATGGGAATACCGAAAAGATATCGCATCCCTGGCAGAGGAACTAAAAACTCAGGGTGTGCAACTGGTATCTGTAGAGCAGGCAGAATCTTCTGTCATGCTCCAGGATTTTGAACCTGCACCAGACAAAGAGTATGCACTTGTTTTCGGAAATGAAGTGAAGGGCGTCCAGCAGAAAATTGTTTCACAAAGTGATACGGTCATTGAAATTCCTCAGGAGGGGAGCAAACATTCCCTCAACATCGCAGTCAGTGCGGGAGTGGTATTGTGGGACCTGTATTCCAAACTGCGGTCTCTCCAGCAGGATTAAAATGTTCCCCCGGGAGGCAGTCTTATCTCTTAATGACCCCACATCTCCTCCAGCAACTTCACGTAATCGGACCGATTCTGAACAAAGTCCAGTTCGGAGATATCTATGATCTTGACATTGAGGTTCAGTTGCGACTTCATGAAATTGAGATAACTCTGGTTAATCTTTATCAGGTATTCACGTTGAATATTTTGCTCATATTCCCGGCCCCTTTTTTTGATGTTCTCCAACAGCCGATCCGTGTTCTGATAGAGATATACATATAAATCGGGTTTAACCAGTTCTTTATACATCAGGTGGAACAGCTTCTGATACAAACCAAATTCATCTTCAGCCAGGGTAATATTGGCAAAGATCAGGGACTTGAACACGTCGTAATCTGAAATTACGAAATCACTGAACAAATCATATTGAGCAAGATCTTCTGAGAGCTGCTGATACCGATCCGCCAGAAAGGACATCTCCAGTGGAAAAGCAAACCGCTGTTTGTCCTGATAGAACTTGGGCAGAAAAGGATTGTCACGGAAGCGCTCCAATATCAGCTTCCCGTTGAAGTCCTGTGATACCATGGTGGAAAAACTTGTTTTCCCGGCGCCAATATTTCCTTCCACCGCAATGTAGTGGTACGGGTTGGGCTTGTAGCTCACCGGAGACTGCAACCCTTGCTCAATAGGTTCAATTTCCCCTTTTGGACAGGTCGCTGCCAAATCAGCAACGGTTTTATGTAAGGTTGGGTGCACGACCCCTGCAGCAATTTCCTTCAGCGGAATCATTACAAAATCCCTCAAATGCATTTGGGGATGAGGCAGTCGGAGCAACTGGGTTTGCATTGTGACTTCCTCATAGAGGAGCACATCTAAATCAATCGGGCGGCTTTCATAGCCCGCCCCCTGTTTTCTAAGCCGGCCATGTTCCCTTTCAATCCGGAGTAGTTCCTTCAAGAGGGATTCCGGCTCTAAACGGGTTCGCACCTTAATGCAGGCATTGAGAAAGGCTTCCCCCTCAAAACCCCAGGCCGGGGTTTGATAAACCCGGGAAATGGCAGTGACTTCCCCCACATGATGGTAAATATCATCCAGAGCTTTCTGAAGTTGGGCCAACCGGTCACCCTGGTTACTGCCAAGTGCTATGTATGCTAATTTTGAAGGATTCAATGGACGCTAAGGATTTGCAGCTAGAGCGGATTCCGTAATTTAGGAGCAAATTAAAGAAAACAAAACGTATAACTACTAACTTTGTGAAAAAGACTTTTGAGAATTTCAGGTCCTTCGTTAAAGAGGTTCAACTGAGCCATTTAGGTATAAGGAAGGCTGAAAGGACGAGAAAATAGCTTGATCAAAATAAATAGAAATGAAGAAAGCACTGAAAATAATAGGAATTGTTTTGGGAGTACTCATCCTGCTTTTATTCCTTACTCCTTTCCTGTTTAAAGGACAAATAAAAGATATGGTTCGCAAAACGGCCAATGACAATCTCAATGCGCAACTGAGCTTTGAGGATTTGCACCTGAGCCTGCTTCGGAATTTTCCAAATGCCACCTTATCCCTGGACAACTTACTGATTATTAACAACGCTCCTTTTGAAGGAGATACCCTAGTCTCCAGTGAAGAGCTAGTTCTTCAGATGTCGGTGATGGAACTCTTCAATAGCAGCGAAGAAGGGATGAGAGTAGATCGAATCAGGGTCCACAATACCTTTCTGAATATCATGGTGGATTCTCTGGGAAATGCCAACTATGATATTGCCCTGCAAGCAGAGGAACCAGTGAGTGCGGATACCAGCAGTACCGGCTTCCAATTTGATGTCCAGCATTACGCTATCAGCGACTCGCGAATCAATTACTACGACCAGTCCAGTAAAATATTCCTGACTCTCGAGGAGTTCAACCACCAGGGAACGGGTGATTTCTCTGCATCCACCTCAACATTGGAAACCCAGTCGAATGCTTTAGTGAGTTTTGCGATGGATGGCACGCAGTATCTCAACCGGCATCGTCTGCAATTGCTGGCCGATTTTGAAATGGATCTGGAAAACATGCGCTTTACCTTCCTGGAGAACGAGGCCCTGGTCAACCAATTGCCACTGCGCTTTGACGGATTTGTTCAGGTCAATGAAGATAACAACGAGATTGATTTAAGCTTTGCCACGCCCTCATCTGATTTTAAAAACTTCCTGGCGGTCATACCTGAGGAATACTCTAAAAATATTGAAGACGTTCAGACTACCGGAGATTTCTCCCTGGAAGGGGAAATAAAGGGTATCGTGGATGAGACCCATATTCCGAAGCTTGATATCCGGATGGCTTCTAACAACGCCTCCTTCAAATACCCGGATCTGCCAAAAGCGGTGGAAGATATCATCATTAATGCTCAGGTTAAAAACGAAACCGGGATAGTGGAAGACACTTATGTGGAAATCAATAACCTGAATTTTAGGATCGATCAGGACCGCTTCAGCGGAAATGCCACCATCCGAAACCTGATGGAAAACATGCTGGTCGACCTCAGCGCCAACGGAAGTATCAACCTGGCCAATTTAGATCAGGCGTACCCTCTGGAACTGGAACAGGATCTCAATGGAATTCTGACGGCCGATCTCACCGCCAGTTTTGATATGAACTCCCTGGAAAATGAGCAGTACCAGAACGTCAGAAGCTCCGGAACGGCTAGTCTGACCAACTTCAGGTATACCTCCCCGGAA
Organism: Flavobacteriaceae bacterium; assembly: GCA_029265595.1. Classification (GTDB taxonomy): domain Bacteria; phylum Bacteroidota; class Bacteroidia; order Flavobacteriales; family Flavobacteriaceae; genus Salinimicrobium. The sequence goes on from JAJUIC010000097.1 coordinate 3,372, forward strand.
TTTCCCAATCCTATCGAGCTCACTGCTGCCCAGATCTCCATGCAAGGAGGAAATGTCAACCTTCGCACCCTTGAAGCGCAATCGGGACAGACTGATCTTACGGCCTCCGGTACTATTGAGAACCTGATGGGCTTTCTCTTCACGGATCAGGTGCTAAAGGGCCGGTTCCAGGTAACATCCGACACCTTCTCTGTCAATGACTTTATGGTTGCCCAACAGGAGGAAGATCCCGCACAAGCACAGCAGGAACAGAGTGATCAGGGAGCGCCCACAACTACAGAAGCTATCAAAATTCCCTCCTTCCTGGATGTGAGTCTCGCCTTTAATGCAAACCGGGTTTTATACGACAATCTCGAGCTCCGAAACTTGAAAGGAAACGTTAGTATAGCTAATGAAACAGCTTCCCTTAGTAACGTTACCTCCAACTTATTTGGCGGGGTGATCAGCGTTGATGGAGAGGTTTCCACCGGAGAGCAGATACCTACGTTTGATTTCAATCTGGGACTGCAAACCATCGATATTGTATCGGCATTCGAGGATCTGGAACTGCTGCAGAATCTGGCACCGATTATTCAAGCCCTGCAGGGAGAGCTCAACACCACCATTAGTCTTACCGGAAATCTTAATAATGACCTGACGCCCCAGTTGCAATCCCTGGCCGGAAATGCCGCTGCAGAAATTATCGGGGCACAGGTGAATCCCCAGCAGACCCCTTTATTGTCCAGGCTGGACAATCAGCTGAACTTCATCGATCTGAACAATCTCAGCCTCAACAACCTCAGCACCCAACTCTCCTTTAACAACGGTCAGGTGGAAGTCAGTCCATTCGACTTCAATATCAAGGGCATCCAGGCCACCGTTAGCGGAACACATGGCTTTGATATGAATATGAACTACACCTTAAATCTAGAGGTGCCTGCCCATTTACTGGGAAGCGATATCAACAATGCCCTGGCAAGCCTCACCCGTCAGGAACTTCAAAATACCATGATTGAGGTTCCCGTTGGGCTATCGGGTACTTTTCAGAACCCTTCCATTAATCTCAATATGGAGGCAGCCATTACCAGTCTGACCCAGGAAATTGTGGAGCGACAAAAAGAAAATCTGCGGGAAAGAGGACGGGATGTAATCACCGATATCATCAACCGAAACACCAACCGGACACCCAGCGATACCACCGCAACCGGGCAGCAGGATACGACCCAGACCTCAGAGCCGGAGCGTCAGGACCAGGTCAAGGAAGCCGCCAGAAACATTTTAGGCAATATACTTGGAAGAAGAAATCAGGCCAGAGATACCACCGATCAGTAGGCGGATATCAGGCGTCAGCAAATGCTCCCGGGCAGGAATCCTCGAATCCTCTTGTCCGGGTTTATTTATTTCAAAAAAAGCGCTAGGATACGTTGAGCGCGACTTCAAAACCTTCGTGTTTGCGAACATTAAAGGCTATACCATCCTCAAATATTAGATACTGTCCCTTGATTCCGGCAAGAACACCCTGGTAAAACGGATCCTTTGCCAGGTTCAGAGGTTTAATTTTTGCCGGATATTGTTCCACGGGAAAGGCAATTTCCAGCTCTTTGGAATGCTGCAGGTAATACTCCCGCACCTCCAAAGGAAGATAAGGCTTCAGACCCTCTTTGATTTCAAGCAGGTCGAGGTCCTTTAAGTTATTGGTTAGCATTTCCCTCCAGTTGGTCTTATCGGAGACGTGATCTTTCAGAGCAACTTCCGTGATACCGGCAAGGTACCTGTTGGGCACTTCCACCACTTCAATGGCTTCGTGAGCTCCCTGATCAATCCACCGCGTGGGGATTTGACTTTTGCGGGTTACTCCCACCTTGACGTTACTGGAATTGGCCAGGTATACTACATGAGGCGCCACCTGCATTTGGGTTTCAAAATCCAGATCCCGGTCTTCCTGGCCCAGATGGGCTTTGCTGAGTTCGGGGCGCATGACCCAATCCCCCACCTGAGGCAGGGTACTGTGACAATTAAAGCAGTAGCCATTGCGGAATATTTTTTTCTCCATTTTACAGTGAAGACAGCTGTAACGAAGAAAATTAATGGAAAGATTTTTACCTATCAACTGGTTCAAATGAAGAAAATCGGATTCGAAAACAAGGTAGTACTGAACAACCTCTGTAAGTTCGGATTCCATTTTTCTTAAAACGCCTTGATATTGCATAGGTAAATTACTTTAGAAGTGATGGGAATTCTTTGCAGGCTTGGGATAAAATTCTAATTTTAACCGGGCCTTTAGCCCTCCCTAATTCAAGCTTCAAAGATAGTAGAAAAATGCCAATTCCCTTAGTTCATTCCATTGCCTCCTGGTTCCTCAAGAAGCGAATTCACCATATGGAGCTGTTTCTAAAATACCCCAATGAAGTACAAATGGAACTGCTCCATCAACTCATCAGTCGGGCAAAATCCACAGAGGTGGGACAGAAATACGGGTTTGCGGATATCAAGACTTATGAGGCCTTCGCACAGCGGGTGCCCATCCAGCGATATGAGGATTTGCAAGAAGTTATTGAGAGGAGCCGGCGTGGGGAAAACAATATTTTCTGGCCCACCCCCATCAAGTGGTTTGCTAAATCCAGTGGTACCACCGGGGCAAAATCCAAATTTATCCCGGTGAGTCAGGAATCCCTGGAGGATTGCCATTTTGCCGCAGGGAAAGACATGCTCTGCCTGTATCTCAATAACAATCCGGATTCTCAACTCTTTAGTGGGAAAAGCCTGAGATTGGGTGGCAGTAAGCAATTATACAAGGACAAGGGAACGCAGTACGGGGATCTTTCTGCTATTCTGATTGACAATATGCCATTCTGGGCGGAATACAGCAGCACCCCCAGCAATGAAGTTTCCCTGATGAGTAACTGGGAGGAAAAAATGCCCGCCATCATAAAAGAAACCGCCAAAGCGAATGTTACCAGCCTGGCCGGTGTGCCCTCCTGGATGCTGGTCCTTCTCAACAATGTACTTGAGATGTCGGGCAGGGAAAGCATTCTGGAGGTATGGCCGAATCTGGAGGCGTATTTTCACGGCGGCGTGAGCTTTGCTCCTTATTCCAAACAGTACAGTAAAATCATTCCCAATCCCGAATTTCGATACATTGAAGTATATAATGCTTCAGAAGGATTTATAGCCGTTCAGGATCGCAACGACTCCAAAGACCTGCTCCTACTGCTCGATTATGGCATCTTTTACGAGTTCATTCCCATGGATGCCTTCGGGACTCCTACTCAGCAAGCCATCCCACTATCTGAAGTAGAACTGGGAATTAATTACGCCATTATTATTACCACCAATGCAGGCCTGTGGCGATATCAGATTGGGGATACCGTGCGGTTCACTTCCACAGACCCCTATAGGATCCGTATCACCGGACGAACCAAACACCACATCAATGTTTTCGGGGAGGAACTGATTATTGAGAATGCGGAAGAAGGCCTTAAATATGCTTCTGAGGCAACGGGGGCAGAAATTGTGGAGTTCACCGCGGGTCCGGTCTTCATGGAAGATAAGGAAAAAGGCAGTCACGAGTGGATGATTGAATTCAAGAAACCACCCGCCGATATGGAAACCTTCACCCGGCTACTGGATGAAAACCTTCAAAAGATTAACAGTGACTATGAAGCCAAACGCTTCAACAATATGACCCTGAACCCACCTAAAGTTCATCAGGCACGACCCAACCTTTTTTATGACTGGCTGAAAAATAACGGGAAACTGGGAGGGCAGCATAAAATTCCGCGACTTTCCAATGAGCGGAATTATATTGAGGAACTCCTTCAAATGAATTACTCGTAAATCCTTTACAAGCTTTTAGAGTTTACGGCTGCCGCCTTTGAGAATAACATAAGACAGGGGCATGCAAAACAATAACACCACCAGCATAAGCTTCAGCGCACCGCTCCAGACCTCACTGAGGGTCGCAGTATAAACTACAGGGGAATTCACCGGTTCCAGTAACTGCGAGAATCCCATCCAGTAGTTGGCCAGGCCATGCAGAACAACCACTAGAAGCAGGTTTCTGAGTCGAA
>JAJUIC010000036.1 GCA_029265595.1 Flavobacteriaceae bacterium
CTCAGAAGGTATTTCATAACTTTAGGGTTGAAAGTGCGCGAGCAACTAGCCTTTGAAAAAATCTCCCAGGCCTTTGGATCCGTCCTTTTTACCAAAGAGTTTACCGGCAATATCCCCAATGACTGAATCCTTGTCACCGTCCATGAAAGTCTCCAGTAGCGATTGATCATGGGCAGTACTGGTGCCCATAACAGATTCCAATAATCCTGACAGTCCCCCGGCTCCCACCTGGTCCTTGCGCTTTTGGCTGCCCAGGATTCCCAGGACAACAGGAGCTGCCATTTTTAAAAGGCTAGCAATTTTTGATGAATCCATTCCGGTTGCGGTTCCTACCGCTTCTTCCACCTTATTTTGATTCCCTCCAAAAATGTTCCTTAGAATTCCACCGCCATCATTGATGAGATTTCCGAGGTTTTCGCCCTGGAACACCTCTGTGATCCGGCTCAATATGGACCCGTCGTGTTTCTGATCCTCCAGAGCTTTGTCAATTCCCTCGGCCCCCTGCGGGGTCTGCGCATTTTTCTTCAAGGCACCCAGCATCATTGGCATGGCCATGGATAAAGCAGATTTTACTTTATCGGGATTTTCGCCCAGTTGTTTGCTGGAGGATCGCACAAACTGTTTCCCTGTATCCGTATCTAAAAAATCTAATATAGACGCCATAACTCCTTTTTCATTAGGATGTTGAATCTCATTCTTTTTGAATGATAGCTTCATCCGTTTGATTTCAATAAAGGTAGGAATTATTTCAGGCAACGGGTGATTTCCTGATGCTTTTAGATTTTTATTGTGATAGATTTTAAAGACTTGTTATTGCCTTGTCATCTCCAGAATGCGTTCTGCGAGTTCCAGCCCGATCCGATCCTGGGCTTCCAGGGTAGAAGCACCAATATGAGGACTGAGACTCATATTTGGGTTCATCAGGACGCGAATAGATGGGGTAGGCTCCTTTTCGAAGGTATCAAGACCTGCAAAACTGATTTTACCACTTTCAAGTCCTTCCAGTAACGCCTCTTCATCAATGACTCCCCCGCGGGAGGTGTTCACCAATCCTACTCCCTCTTTTAAAAGTGCTAATTCCGCATTACCAATAATAGGTTTTTCCTGCGCCGGAACATGGAAACTTATAAAGTCGGATTGTTGCAGCAAATCGTGAAAATCCACATTGGGAATGTTTACTTCCACCTGCTGGCCATTGAAAAGACTTAGGTTGATGAGGGTGTCTCCGGCTTGTTTGCGGTTGGAGAGTACGTTCATACCCAGACCCAGAGCCATCCTGGCCACTTCTTTTCCTATACGTCCAAGACCTACAATTCCCAGGGTTTTTCCTTTCAGTTCCACCCCGCCGGCATAGCTCTTTTTAAGTTCTTTAAACCTGGATTCTCCCTCAAGGGGCATGTTTCTGTTGGCATCATGAAGAAACCGGGCCCCGCTAAAGAGGTGTGCAAATACCAATTCTGCCACGGATCTGGAGGAGGCTGCCGGAGTATTAAAAACCTTGATTCCTTTTTGCCCTGCATACTTCACATCGATATTGTCCATACCTACCCCGGCGCGTCCAATGGCTTTAAGCCCCGTACACTGATCCATAAGCTCTTTGGGAACCTGGGTGGCACTGCGAACCAGCAGGATATCTATCTTATTCTTATTGATGTAATCGGCCAGCTGCCGTTGTGCTACTTTGGTTATGATTACTTCGATACCTGCATCTTCCAGGGCTTTTTTACCACTGTCAGAAATACCGTCATTAGCTAATACTTTCATCATAATTGGATAATTGGTTTTTTAAGAAGGTGTTCGCCTTAATTATGCCCGTCTTTCTAATTCTTGCATGACCTCCACCAGTACCTGTACGCTTTCCAGGTTCATGGCATTATACATGGAAGCCCGATAGCCCCCAAGACTCCGGTGTCCGTTTAATCCGTTTACCCCAGCCTCATTCCACATGCTGTCAAAGCGCTCCTTAAGGCTGTCATCTTTCAGACTGAAAGTGGCATTCATGTTACTGCGGTCTTCCTTGCGGGCATACCCCTGGAAGAGTTCGCTTCGGTCAATTTCTCCGTATAAAAGATCTGCCTTCTTTTGATTCAATGGTTCAATCCCCGCAATGCCGCCTTTATTTTTAAGCCAGCGCATGGTCAGCATACTCACGTAGACGGCAAATACTGCCGGGGTGTTGAACATGCTAGCCTTGTTCAGGTGTACCTGATAATCCATCATAGATGGGATAGAACGGGTCACTTTTCCCAGAATGTCCTCTTTAATTACGACCAGAGCGGTTCCAGCAGGTCCCATGTTTTTTTGGGCGCCGGCATAAATTAGGTCAAACTTGCTGAAATCCAGCTGACGGGAAAAAATATCACTGCTCATGTCGCAGACCAGTGGTTGACTGACCTCCGGGAAAGATTTCATTTGAGTTCCGTAGATGGTATTGTTGCTGGTGCAGTGGAAATAATCTGCATCCTGGGGAATCTCATATCCTGTGGGGATATATCTAAAATCCTTGTCGGCTGAGGAACCTACTTCGACTACCTCCCCGAAAAACTTTCCTTCTTTTATAGCTTTGGTAGACCAGGTGCCTGTATTGAGATAGGCCGCTTTGTTTTGAAGTAGATTGTAAGGCACCATTAAAAATTGCATACTGGCACCTCCCTGCAAAAACAGGGCCTTGTAACCTTTATTCTCCAGACCCAGCAATTCCAATGCCAGTTGACGCGCCTCTTCCATCACCTCTACAAATTCTTTACTGCGGTGGGAAATCTCCAAAATGGATAATCCGGACTGATTGAAATCAAGAACGGCCTGAGAGGCTTGCTCAAACACTTCCTGAGGAAGAATACAGGGTCCGGCGCTATAGTTGTGTTTTTTCATAGTTAAAGTTTTAACAAATACAAAGATGAGGAAAACCTCCTTTATTTTCTGTTAGTGAACTGATAATTGTCCCGCTTTTAAAGATAGCTATGTCCTTAGGCTGACAGGGGTCTTCGCCCATTAATCTCACATAAAGCTATAGCTGCGACAGAAAAGATAATGTGTCCACTCCATCGGCATAATCCCATAACTGGGGGAACTGCGTCTTTCCAAAGGGCACTTCCTCCCTTAAAACCCCATCACTCACCACGCACTGAATGGAGTCCTTCTGGCTTTGAAGCGATTGTCGGAGTTGATCCAGATCCTGATAACGTTCATAAAACAGGGTGGCAATAGGAGATCCAAAACTGGTATCTTCCTTCAACATTAGGAAACCGTTCTCCAGTAATTTGAACTGGCTCATGAGATACACCGCCTTGTTATAATCGTAATTATTGGCGTATTTCTGTTGATTGATAATGTCTCCCCAGGGATAGATGGCTTTAAAAAACACATCAAAGTCATAATCCTGTGGGACGTAGAGTTTGGAAACACTTCGGCAACCCAATCCGAAATACCTGAAGATATCCTCTCCCAGTGCTTCGAGTTGCTGCTGGCTTTCCTGACCGGTCAGAACGGCTACAGAGTTTCTGTTCTTTCGAATAATTGCGGGGATGTGCGCAAAGTAATATTCAAAATACCGGGCCGTATTATTACTACCCGTGGCAATCATGGCATCAACCTCCTTCATCTTTCCGTCCCCGGCTCCTTCTCCTGTGAACTGAATGAAGTCTTTCCACAGTGGGTTTGTTGCCACCAGGTAATCGGCCAGTACCGGTAGAAGTATTTGGTCATTGGAGGATTGCTTGATCTGCAGGCGATGGCCACTAATTAAAACCGACAAGAAATCATGGAACCCCACTAGGGGAATGTTCCCCGCCATAATGATTCCCACCTTTTTTGGGATTTCCGGATTCAGGTGATAAGGCTGTAACCACCTATCCAGGTTTTCTTTGGTCAGTGCCTGGCTCCATTGATACAGTGAAAAAAGAACATTTTCTCTGGTGAACCAGCCGTTGTGATGCTGCGCAGCATCCACCTTTCCCTGTAGCTGATCGAAAAAGGGCTCATTAAAAACAATATCATCCTGTTTCTGGATTCCTTCAGGAGTGAATTGACCCAGAAAGCGGCCCAATTGGATAAAAGATTCTTTTCGCTGGTTAACGGTCATTGTATGATGTTTAGGTATGGTGCCCGCCCAGTTTAGAGGGAACTATTTTCCCCCCGGCAGGGTGTGCAAAAATACTTAATTAATAGGATATAAGACCTTTTGGAAGCGGAGGGATGATCTGCTGTTCCTAAAGTTCCTTTTTGGGGTGGGAATGGCTTTTTTAGGATAGCAGATCCCAGGATTCACCCTGCATCAAATTTGAGATTATGTTAGAAGTAGGGGCATTGGTGGAGAGCCGTGGATTTAGTACCTTTACGCCCAAAGTAGTCCAACAGGAAAGACGCTGATTATAAAGGTCTCAGAATTACCTGAAAATAAGGATAGGGCTTTGCGTAATGTATCGTGAGTCTTTCTTGTTTTTTAAGATGGGCTGAAAGAAATGTTCAACCTGAATAAATTTACCCCATGGCAATTATAATAACAGATGAGTGTATTAACTGCGGCGCATGCGAACCGGAGTGTCCTAACACGGCAATATACGAAGGTGCGGATGATTGGCGCTACGCAGATGGAACGGACCTTTCGGGAGAGGTGGTCCTGCCCAACGGAAAGAATGTTGACGCCAATGAGGCCCAGGAGCCTCTGAGCGATGAGATATACTATATCGTGCCTGATAAATGTACGGAGTGTCTTGGATTTCATGAGGAACCGCAATGTGCGGCAGTATGTCCGGTAGACTGCTGTGTGCCAGATCCGGCTCACCGGGAGACTGACGAGGAACTCCTGGGAAAACAGGCTTTTATGCACCACGCCTAATCGCGTAAAAGAAAATATTGATGAACCCAAAGGACCTTCAGTTTGCACTGGAGGTTTTTTGGTTTAAATACTAACAATGCCTATTCGCTTTTTTTACCTGATTAAAATTCAATACCTGGGCTACCGTCTGCACGGCTGGCAGCAACAGCCGGGGCTGAAGACTGTGGAGCTCATGCTCAGGCGCACCTTGAAATACGTTTTAGAGGACAGACGTTTTAAAATGTTGGGTTCCGGACGAACCGATGCCATGGTGTCGGCAACAAGTGCAGCCTTTGAACTTTTTCTTTATGAGAAACCTCTGGAGGATCCTCAGGAGTTTTTAAAGGTCTTTAACCAGAACCTCCCGCAGGATATACGGGCCCTGGAAATAGAAGAGGTGGACCAGCAATTCAATGTGATTAAGGATGCCCGGATGAAGCAGTACGCCTACCTGTTTGCTTTTGGACAGAAGAGCCACCCTTTTTGCGCCCCCTTTTTAATGACCTTTCAAGAGGAATTGGATATTGAGCGGATGAAAGCCGGCGCAAAACTTTTTGAAGGAACCCACAACTTTACCCATTTTTGCACCCGGCCCAATGAGCATACACAGGTGATCAGGGAAGTGGCTAAATGCGAAATACAAGAAAATGATTTGATTTCGGCCAGTTTCTTTCCCCAAAAATCCTACGCACTTCATGTACATGGGGAGGGTTTCTTAAGAAACCAGATCCGCATAATGATGGGAGCCCTGGTTCTGGTAGGAAAAGGAGAACTTTCTCTTGAAGATCTTAAAGCCAGCTTAGATGTTGCCAATCCCTCGCCACCGACTCCCACGACCTTTGTGGCTCCTGGTAGTGGTCTGGTGCTGCGGGACATTGCTTTTGAAAAAGAGGCCCTTGTCAATCCATCCCTCTCCTGACCAGGCAATATTACTCCTGCTCTTTCAGCTGCTCCTCTCTTTGGAGTAGCAACAGCGCTATGCGTATGTTCTGATAGGGGATGGCCTGCTGAAAGTGTTCGTAATAGACTGAAAGGCGGTCGGGAAAATTCAGCTGAACCTGAGCCTTGCCAATGGCCTCGATATCAGCGGCAGGGACGTATTTAGCCAGATCAATAGCTGCGCCCTCTTCAAACTTCTTGCACAAATGAGAGAATATGGTGACTTCTTTTAAATTCCGAAGCCGCGCAATTTCTTCCACTTCCTTACCCTCCTGGTACAGCTCATAGGTAATTTCAGCTGTCCGCCGGGCAGACAGCTTTTTGTTCTCCCGCTTTTCCTTGTGGAATTTGATAATTTCTTTCATGAAGGCAAAGCCGTATTCCTGCATTTTCCTGCGATTGACTCCGCTTATCTGCATGAAGTGCTGATCCGTCATGGGGCGTTTTTGTTCCATCTCTTTTAAAGAGGCATCCGAAAAAACTAGATACGGCGCAATATTTTCTTTGAGGGCCAGGGTAGCGCGGAGCTGCCGGAGCCGTTCAAATAATCCACCACTCTCCCTGGTAGGTGCCCCAGTGGCCCGGGATGATGGAGCGGGTTTGAGCTCAGAGGCTTTTGCCAGCATGACCGGCTGTTTTTCAAATAGGACTTTTTTGGCTGCCGGGGTCAATCGGATTTTATTGTGATCGTGGAACGCCACTTCAAGGTACCCGTGATTAATGAGCTGGATGAGATACTGCTGCCAATGCTCCCCTGAGATATCCTGTCCCACACCATAGGTGCTGAGCTGGTGATACCCCTTTTGAATGAGGTCCTGCTTTGCGGATTTACGTAGCACATCTACAATCATGGGTATGGGTTCTTGCTGCTTCAAACGCCAGACACATGAAAGGGCCTTTTGAGCTAGAATGCTGCCATCAAAAAGCTGGGGCGGACTTTTACAGACATCACAATTGCCACAATCCTGTTCAAGGATTTCTCCAAAATAACTCAGTAAAATTCGGCGCCTGCAGGTCAGCGCTTCAGCGTATTGTTTCATGCGCTCCAGCTTGGCCAGCTGTATTTCTTCATTACCAGCACCCTGGGTGAACCTCTGCAACTGAAAGACATCCCCATAAGAATGGAATAACAAGGTGTCGGATGGGAGACCATCTCGGCCCGCCCTCCCGATTTCCTGATAATATCCCTCCAGGTTTTTAGGCATGTTATAATGGATAATCCATCGGACATTGGATTTGTCGATTCCCATTCCAAAGGCTATGGTAGCACAGATGATTTCCAGATCGTCCCTAATGAAAGCCTCCTGGACCTGGGATCGCAGCTCTGGAGAAAAACCAGCATGGTACGCACGGGCATTTCGGCCGCTCTTTTGTAATTTCCGTGCAAGTTCCTCCGCATCCTTGCGACTTAAGCAGTATATGATACCACTTTGCCCGGGTCGCTCGCTAAGGAAGCTTTTGATTTGTTCCAACCGGCGCACTCCCGGCCGTACTTCCAGAAAGAGGTTCCTGCGGTTAAACGAAGTGATGTGCTGCCTGGCATCGGGGATATTTAGCTGGTGAAGAATATCCGCCCTGGTGGCCTTATCTGCCGTGGCAGTAAGGGCCATAATAGGGGTTGTGGGATGGCGGTTCTTAAGGTAGCCCAATTGGGTGTATGCAGGCCTAAAATCATGTCCCCAGCTGGAAATGCAATGGGCTTCGTCTATAGCGATAAGACTGATGGTTCCATTGGCGAAAAGATGATCAATAAACTGAAGGCTTTCCGGGGCTACATATAGGAGCTTAATGGCTCCCTGGCCGAGCTGCGTAAATAAATGCTGGCGCTGGGTTTCAGTCTGACTGCTGTTGAGGTAGGCGGCAGCTACACCGTTTGCACGCAATCCATCCACCTGATCCTTCATCAGGGCAATCAGGGGAGAAACCACCACTGTCACTCCTGGAAGCACCAGAGCAGGCAGCTGGTAACACATGGACTTTCCACCGCCGGTAGGCATGATTACCAGATTGTCTTTACCTTCCAGGGCTGAGCGAATAATTTCAAGCTGCAGGGGCCGGAAGTGATCAAAACCAAAATGTTCCTTTAAAATCTGCTTTAAATGCCCTTCTTCCACCATGCTGCAAAGGAAGATATTTGCCTGAGAAAAACCAAGGAACATGCCTACAAGCGAGAATACTCCCCCCTATGGAGGAGAACAGATTCAGATCTGGGCGGCCGCTTGCGCCCCGATTATTTAGGATATAACTTAAAGTTCCTTTACGTGGTTTACCTGAAGGTAGACCGGGCCGCCATCCACGGGGTAGCCTTCTATTTTGGTGGCTCTTATCTCTACCTCTTTCCCTACATAAGGTTCCAGATCGACCTCTGCACTGGATAGGGCATAAAAACCGTTATCGGAAGTTAAGGTGTAGCTGCCATATTGATAGCTGGTAATTCCTTGTTCTTCCAGTACTCCCTGAACCACTATCAGTCCGTCCTGAACCTTGTTTTCTTTCCGGGAGCCGCAGGCTGCTGCCAGTCCCACGACCAGTAGGGTCAAAAGGGTCAATTTTGTTCTTTTTTTCATGTTTCAAGATTTTATTTTTCAAAGCGTTTAAGTCGGTTTCGGAGGGATTGAATTTCCCCTTGTAAATCCTGTATTTGTCCCAATAGATGAGAAATAGCTTCAATGCCCTGGATGTTGATTTCCAGCTGATAATGCATCCGGATCATCTTCTCCACAGCTATGACCTGCTCTTCTGTGAGCACCTCCTGATCATTGACCTTTTGAATCTCTACCAGTCCCTCCCGATGGAGCCGGTGAATAAATTGAGGCTCAATCTGATGGCCCTCGCAAATCTGAGTTATACTGATATACCTAACTTCCATGGGATCGTAGTTTTTGTAGTTCTTTGAGCAATTCCTTTTCACGATCACTGAGGTTCTCAGGGATTCGGATCTTATATGAAATTAGTAAATCCCCGAAAGATCCTTCTTTTTTGTAAACCGGAAATCCCTTGCCTTTAAGCTTAACCGTGGTACCACCTTGTGTTCCTGCTTTTACCCTCACCCGGGCTTTTCCTTCGAAGGTATCCACCAGTATCTCCCCTCCTAAGGCCGCGGTGTACATGTCAATCGGGACCTCCCTGTAGAGATTGGCGCCATCTCTTCTAAAGGGGGTGTCGTTTATAATTTCAAAGCTAATATACAAGTCGCCCCGAGGTCCCCCGTTGAATCCTTCACTTCCATGACCCCTGATTCGAATCGTCTGGCCGTCCTCCACACCTGCGGGAATGCTCAGGCGAATGTTTTTGCCGTTAATGGTCAGGGTTCGCTTGTGAGTCTTGTAGACCTGGCTGAGGTTGAGTTGCAGACTTGCCTGAATATCGCTTCCTCGAAAAGCCGCAGATTGGCCTCTTTGCTGGTATCCACTGCCAAAAAGATTTTCGAAGAAATCAGAAAACCCTCCGGTGCCAAAGCCCTCGGCGCCTTCGAAAGGATCACCCCCCGAAAATCCTCCCCCGAAACCTCCCTGGTACTGCTGCCCCTGTTGTCTGCGAGCTTCCTCATACTGGTCCGCATGTTGCCAGTTCTGGCCGTACTGATCGTATTTTTTGCGCTTTTCAGGATCGCTCAGAACCTCATGAGCTTCATTAATTTGTTGGAACTTCTTGTGCGCCTCCGGATTGTTGGGATTCAGATCCGGATGGAATTTGCGGGCAAGTTTGCGGTAAGCCTTCTTAATATCCTGCTCGCTGGCATCTTTTTCCAATCCAAGTACTTGATAATAATCGATGAACTTCATGGAACAATATTTTCTTAGGAAATGGTATAACAAGTTACAAATATTCTGCTGAACATATGTTCAAGCCGCCAGGATTTTCTACCAAGAAAGGCGGTAGACATTTATTCAGTGCATGGAATGGATAGGGGGGAGGATTCAGGATGTTTCCACTCGGTGCAACAGAAGAGGGTGCAAAATTCTTTAGAATCAATTTTAGACTACATCGCTATAGTTTCTTGATAAGTGTCAAAATTATTTTAAATTCGTCTTCTTATGTTCCAAACTAAAAACTTTAAGGCAGAAAAGCGATAAGCTCCTTTATGAGCTTGTCCATAGGTCTCTGCCGAATTTCTTTTGTAAATTATGAAAAATACAATGATCAACACCTTTGCGGATTACAAAAAGGCCTATCGTAGAAGCGTGGAAGAGCCTGAGGCCTTCTGGGATGAAATTGCCGAAACTTTCACCTGGCGTAAAAAATGGGATAAGACCCTTGAATGGGATTTTCACGAGCCTCAGGTCAAATGGTTTCAGGGCGGAAAGCTCAACATTACGGAAAATTGCCTGGACCGTCATCTGGAAAAACAGGGGAATAAAACAGCCATTATCTGGGAGCCTAATGATCCCGACGAGGAATCGAGACACATTACCTACAGGCAGCTCTTTGTGAAGGTCTGCCGCTTTGCCAATGTCCTGCGGCAAAATGGAATAAAAAAGGGGGACCGGGTTTGCATTTATATGCCCATGATTCCGGAACTGGCCATTGCCATGCTGGCCTGTGCCCGGATTGGTGCGGTGCATTCGATTGTTTTTGCGGGGTTTTCAAGCCAGGCCATTGCCAAGAGAATCAACGACTCGCAATGTAAAATGCTGATTACCGCCAATGAAGTCTACCGGGGAACAAAGCGGGTGAACCTGAAGGCTATCTGTGATGAAGCCCTCAAAGATACCCCTAGTATCGAGACGGTTCTGGTATACAGAAGGACCGTGGAACCTACAGAAATGCAGGAAGGCCGGGATAAATTCTGGTTTGAGGAATTGCAGAAAGCCACGGATGATTGCCAGGCGGAGGAGATGGACGCTGAAGACATGCTTTTTATTTTATATACCTCTGGATCCACCGGTACCCCAAAGGGGATGGTACACACCACAGGGGGGTATATGGTTGGAACGGCTTACACTTTTGAGAACGTCTTTCAGATTGAAAAGGATGATGTTTATTGGTGTACCGCTGATATAGGCTGGATTACTGGTCACTCTTATATCATATACGGACCTTTGGCTGCAGGAGCAACTACAGTGATGTTCGAGGGGATCCCGAGCTATCCCGATTACGGCAGGTTCTGGGAAATTTGTGAGAAATTAAAGGTGACGCATTTCTATACAGCACCTACGGCCATTCGGGCACTGGCCAGACAACCCATTGAATTTGTAGAGAAACACGACCTGTCTTCTTTAAAAGTGTTGGGGTCTGTAGGAGAGCCCATTAATGAGGAGGCCTGGCACTGGTATAACGACAATATCGGGAAAGGAAACTGCCCCATTGTAGATACCTGGTGGCAAACGGAGACCGGGGCCATTATGATTTCTCCACTGGCAGGAATTACATCAGCTCGTCCTACTTTTGCTTCCTTGCCACTTCCGGGAGTCCAGCCTACCATCATGGATGATCAGGGCAGGGAATTGAACGGTCGCAGAGAAAGTGCCGAAGGTCGTTTGGCATTTAAATTTCCGTGGCCGGCAATGGCGCGAACCATTTACAATAATCATGAGCGCTATAAAGACGTTTATTTTTCTACTTTCCCGGGAATGTATTTCTCAGGGGACGGAGCCTATCGGGATGCCACAGGAAATTATAGAATAACCGGTAGAGTAGATGATGTGGTTATTGTCTCTGGTCACAACCTGGGGACGGCTACGGTAGAAAATGCCATTAACGAGCACGAAAAAGTAGTAGAAAGTGCAGTTGTGGGCGTTCCACATGATGTCAAAGGAAATGCACTCTATGCATTTGTTATTCTGTATGACCATGTGGAACCCTCTGAAGCCCTAGAAAAAGAAATCCGTGAAATCGTTTCCACAACCATTGGTCCTATTGCCAAACCGGATAAAGTGCAATTCGTCAATGGACTTCCTAAAACCCGTAGCGGAAAGATTATGAGGCGGATTCTGAGAAAGATCATAACCAATGACATTGAGAACATTGGAGATACCAGTACGCTTCTGAATCCGGAGATCATTGAGGACATAGCTCAGGGAGTTAAATAAGCCTATTGGTTTCAGAGAGGTATTTAGATGCCGTAGAAGTCCTGGTCTAGTTGGAGCGGGACCTTTACGGCATTCTTTTTTTACAGCTTCCTGTTGTGATTGGTTAAGTATAGGAATTACGGGGCCTGAGCCTGGTCGAGTTTGAGCTCGTAATCCTTAAGCATTTCAAGCAGTACTTCTTCCGTATGTGAAAGGTGGGGGTTGTTGGTTCGTTTACGTTCTACTTTCTTGAAATAATCTGTGATCTGCCCGGAGCGATACTGTTCCACAATCATAGGATGAACGTAATATTTTCGGCAAACGGCACGGGTATTTCCGAGCTCCGATGCAGTGGCGTCATAAGCCTCAATGATCGCCTTTTCATTTTCTTTTGGGTCCTCCAGATAGCCGCGCGACCGAAGGTGTTCGAAAAATATGGTCGTGCCACTCCAGGTGCGAAAATCTTTCGCAGAGTACCATTCACCACACAGCTCCTGAATATATTCATTGACCATTCCTGAATCCAGGCTGTGTTTGCTGCCATCGGGTTCATAATATTTAAAGATCTCCCATCCGGGGATTTCTTCGCATTGGTTCACCAGTCGGATGAGTTTCTTGTCTCGAAGCGAAACTGTATGTTCCTTACCTCGCTTTCCCACGAACTGAAACTTCAGAGCGCCATCGGAAAATTTTAAATG
This sequence comes from Flavobacteriaceae bacterium, assembly GCA_029265595.1. Lineage (GTDB taxonomy): Bacteria > Bacteroidota > Bacteroidia > Flavobacteriales > Flavobacteriaceae > Salinimicrobium. Next base: position 12,465 of record JAJUIC010000036.1, read on the forward strand.
TCGGCTTCGTAGCGTAGAGAGGCCATAGGATTTGTTTTGGCGGGCATAGGATTCATTTCCGATGCGGATGTGGGTTTCTTCCATCAGCCGAATCACCAGTGCCACCACTTTTTTCCGGGGCATTCCCCGAAGTCTCAGATCTTTTTCAGTCTGTTCCCTGATTTTTGGCAGCAACCTTCCGAAGCTGGCCATTTTAAAGAATTTGGTCTGGTTGCGGATATGGTTCCAATGCGGGTGGTAAATATATTGTTTCCGGTTCTTGTCGTCGCGCCCCACGGCTTGAAGATGCCCATCATCGGTGGGGCATATTTTCACCTCTTTCCATGCAGGGGGAATAACCAGTTTTTCAATGCGCGCGATGATCTCTTTGTCCTTGACGATCTGACCATCCATCAGATATTGAAAGCCCCTTCCGCGTCGCCTGCGTTCAATGCAGAGGTCCGTTTCCGACACGTGATTCAGGCGCGCGAGCTTAGCCGTTTTATCTGGATCTGTTAGTAGTTCCTTCGCCTGCTTTCCGTTCAACACCATCTCCTTTTTTCTTTAAATATAGGTTTAAGGAGTACATCATGGGATTAAATATATGTGAAAACACTTTGGTGCGTGTTTCTAGGAAGTGGTGAGCCGCCAGGCCAGGGTAAAAAGAAAAGCCCCTTCCTAAGGTGGAAAGAGCTTATCAATTTTGCTGCAAAAATGGGTTTAATCAAAATAGCTGAAGGTTTCCCCCTCTTTAATGGATAGAACGCTTTCGTATATTAATTTAATGACATTTTCCACATCATCACGGTGCACCATTTCAACAGTGGTGTGCATGTAGCGAAGTGGAAGGGAAATCAAGGCAGATGCCACACCTCCGTTACTGTAGGCAAAGGCGTCTGTATCTGTTCCTGTCATTCTTGAAGCGGCTGCCCGCTGGAAGGGAATGCCTTTGTCCTGGGCGACTTCTATAATTTTTCTTCTCAGCAGATTTTGAACGGCCGGAGCATAGGAAATCACAGGTCCTTTCCCGATTTTGGCGTACCCATTGGTCTTCTGCTCAATCATGGGAGTGGTGGTATCATGGGTCACATCCGTCACAATGGCTACATCGGGTTTTATACGTTGGGTAATCATTTCAGCACCGCGAAGTCCAATCTCTTCCTGCACGGAATTGGTGATATACAACCCAAAATCCAGCTCCTTTTTGTTCTCTTTAAGCAGGCGTGCGACTTCAGCAATCATAAAACCACCCATGCGATTGTCCAGCGCCCGACAAACAAATTTATCGTTGTTCAGAATAAAAAATTCATCCGGATAGGTTACCACACAACCTACATGGACACCTAAAGCTTCGACTTCCTCCCTGGTGGAGCAACCCACATCAATACAAATATTTTCCAGTTTGGGGGTTTCTTCCTTTTCTTTACTACGCGTGTGAATGGCGGGCCACCCGAAAACACCTTTCACAATGCCCTGACGCGTGTGAATATTTACGCGTTTGGATGGAGCAATCATGTGATCACTTCCTCCGTTTCGTATGACATAAAGCAGGCCGTTATCTGTAATGTAATTGACATACCAGGAGATTTCATCCGCGTGGCCTTCGATGACCACTTTGTACTTGGCCTCTGGATTCACTACTCCTACAGCGGTTCCGTAGGTATCGGTAATAAAGGTATCTACATAGGGTTTAAGGTACTCCATCCAGAGTTTCTGACCTTCCCACTCGTAACCCGTGGGGGAGGCATTGTTGAGGTATTTCTCCAGAAACTCCAGAGATTTTTCATTGAGGATACTATCTTTTGCCATCATAAATTTATTTTGCACGAATTTACTAAGAAATAGCTCGGAAGCCAGCGCAACTTGCTTATTTTTGGAATGGTTTTCGCAAAGGACAGTCTTGGGAAACAGTTCACTCACTATGTTGAAAAACCTATTTTTTCTGTTATTTCTGCTTTGGGCAAGCACAGGATTTTCACAGGAGGTAGCGCCTGTTAGGAAGAAATTGATGCCAGGCGACTCCCTTAGTGCCTTGCAAAAATCCCAGGGAGGACTTAAAGATTCAATGGCTGAAGCAGCGGATAGGTTGCATGACTCCCTTCATGTAAGGTCGGATAGTACGGAAAGCGAGGGTTGGGACCCCCAGTTTATGATTATAGAGGGAGATACCATTCCAAGGGAATTTATCGGGCTTGATGAGGTGGTCATCCTGGAACGCTTGAAATTTGACAACCTGGAAGAACGCAGGCGGTATCTGATTCTCAAACGCAGAACCCATAAAGTTTTTCCTTATGCTTCTCTAGCCGCAGATCGATTGGTAGAACTTAATGCTCGATTGGAACGTCTGGAATCCAAGCGGGATCAGAAGCGTTATATTCGAATTGTTCAA
>JAJUIC010000207.1 GCA_029265595.1 Flavobacteriaceae bacterium
AAGCCTGGCGTGAATTAGGTTCTCTTTGGAGTAGCTTCTAATGGATCACTAAAACTTGAAGATTATTCCAAAGCTTTTTTGCTTCTGCTGGCGGCGATATAAGAAGCGATTGTTCCCAAGACAGAAATGGTTAGCATGACCACCAGCATGTTCTGCCAGGTAATAGCTACCGGATAAGGCAAGGTGGGAGTAATCATGACCAGGCTGTACTGTAATTGCAGATATACTAACACAATGGAAGCCGCCAGGCCAATGGCTCCTCCAAGCAGGGTGAGAAAAACTCCCTGAAGAAAAAATATATTTCGGATTTCGATCGGGGTGGCTCCTAAACTGTAAAGCGTCTTTATATTGTCTTGTTTATCCAGAATTACCATAATAATCGATCCCACTACGTTGAAAAGAGCGATGGTCAGTACCAGCGTGAAAATAAGGTACACCGCCAGATTTTCCGTATTCAGCATTTTATAGAGGGCGTCGTTTAGTTGGGCTCTGGTTTTTATTTCCACAGGCGTCCCTATCGCGGCCTGCACTGCTTCACTTACACGATCTATCTGAGCCCCTTCTTCCAGTTTGAGCTCAAGAGCAGTAACTTCATTTGTCTGTAGGTTAAGGAGGTTTCGGGCAAATTCCAAAGAAGAATATACAAACTTTTCATCCAGTTCTTCATTGATGCTGTAGATCCCAGATACGATACTGATTTGGGTATTGAAGGCCTCACTGGGGGAACTGACTTGTCCGGTTCCTGGTTTGGGAACCATTATTCGAAGTGGTTCGGCATAATCAAAAGTTCCCAAGGTTAAATCCCGGGAGATTCCGTTTCCAATGACCACCTGAGATTCCAGCGGATGAAACCATGCCCCGTAATTAATAGCGCTATCAATCTGAGTAACTTGTTGGTATAGCTGATCGACTCCTTTTATATAGGCTGTTTTATGTTTTTCCTTGAATTCCAGAAAAACACGTTCTTCAATAACCTGGGAAAACACCTGAAGACCCGGGATTTCATTAAGTTTTAATTGTTCATCAGGAGAAATCATGAAGCTTTTTCCCTCTTTAGGTAGTACCTTTAAATCCGGATCGTACCTGTTGGAAAAGGAGAGACTGAAATCCTTGAGTCCCGTGAACCCAGAGAGCACGATAAAGAGTGAGAAGGCTCCCGCAAATACACCTAGCGCCGCAATGCCTGTAATAATGTTGATGGCATTATTACTGCTCTTGCTAAAGAGATAACGACGGGCGATGTAGTGGGAGAATTTCAAGGACTATGATTTTTTCCTTTTGGGAAGCTGGTCTGGTTTCTTAAGTGGATTCTCTTCTCCTTTGAGGGATTTCTCAATTTCCTCAATATAATCCAGAGAATTGTCCAGGTAAAATTCCAGATTGGGCATTCGGCGGAGTTGGTTCCGTGTTCGCTGGGCGAGCTGGTGTCTGATCTGTGGTTTGATGGCACTCAGATCATCCAGTATTGCCTTGGCATCCTTTGATGGGAAGATGCTCAAATACGCACGGGCCTGAGAAAGATCGGATGTTACCCGCACTTTTGAAACGGAAATAATCGTACCGGTCATCCCCGAGTCTCTTAGCTGGGCCTGTAACACATCTGCGAGATCCCTCTGGATTACACCACCTATCTTCTTCTGTCTGTTTGTTTCTTCCATGATGCAAAAATAATACAATTAAATGTGGGGGTATACCTGTTCTTATACAGATTCCTTCGAAAGCTGTTCGAGGGATTTTTTAACTTCGCTGGATCTGAACTAAAGGAAAGGTACGAAATATGGACAAAATAGAACACATCGGAATTGCAGTAAAGGATTTGGATGCAGCCAATACAA
>JAJUIC010000173.1 GCA_029265595.1 Flavobacteriaceae bacterium
ATCGGTATAGATCTGGCCTGAGACAAAGAAAAAGTCATAGCAGATCCCATGCAGGGCAATCCCGATAATGAGCATAAAGGCCAGCTCTCCGGCATCTCCATAGGCAAACAGCAGGTATCGCAGGGTCCAGGCCAGCATTCCGGCCAAAATGGTCAGCTTAAAACCGAATTTTTTGAAGAAATACGGGATGAGCAGTAAAAACAAAGCTTCTGAAACCTGGCCTATGGACATTTTGGCGGTAGGATCTTCCATACCGATCTCGGCTAAAAAGGGATTGGCGTTTTGGTAGTAAAAGGCCAGCGGACTCGAGATCAGAATGGAGGAGAGAAAGAATACCAGGAAGTTCCGATTCTTTAATAGTCCAATGGCCTCAAGCCCCATGATATCGGAAAAAGATATCAATTCATTCTTGCTACTGGGCGGGGTCTTTGGCAAAGTAAAACTCAGCAGACCCAATAACCCAGAACCCACACTGGCCATTAAAAAGGTATAGCGGAGCATGCCTTCTTCCCTACCCATTGCCGAGTCCCAGGAGAAAACATAACTGATCACCACCCCCGAAATAATCCATCCAATGGTTCCAAATACCCGGATCCGGGAAAATTCTTTGGCGGGATCTTTCATCTGGTAAAATGAGATGGAGTTCACCAGCGCCAGGGTCGGCATATACAGGATCATGTAACCCAACACAAGCGGATAAAAACTCGTAAAGTCCGAAGACTGGTACATCAGATACAGCAAGCCGGCTCCCATTAGGTGAAGGACCCCCAGGATGCGTTCTGCATTAAAGAAACGATCCGCAATCAGACCAATGATGAAAGGGGCAATAATCGCCCCCCAGGACTGGGTGGAGAAGGCCATTGCTGTTTCGGCCCCTGAGGCATCCAGGTTCGCTCCTAAAAATGTCCCTAAAGTCACAAACCAACCGCCCCATATAAAGAACTCCAGGAACATCATGGCGGAGAGTTGGAATCTGGTAATGTTTTTCATTTATTTTTTTGTTTTATCCAGGAGGGACCTGCCCACCTGTTGTTATCCTAATGCCAGTGAACCATCTGGTCTTTCCTTAGTGTCCAATAAGGCAGTTATAGCATTTTTTTGGATGGGCATCCTTTCGTATTTCAGGTCGATCTTTTCCCACTGCCGGAGCCATTAAAAGAAGGGACTGGCCAGGCAACCTAACTCCGTAAATCACCTGTGGAAGGCCCCAGTCCCCGGGCTTTTTAAACCCAGGAACCGAGGCTACACAGGCGGTCGATTAGTTGGAATTACCAGTTAGGGTTTTGTTCAATATTTGGATTGGTGTTGAGTTCATTTTGTGGAATCGGAAAATAATCGTGCCTGGAGGCATCGAAAAACTCCCTTCCCACCTTATCGCTGTTCATGATTTCCTCTTCCAAAAGCCCCCAGCGTTTCAGATCATAGAAGCGCAGACCTTCCCGGAAGAATTCGATCATCCGCTGGTGCCTGACTTCTGCCATTAGGGCCTCCTGACTCATTCCGGGTTCCAGGTCGGCTAAATCTGCCCGATTGCGAACCCTGTTTATTAGAGGATAAGCAGCCTCCGTCTTCCCCTGCATGATCAGGGCCTCTGCATACATCAGCAGGATATCGGCATAGCGCAGGGCTTTTTCATTAATCTCGGAAATCCAGATGCCCTCATTGTCCTGATCATAGTTTTGGTATTTCTTAATCATGGAATCAAAACCAAACTGCAATTGAAATTCTGAGAAGGGCCTGTTATAAAAGGTCGCACCGGGATAATCCCAGATCAGGGAAGCGTACATGCGCGGATCGAAATCCCCATCCACCGTTCGCTCTTTTTGGAAGGCATTGAAAATTTTGTTGGTGGGAAAGGCCTCGAACCAGCCACCCACTTCGGCCGGTGCAAATTCCTGCGCCGTGGTCACCCCCTGGGACTCGTTGGCATTATCTACGGCCCACTGCTCGCTCCCTCCGACATTCTGGTTCTGAATTTCGAACAGGGACTCCTGATTGTTATCCATTTCAGCCCGGAAGTTATCTTCGTAGTCTTCTAACAAATCATACTCAAACGGAGCTTTTGCAAATCCTGTGGGCTCGGAAAGCAAGGCGAATTCTTCCTCTGCCTGGCTCCACTTGTCCTGATACAGGTAGGCTTTCCCCAGGTACCCGATGGCCGCTCCCTTGGTGGCTCTTCCAACCCACTCGGCGGGATAGGAAACCGGTAAATGTTCTTTGGCAAGCTTCAGGTCATTTTCTACCTGTATCCAGACCTCTGTTTCCGGAGCGTTGGCCACAAAATAATCTTCCCGGGTCTGAGGGACACTGGTAATAATGGGAACACTTCCGAAATTTATGGCCAGGTGAAAATAATTCACCGCCCTTAAGAAGCTGGCCTCCGCGATCAATTGATTCTTTTTCTCTTCCGAAAGATCCGTGATATCGGGCGTGTTTTCAATGATTTGATTGGCCCGGAAAATTCCGGTGTAGAATCCGTTAAAGATATCCGCCGGCGTGGCAGAGGTGGCGTCATTGGTGAAGGTGGAAAGCTGATACAGAGGCCTCACATCATTGCGAAGGTAAAAATCATCCCCGCGGCCGTTGGTCAGTTCAATCCCGCGTACGCCCCAGTATCCATTCCCGACATGGCGAAATACCTTGTAAGTGGCTGCCAAACCAGAAAGGACATCATCTTCCGTTTCCCAAAACTCCTCGGCCACCACCACGTTAGGGTTGGTTTGCTGCAGGTCATCCGTACAGCTGGCCAGTAGCACGGATAAAACGAATATATAGGTTAGTTTTCTCATAGTTGTAAATTTCAAAAGCTGTGTCTTTAAAAAGTAATGTCCAATCCAATCATATAAGTTCTGGATAAAGGATAGGCGAAATGCCCGTAATCCACTCCCCGATCCAAAACAGAACCGCTTCGCCCGATATCCGGGTTATAACCGGAATAGTCAGTGAGGGTAAACACGTTATCTGCACTGGCATAAATGCGAGCGCGTTGCACCTGGATGGATTCCAAAAGGGAATTACTGAGTGAGTATCCGATTTGCAGAGATTTTAACCTCAGATACGAACCATCTTCCAAAAACCGGTCGGAGGTTCTGGCATTTCCATTCGGATCATCTATCACGG
>JAJUIC010000046.1 GCA_029265595.1 Flavobacteriaceae bacterium
TACTGACAGATGATGGAGATATAGTTAATAAGATCCTACGGAGTCACAACAATCACGGAAAAGAATATATTGTACAGGTCGATCGGGAATTCCCCGATGACTTCATCCGAAGATTGTCCAGCGGAATCCCGATTCTGGACACGGTCACTAAGAAATGTGAGGTAGAAAGATTGGGGAAATTCACCTTCCGCATTGTGCTGACCCAGGGCCTGAACCGGCAAATTCGGCGCATGTGTGAATACCTGGGATATGAGGTGGTGAAACTTAAACGGGTCAGGGTCCTGAATATTAAACTGGATGTCCCTATTGGAAAATATCGGCACCTCACCCAGGAGGAATTAAAGGAGTTGCAGCGAATTTTAAAAGATAGTGTATCCGTAGTTGAGGAGCCTGAGGAGGTTTTCCCTAAAAAATCAAAACCAAGAAGAAACAGACCAGACAAAGCTTAACGAGTCCTTAAGTAACTTTTCCCCAGGTTCTTCCTACATTTAAAATAAAAATGCCGGAAAAAGACAACAACAGGATCAAGAACGAGAAGCAATACGAAGCGCTTAGGGAACAGGGTGCCAGTAAGGAAAAAGCTGCAAGAATAGCCAACGCTCCCAATGCCGGAAAAAAGGGAGGAAAAGCTTCCAAATACGAGGATCGCACGAAAGAAGAACTTGTGGAGAAAGCCCGGGAAATCGGAATTGAGGGTTACTCCAAAATGAATAAAAACCAGTTAATAGATGCCCTGCGCAATCACTAATCATGCAAAACATCCAACCTTTTCACCTGGCCATTCCCGTTTCGGACCTGGAGGAGGCCCGAACCTTTTATCGCGACACCCTTGGCTGCACGGAAGGCCGCAGTAGCAACCATTGGGTTGATTTTAATTTTTTTGGCCATCAGCTGGTGATTCACACCAAATCTGCCGATTCTAAACAGGACGTGGCGGGATCTGCTGTAGATGGCAAGGAAGTCCCGATCCCCCATTTTGGAGTCGTGCTGGATTGGGAGACCTTCGAAAGCTTCGCGACCCGCCTCAAGAAAAATAAAATTTCTTTCCAGATCGAACCATACCTGCGGTTCGAAGGACAACCCGGAGAACAAATGACCATGTTCTTTAAAGACCCCAGCGGAAATGCCCTGGAGTTCAAAGCTTTTAGAAATATCGAGCAACTTTTTGCAAAGTAGCCTATAATCATTTAGACGCAATGGACAGATTAAAACCATCATTGGTGCGCCAGCTTTTCCTATTGATGCTGATTCTGTTTTTATTGGTTCTAATTGTAGGGGAGCTGCTTCCGTATCTCACGGGGATTTTAGGAGCCGTCACCTTTTACGTTATTCTGAGCCGGTGGATGAAAGACTTACTGGCCAAAGGCTGGTCGGCGGTCATGGCCGGAAGTTTTCTAATAGGCTTATCTTTTATCGGTATTTTAGTTCCCACCTTCCTGATCGTCCTGCTCCTATCCTCCAAACTTGGTCAGTTCATTTCAAATATCGACCGGCTTATTGCTGTCATTAAATCTGAAATAACACAGGCCGAAGTCTATATAGGTTATAACCTCAGCGCCAGCATCGATTCCTCAAGAATCACCAATTGGCTCACCTCAAATCTTCAGTCTTTAGGTCAGGGTACCTTCAATGCCCTGATTGCGATCGGTATCATGTACTTCATGCTTTATTACATGCTGGTCTACCAACAGCAAATGAAGCGACTGCTGATTTCATACATCCCCCTGACCCGGCAAAATCTCCATCGAATTGCCAAGGAAGGACGCGAATCTGTCCGCTCCAACGCCCTGGGCATACCCCTGGTGGCTTTTTTTCAGGGTCTGGTAGCATTAATCGGTTATTTAATTGCCGGAGTAAATGATCCTTTGTTCTGGTTTGCTTTAACAGCAATAGGCGCCATGGTTCCTTTTATAGGAACGGCTTTGGCCATTGTTCCGCTCACCATTTTGTTATACTCTCAGGATATGATTTGGCAAGCTATCTTCCTTCTCATTTACGGAGTAACTGTGGTAGGGGTCACGGACAATATTCTCAGAATATACATACTAAACCGTCTGGCTCAGGTTCATCCCCTGATTACCCTATTTGGAGTAGTGGTAGGAGTACCCCTCTTTGGGTTTATCGGTTTGATTTTTGGGCCGCTATTAATATCACTCTTCCTATTAATCCTGAAGATCTATCGGCAGGAGTACGGGAAGAATGCGGAAAAAATATAAAGGACCAATCCTAGTAATGTCCTAGCAGCTTCTTCCGACGCTCGCGATTGATCACACGAGCCAAAAGGGTATTTTTCAGTAGCATGGCGATGGTCATGGGCCCTACGCCACCTGGTACAGGTGTAATAAAGGCTGCTTTTTTGCTGACATTCTCAAAATCCACATCACCAACAATGCGGTATCCCTTTTTCTTGGTTTCATCCGGAACGCGGTTGATGCCTACATCAATAATCACGGCATCTTCCTTTACCATTTCAGCCTTTAAAAAATTGGGAATACCTACTGCGATGATGATAATATCCGCCTGGGAGGTGATCTGCGTAATGTTTTTCGTAAATTCATGGGTCAGGGTAACAGTGGAGTTCCCCGGGAATCCCTGTCGGCCCATCAGGATACTCATAGGTCGTCCCACGATGTAACTTCTCCCGATTACGCAGGTATGTTTTCCTTTTGTGGGAATATCATAACGCTCCAGTAGTTCCAGGATACCGAAGGGAGTTGCTGCCACAAATGAAGTCATATCCAGGGACATTTTCCCAAAGTTCATGGGATGGAATCCATCCACATCTTTGTCCGGATCTACTGCTATTAGTACTTTATGAGTATCAATCTGAGGAGGCAGGGGCAGCTGAACAATAAAGCCGTCAATATCCTCATTTTTATTAAGTTCATTAATTTTAGCCAGAAGTTCCGGCTCCGAGGTTGTAGAAGACATTCGAACCAGCGTCGACTCAAATCCTACCTCTTCACAGGCCTTCACCTTACTTGAGACATAAGTCATGCTCGCCCCATCGTTCCCAACGATTATGGCTGCAAGATGCGGTACTTTCTCTCCGCGATCCTTCATTTTTTTTACCGATAGCGCAATTTCCTGCTTGATATCTTCACTTACTTTTTTACCGTCGAGAAGGGTCATTTCCTGCTGTGTATTAAATTGGTAGTATTTTTTTATCTGAATCCTCAGATTATGGTGTTCGATATTTTTGGGGGGCCTCAAACAAGAAAGGGATTTATCTCATCCCTTTCATCATTTGCATCATTTTTTTGCCGCCACCACCCTGCATCATCTTCATCATTTTACTCATCTGATTGAACTGCTTCAAAAGCTGATTGACTTGCTGAACAGAGGTGCCGGATCCTTTCCCAATCCGTTTTTTCCTACTGGAGTTGATTATAGAAGGCTTACTGCGTTCTTCAGGAGTCATGGAGTGAATAATCGCCTCCACATGTTTAAAGGCATCATCATCGATATCCACATCCTTCAGCATTTTGCCAGCCCCGGGAATCATTCCCATCAAATCCTTCATGGATCCCATTTTCTTTATTTGCTGAATTTGCGATAGAAAATCATCGAATCCGAACTGGTTCTTGGCTATCTTTTTCTGAAGTTTTCGAGCTTCCTCTTCGTCGTACTGATCCTGAGCCCGCTCCACAAGGGAAACCACATCCCCCATACCCAATATTCGATCCGCCATCCGGGAGGGGTGAAAAACATCAATGGCATCCATTTTCTCTCCGGTACCTATAAACTTAATGGGCTTATTGACCACCGACTTTATCGAAATGGCCGCCCCACCTCGGGTATCCCCATCGAGCTTGGTGAGTACAACCCCATCAAAATTAAGACGATCATTAAAGGCCTTGGCAGTATTCACCGCATCCTGCCCTGTCATGGAATCTACTACAAAAAGTGTTTCCTGAGGTTTAATTTCCCGGTGAATACTGGCAATCTCGGTCATCATTTCTTCATCCACTGCCAAACGACCGGCCGTATCCACTATCACCACATTGTGACCATTGCTCTTGGCATGGGCTATGGCTGTTTGGGCGATGGCAACAGGATCCTGATTTCCTTCTTCACTATAGACTTCCACGCCGATCTGGTCACCGACCACGTGCAGCTGATTAATGGCTGCAGGACGATAGACGTCACAGGCCACCAAAAGGGGCTTCTTGTTCTTTTTATTTTTGAGAAAATTAGCCAGTTTACCGGAGAAGGTGGTTTTACCACTTCCCTGGAGTCCGGACATCAGAATCACCGAAGGATTGCCGGAGAGGTTGATACCTTCGGCCTCTCCTCCCATCAGTTCTGTCAGCTCATCCTTCACGAGCTTGACCATGACCTGTCCGGGTTTCAGAGCGGTCAATACGTTTTGCCCAAGCGCTTTTTCTTTTACCCGATTGGTAAAATCCTTAGCAATCTTGTAGTTCACATCCGCTTCCACTAATGCACGACGCACCTCCTTAAGGGTTTCGGCCACATTGACTTCCGTTATCTGCCCATGCCCTTTAAGTACGTGTAAAGCACTGTCTAATTTATCGCTTAAACTCTCAAACATATTGTATCTCCTCTAAATTTTAATCTTGTCTACAACAGACCTGTGCAAATTTAATCAATTTGAAATGCAAGTGGAAAAGATTTCGACCTAAGACTTTCCCTGCACTTTATACAGTTCCTTCCTTCTACATTCTTTCGGGTACCTGAATGCCCAGAAGCGCAAAAGAGGATTTAATCACTTCTCCCACTTTTGCTGCCAGCTGTACCCTAAACTTCCTCTGGAGTTCCTCATCCGCACCCAGTATACTGATATTCTGATAGAAGGAATTAAATTCCTTCACCAGTTCATAGGTATAATTGGCCACCATAGCCGGGCTGTAATTCGCTGCTGCCTGCTGAACCACCTCAGGATAGTACTGCAGCTGTTTGATCAGCTCCTTTTCCTTCAGGTCCAGGTCATAACGGGTAATAACCTCATCATACCCAAAGTCTGCCTTTCTCAAGATGGATTGAATTCTGGCATAGGTATATTGAATAAAAGGCCCGGTGTTCCCCTGAAAGTCAACCGATTCTTCCGGATTAAACAGAATTCGTTTCTTAGGATCCACCTTAAGAATGTAATACTTGAGCGCCCCCAGGCCAATCACCCGGTACAATTCCTCCTTTTCCTGTTGGGAGTAGCCATCCAGTTTTCCCAGCTCCTCTGAAATTTCCCGGGCGGTCTGAGTCATTTCTTCCATCAGTTCATCGGCATCCACCACTGTTCCTTCGCGGCTTTTCATCTTGCCGGTAGGAAGGTCCACCATGCCATAACTCAGATGATATAGGTGATCCGCCCAGCTGAAACCAAGCTTCTTTAAAATCAGAAACAACACTTTAAAGTGGTAATCCTGCTCATTCCCCACGGTGTAAACCATTCCATCTATGGCAAAATCTTTTACCCGCTGAATTGCAGTACCAATGTCCTGAGTTATATAAACAGCAGTACCGTCAGACCTCAGAACAATCTTTTCATCCAAACCTTCGTCCCTTAGGTCAATCCAGACACTGCCATCCTCCTTTTTGTAAAATACGCCCTTTTCAAGACCATCAGCTACCACGTCTTTACCCAAAAGATAGGTCTGGCTTTCATAATAGTTCTTGTCAAAATCCACCCCAAGCTTCTGATAGGTTTCTTCAAAGCCTTTATACACCCATTGATTCATTCGCTTCCAAAGTTCTACCACATCGGGATCTCCTGCTTCCCATTTGCGGAGCATCTTTTGAGCTTCCAACAATATGGGAGCCTGGGCTTCTGCTTCCTTTGGGGTTTTACCTTGTGCCTGGAGCTGTGCTATTTCCTTTTTATACTCTTCATCGAATTTCACATAGAAATCCCCCACCAGTTTATCGCCTTTTTTGCCTGAAGATTCCGGAGTCTGACCTTCACCATAGCGCTCCCAGGCCAACATGGATTTACAAATATGGATTCCGCGGTCATTAATAATCTGGGTCTTGTATACTTTTTTCCCTGATGCTTGTAAAATTTCGGCAACAGCATACCCCAGCAGGTTATTTCTCACGTGTCCCAGATGCAGAGGTTTGTTGGTGTTGGGAGAAGAGTACTCCACCATAATGGTCTGGTCGGTTTGGGCAAACCTTCCGTAATCCTGATCGTCTTTAATCCGGCTGAAAAAGTCCAGATAAAAGGAATCGCTTATTACAATATTCAAAAATCCCTGAACGACGTTGAACCCGGAAACCAGTGATGAATGTTCCACCAGATAATTTCCGATGACCTTCCCCAGCTCTGCAGGATTGGTTTTCACCTTGCGCAGCATTGAAAAAGTGACCAGTGTGATATCCCCTTCAAAGTCCTTCCGGGTAGCTTGAAATTCAAAATGATCCAAATCCACCCCAAAGTGCTCTTGTACAGCTGTCCTGACTAGTTCTCCAAGTGTTTTTTCAATACTCTTCATCATGTTGATTGCTTATTTTATAGCGCTACCGCGCAAAGATAACAGAAAAATAAGGTTAGGGTTTAGCATTAAAAGGCAAAAGCGTATCTTTATGAAAAAGTGCTATGCTACTCAATGTCTCACAAGATTTCTCGGAAAAGAGAAAACTCATCCAAAAGGAAGTTGGAAAACCCCTCACTCTGGAAAGGCGAAAACAAATCGGTGGTACCACCATTACCGGTCTGCCTATAATAGGATCCAGTATCGAGATTTATAACCTGCTTACGGTCAGCACCAAGGAAAATACCTGCTCGATCGAACTGCGTTCCAAGGGGATCGTGATTAGTTTTAGAAGTAATCACGATACTTTTTCCCTGGTCATTCCTTTTTACAAGCTAAAGGTGTACAAAGGCGGCACAGAAGAATACTCCTTCTACAAGGACCATTACTTCATTAAAATTTGGCCAGGTGGTCATGAGCAAGCCGCTCCATTTTTAAAGCAAATTCTGAAAATGAAATCAGATACTGCCCATACCCGGGTTGATGATTTGCCTTAAATTCCACATCAGACTAAAAGCAGCGAAGGCCGCATTGCCTCAGCCTCCGCTTCGCGATAAGATATTTCATGCCTTAGGCAGGAATACTTCTGCCAGCATGCAGCGTGCACTTCCTCCACCACAAGTTTCAATGGTTTCCAGATTGGCAGCCAGGATATTACTGTGCTTTTCGATCCTTCTAATCTGGTCCGGAGTAAGACTCTCATAAGCCGCCTGGCTCATGACCAAGTAGGTTAGATTGTCTTTCCCCTGCACCTGCAACATGTTCCCCGCATAGTGGTGCATTTGAGCTTCGGTAATCTCAATAATTTCTTTCCCGTCCTCTTTGAGATGGCGCACCACATTTTTGCGCTCTTTGACATCATCAATACTATCGAGGCAAATCACCGCAAAATCCTCGCCCACGCACATCATCACATTGGTGTGATAAATCGGAAGTCGCTTACCTCCCACATCCTGATAGGCCGTGAAAATGACAGGGGTAAATTCGAAATCCTCACAAAACTCAATCAGCAATTCCTCGCTAGCCCGGGGAGACAAAGCACAATAGGCTTTTTCATTGACCCGATCCATGATAATGACGCCCGTAGATTCCAGAAAAAGGCCTTCCTCTTCTGCCTCGGTGTAATCCACCACATTTTCAATCAAAAACCCTTCTTCCTCCAGTTTTTCAAATACTTCCGGTCGCCGTTCCCGTCTCCGATTCACCGCAAAAATTGGATAGATGGCAGCCGTACCATCTTCGTGAAAGGAAACCCAGTTGTTGGGAAAAATAGAATCCGGGGTGTCCAATTTTTCGTCATCATCCACGACAATGACCTGGACTCCCACCGCTCTGAGCTGGCGGACAAAATCATCAAATTCTTTTTGTGCACGGCGATTGATGACTTCGTTATCCAACTGCAGACCTTCCTGGAAAAAATTGTTTACGGCAGTTTGTTCATTCATCCGGAAAGCTACCGGACGGACCATCAAAAGCGTGTTGGTAATTTGTCTCATATAATATTGTTAGTCTCTAATTAACGGAAGAGTGGAACATCTCAAGAGGCCTTCCTGTTTGGCAATTTCTGCATAAGGAACTTCTTCAACCTGTATGCCATTTTCTCGGAGCCACTGGTTCAGCCGATGAAAGTTCTTCTCTGATATCACAACCTCTGGTGAAATGGAAAAAATATTCGAACACATGTTATACATTTCCTCACGCTCAATCTCAAAAACATTCTCTTTACCATAGAAATCTACCAACCACTGGTATTCTGCCTCTTCCAAAAACCCTCCCCTGTAAATAATGGCTTTGTCCCTTCCAACCGGTTGAAAACAACAATCCAGGTGTAGTGCGTTTTCCCGGGGATCCGTATTGGACTTCTTAAGGTTAAAAGATTTGATCTTCTTATGTGGTAAAACTTTTCTGAGATATTCCACCGCCTTTGGATTGGTCCTGGCAGTGATAAAATCACTGTAATCGCTTCCATAGTACGTCCCCACAAAAACATGCTCCCCCTGGAGCATCACATCTCCTCCTTCCACATGGGCTTCCTCAGGCAGGGTAATGACCTTATGCGGATCAATCTGTTTTATTACATGACCAATGGCCTTAATTTCTTTCTCGCGATCCGGAAGAATATTTGCTTTGAAAAATAAATCGTCAATCACAAAGGCAATATCCCTCGTGAAGATCTGATTATAATTAGCAATAACCTCCGGCCGAAAAACTTCAACCTGATGTTTTTTCAGCACCTTAGCCACCGCATCCATCTCCGCTACCATATCGGCTTCTTTTGGGTAGGTCCCGGCCAGTATATGTTCCCGGGACTTTGGATCATACGTTTCTTCCAGGGAGGGCATCTCCCCATTGCTCTGAGCCGTTCCCAAAACCACAGCCCTAAGGCGCGTGGTTTCATCCTTTACATTCAGTTTCATATCTGTGCCAATTTGTGCAAATATAGGAAAGCAATCGGTACGATTTTCACCAGAATAAGTCCGACTCTTTCCGAAATTTTCGCGTATTATTCAACTAAAAAACGCCTACAACTAAATGCAGACGTTTTTTATATCAGTGTGTTACACTAGTGAAGATTACCGATTTTCAATCGCTTTAAATTCCCGTTTGTTCTCCCCAACATAAATTTGTCTTGGGCGCCCGATGGGTTCTTTTTTCAACCGCATCTCTCTCCATTGAGCGATCCATCCTGGAAGACGACCCACTGCAAACATTACAGTGAACATATCGGTTGGGATTCCCATGGCCTTGTAGATAATTCCGGAATAGAAATCAACATTTGGATATAACTTACGGTCAATAAAGTATTGATCCTCCAAAGCCGTTTTCTCAAGACCTTTGGCTATTTCAAGCACCGGGTCTTCCACCCCTAATTGATCTAATACTTCGTCTGCAGATTTCTTGATGATTCTGGCTCGTGGGTCGAAATTTTTATAGACCCTGTGACCGAAGCCCATCAGTCGGAAAGGATCCTTTTTATCCTTTGCCTTGTCAATATATTTAGTGGTATCACCACCATCCGCTTTAATCTGCTCCAGCATTTCAATTACCGCCTGGTTTGCACCTCCATGAAGCGGTCCCCAGAGTGCAGAAATACCTGCAGAAACGGAAGAGAACAGGCTCGCCTGAGAAGATCCAACGATACGCACTGTAGAAGTAGAACAGTTCTGCTCGTGATCCGCATGCAGAATCAGCAGTTTATCCAGCGCATTGGTAACGATAGCATCCGGCTCATAGGATTCTCCGGTCTTTCCAAACATTAACTTCAGAAGGCTTTCAACATAACCTAAAGCCGGATCTCTGTCCGTTAATTCCTCTCCGTTTTTTCTTCGCAGGGTCCACGCAGCCAATGTTGGAAACTTCGCCAGAATCTTAACGATCGCATCGTACATTTCATCCTCAGTCTCCACATTCAGGGTTTCGGGATGAAAAGCCGTTAAAGCACTGGTCACAGAAGCCAAAGCCCCCATCGGATGTGTGGATTTTGGAAAACTGTTCACAATCTTTTTCATTCCTTCATCAACCTGACTATGCTGGAGAATGTCTTCATTAAATTTCTGTAGCTGTTCCTGAGTTGGAAGTTCTCCGAATATTAAAAGGTAAGTTACTTCCAGAAAATCTGCTTTTGCTGCCAGTTCCTCAATGGTATAGCCTCTGTATCTTAGAACTCCTTCTTCTCCATTCAAAAACGTTATCGCACTTTCACAAGCTCCTGTATTTTTATACCCTGGATCGAATGTAACAGCACCCGTTTCTGCTCTTAACTTCTTGATATCTATGCCTATCTCATTTTCTGAACCAACGACAAGAGGAAGTTCGAAACTCTTGCCTTCTATTTCTATCGAAGCTACTTTTGACATATTTTTACTATTCTTTTCGTGATTATTTAAAGAGTTGCTAATTTACGAAATTCTCCGTGAATTCTGAATGTTACCTCCATTGGTTTTCCCCTTGCAGCAATAAGTTTTTTCAATTTGGAAACCACAAAAACAAAGCCCCTTCCAAAAAATCAGAAGAGGCTTTACTACATTAGCTGGAACTATTTTATTTAATTTTAAACGCTTTTTCCTGAGGGTAATAAGCAACAGATCCCAATTCTTCTTCAATCCGAAGAAGTTGATTGTATTTGGCCATGCGATCACTCCTGGAAGCCGAACCAGTTTTGATTTGTCCGGTATTGAGCGCGACAGCTAAATCTGCAATGGTATCATCTTCTGTCTCTCCCGAGCGATGCGACATTACGGAGGTGAAACCGGCATTGTGTGCCATATTAATAGCCGCGATGGTCTCCGTGAGGGTACCAATCTGGTTTACCTTAATCAAAATGGAATTGGCAATTCCTTCGCGAACTCCTCTGGAGAGTCGTTCCACATTGGTCACAAAAAGATCATCTCCTACCAGTTGAACTTTGTCTCCTACCTTATCAGTGAGGTACTTCCATCCTTCCCAGTCGTTCTCATCCATTCCATCTTCAATGGATACTATAGGGTATTTCTCTACCAAAGAAGCTAAATAATCGGCCTGTTCTTCACTGCTGCGGACACTTCCTTTTTCTCCCTCGAATTTGGTATAATCGTATTTGTTGTTTTCGTAAAACTCTGCGGCAGCACAATCCAGCGCGATCCTTACTTCTTCCCCGGGTTTATATCCCGCAGACTCGATTGCTTTGAGGATGGTATCCAGAGCGTCTTCTGTTCCATCAAGAGTAGGAGCGAATCCGCCTTCATCTCCCACTGCGGTACTCAAACCTCGATCTTTCAAAATTTTCTTTAGATGATGGAATATCTCAGTACCCATTTTTAAAGCCTGCGAAAAATCCCTTGCTTTAACGGGCATCACCATAAACTCTTGAAAGGCAATAGGAGCATCACTATGGGAACCTCCGTTAATTATATTCATCATGGGAACCGGAAGGGTATTGGCACTCACTCCTCCTATGTAGCGATAAAGCGGCATTCCCAGTTCCTTAGCTGCAGCCTTTGCCACGGCCAGTGACACGCCTAAAATGGCATTCGCTCCCAACTTGGCTTTATTGGGCGTCCCGTCAAGATTTATAAGGGTCTGATCCACCAGATTCTGATCGAATACCGAATGGCCCAGCAGCTCCTCTGCTATAATACTGTTTACATTATCCACGGCCTTGGTGACACCTTTTCCCATATAGTCATCTCCACCGTCCCGCAGTTCGACCGCTTCATGCTCCCCGGTTGAGGCCCCAGATGGTACCGCAGCCCTCCCCAAAACTCCATTCTCTGTAATGACATCTACCTCTACCGTAGGGTTTCCTCTTGAGTCAAAAATTTGACGTGCATGAACATTGATAATGATACTCATAGTTATTTGTGTTGATTTTTATTAAACAGTTAGCAAGATACGAATACGAGACTAAAATTGCGAGTGGAATAGCCTGCTTTTATGCTGGCTTCCTGAAAATCCACCCTTCAAACGTTTGCGCCGGGAAGAATATTCTTCCTTGGCCAGGGGACAGACAAAATGTCCCCCACAGGAAGGCAAAACAAAGCCCGAAGAAAGAATCTTCAGGCTCTGTTACTTTATCTTCTGATACAACCTAATTCTGCTGCGTCTTTTCAGCAGTTAAATAATGAA
The DNA here is from genome assembly GCA_029265595.1 of Flavobacteriaceae bacterium. Classification (GTDB taxonomy): domain Bacteria; phylum Bacteroidota; class Bacteroidia; order Flavobacteriales; family Flavobacteriaceae; genus Salinimicrobium. The sequence continues at coordinate 12,096 of JAJUIC010000046.1, forward strand.
GAAACTCATCAAAGAGGTATTGGGCGTCGTTCGGCCCCGGACTTGCCTCCGGATGGTATTGGACCGAGAAGCTCTTTTTACCTTTAATGCGGATGCCCGCTACGGTCTGGTCATTGAGATGGATGTGGGTCACTTCGATCGCCTCACTGGCTTGTGCATGCTCCTTATCAATGGCGAAACCGTGGTTTTGGGAGGTAATTTCTCCCTTACCTGTATTGAGGTTTAAGATGGGATGGTTAATTCCTCTATGCCCGTTGTGCATTTTGTAGCTAGGTATTCCAGCGGCCAGGGCCAATAGCTGATGCCCAAGACAGATCCCAAAAAGGGGCTTATTCTGTTCCACAATCTTTTTGACGACTTCAACGACGCCTTCA
>JAJUIC010000115.1 GCA_029265595.1 Flavobacteriaceae bacterium
AAGCGCCACAACATTGGAGGCATATCCAGCTTCCAGATCAACGGCCAGTAGCGGCGCCAGGTATTTTGAGTTGGCGGACTGACTCAGCACCACAATGGAAGCACCCTCCTGCTCCACGGCTTGTCGAAGAACCTGAGCATATGCCCTGGCACTAAATTTCTCCAGTTGCGGGCTCTGAACTTTCAAAACCTTCTCCACCCCATATTTACCCAGGTCCGCCGCATCCCCGGCATTAAAAACCACTGCAGTAACCGAGGTGCCCAACATATCCGCAACTCCTTTGGCATAAGAGGCGGCTTCCAGGGCAGCTTTTTTAAATTTTCCTTCTTCAGTTTCAGTATATACTAGTACAGACATCTGTTTTGTTTTTTATCATTAAACGATTGAGTAGGGAAGCCTAAATCACTTTGGCTTCATTGTGAAGCAAATCGATCAGCTGATCTAAATTATCAGGATCGATAAGCTTTACCTGGCCTCTAGGAGCCGGTTTCTCAAATTTCACCGCACGGCTTGTAGCAGGCGCCTCCACCGGCTCTACCACATGGAGCGGTTTTTTCCGGGCAGCCATAATCCCTCTTACGTTCGGGATGCGCAAATCGCTTTCCTGCACCAGGCCTTTCTGACCAGCTATCACCAGTGGCAATTTGGTTTTCAGGGTTTCCTTACCACCATCTATTTCTCGCACGGCGGTAACCTCATCCCCTTCAACCTCCAGGCCGATACAGGTATTAATGAAATTGAAATTTAGCAGCCCCGCCAGCATTCCCGGGACCATCCCTCCGTTGTAGTCGATGGATTCCCGACCCGCAATAACCAAATCATAGCCGCCATCCTCAACAACCTTAGCCAGTTGTTTGGCTACAAATGCACCGTCAGTAGGCTCCGCATTTACCCGGATAGCGTTGTCGGCTCCGGTGGCCAGGGCTTTTCTTAAAGTAGGCTCGGTTTCCGGACCCCCTACGTTGACAATATCCACAGTGGCTCCCTGCTTTTCTTTGAACCACATGGCACGGGTCAGACCGAAGTCATCGTTAGGATTGATCACAAACTGGACACCACTGGTGTCGAATTTGCTGTCTCCCTCCGTGAAGTTGATTTTAGAAGTGGTATCCGGAACATGACTTATACAAACTAAAATTTTCATAAAGCTTCTTATTTAAGATTGGAATCCAATTATTGTCTACGAAGATACATATTTCATCCCGAAAATTCCTATGCACGCATAACAAATTTTTCTTAGCTTTGTAGTCGAGAATCCCTTTTTGAATTCTTATTTTTGTGGCTTGAATAAAAAATAAACAAATAAGCATAATGAAGACTATCCAATTCAGGGAAGCGATCGCCGAAGCCATGAGCGAGGAAATGCGCAGAGACGAAACTGTGTATTTGATGGGGGAAGAAGTTGCCGAGTACAACGGGGCTTATAAGGCTTCCAAGGGGATGCTGGACGAATTTGGCCCCGAGCGTGTGATCGACACCCCTATTTCCGAGCTGGGATTTGCCGGTATCGGAATAGGTAGTGCCATGAATGGCAACCGTCCTATTGTTGAGTTCATGACTTTTAACTTCTCTTTGGTTGGAATTGACCAAATCATCAACAATGCTGCGAAAATGCGGCAGATGAGCGGAGGACAGTTCAATATACCTATTGTTTTCCGGGGACCAACCGCTTCTGCGGGTCAGCTGGCTGCAACGCACTCCCAGGCTTTCGAAAGCTGGTATGCCAACACTCCAGGTTTAAAAGTTATTGTGCCTTCCAACCCTTATGACGCCAAAGGTCTGCTCAAAGCCGCAATCCGTGATGACGATCCGGTCATTTTTATGGAAAGTGAGCAGATGTACGGAGACAAAGGGGAGGTTCCTCAAGAGGAATATGTACTTCCCATTGGAAAAGCCGACATCAAGCGTGAAGGAGAAGATGTGACCATTGTGTCCTTTGGTAAAATTATCAAGGAAGCTTACAAAGCGGCGGAAGAACTGGAAAAAGAAGATATCTCTGTAGAGATCATCGATTTAAGGACCATCCGGCCCATGGATCACGAAACCATCCTGAATTCCGTAAAGAAAACAAACCGCCTGATTATTTTGGAAGAAGCATGGCCTTTTGGAAATGTTTCTACTGAAATCACCTACCAGGTGCAGCTCCAGGCATTTGATTATCTGGATGCGCCGATCATAAAACTCAATACAGCTGACACTCCTGCCCCATATGCACCCAATTTGCTTGCAGAGTGGCTTCCCAATAGTCAGGACGTCATCAAGGCAGTGAAAAAGGTCCTGTATAAATAGTCTTTACCCTGAAAGGATTCCTGCATAAAAGGCTGTCTCTAAAGACGGCCTTTTATGTATATTTGTCCGCCTTTAAGTACGAAAAACAATCTTATAATAAAACAGCATAATGACCAAGACTTTTGATGTCCTGATTGAAATACCCAAAGGAAGCAGGAACAAATACGAGTACGACTTCGAACTAAAGAAGATCCGATATGACCGGATGATATTTTCCTCCATGATGTATCCAGCGGATTACGGATTCATACCTGAAACCCTTGCCCTGGATGGGGATCCCCTGGATGTACTGGTACTTGTAACTGAACCGACCTTTCCGGGATGTGTGATGGAAGTAAAGCCCCTGGGAGTTTTCCATATGGCTGATGAAAAGGGGCCGGATGAAAAAATTATCTGTGTGCCGGTTTCTGATCCGATATGGAACAGACTCGATAGACTGGAAGACATCAACGGACACCTGATTAAAGAGATCGAACATTTTTTCCGTGTGTATAAAGACCTCGAGCAGAAAAAGGTGGACGTAGAAGGATGGGGAGGACTGGAAGAAGCCAATTCCATCATCGAATTGTGTATCGAACGCTACAAAAAGAGTAACGGAGATAAAGGAATCTTTGATATTAAATAGCCGGGGTTAAACCCCAGTGGTACAGACCCCGGATCTTTCGAAAGGACCGGGGTTTTTTTATGGGCTGAAAGTACGCAACTGCGCAGACCATAAAATCGCCCTAATTAAATGTTATCCTTCTGGTAATGGCTTATCTCCTCAAAGGATACTTTTGTAAATTTGATATTATCAGGCCTTTATATCCTACGGAGGATGGAACTTCATGGGTGGATTGGGTCTGATCAGGAATCTAACTCAAGGCCGACCGTGCAATATGAAAACCCATACTATTGACCCCGATCAGTGGGTCGATAAATATTCAGATTACCTGTTCAATTACACCATCACGCGTGTAAGGGACCGGGAAACTGCCAACGATTTGGTGGCTGAAACCTTTTTGGCCGGTCTGCGATCCATGAAAAACTTCAAAGGAGAATCTACCGAACGCACCTGGCTGGTTTCCATTCTAAAGCGCAAGATTATCGATCACTACCGCAGAATCAATTCTGCCAAGGGAAAAGCGGAAGTGCAGTTTACCTACAGAGATCAGGAAGAAGGAGACCGCCTGGAAGAACAAATTGCCGATCTCTCGGGCCGCAACGCCCAGCAACTTATGGAGAACGAAGAACTGGGAAAAGCCATCATGGATTGTCTTGAGCAACTCAATCAGCGTCAAGCGGCTATATTCAAAATGAAGACCCTGGAAGATGCGGACACAGAAACTGTCTGTAATGAATTTGGAATCACTCCGTCTAATCTATGGGTGATTATTCACAGAACCCGAACCGCATTGGCAAAATGCCTCGAAAAAACCTGGTTTTAGGTATGAAACAAAAATTACCGCTCCTTTTAGATTGTCCACGTGCAGCAGAATTCTGTGATAAGGTGGAGTACCACGAAATGGATTGGACAGGAAAGCTGCAACTCCGCCTTCATCTGCTGTTTTGTGCAGATTGCCGAGGCTATTGGAAGCGCAACCGCAAACTCACCCAGCTGCTTCAGAAAGCGGATCTTCACACCTGCACCGAGCAGGAAAAAAGGCAATGGCAACAACAGCTTCAACAGGCTAAATCCCAGGAATCCGCTCCCTAAGCCGCTACCCTCTGCCCCAGCCTGATCTTTGAAAGACCCGATAGCTTCAAATGCCCCTAAAGCTTCGGTCAATCAAACTTATTCCGTTATTTTTGCTGAAACACTGCACTTATGACCCAGTATTTTTCATCAGATTTCAAGTTAGGCATCCTTGGAGGAGGGCAACTTGGAAAGATGCTTTTATATGAAACGCGGAAATACGACATTCATACGCATGTTCTGGATCCCAGCCCGGAAGCACCTGCGCGCCTGGCCTGTAACCTTTTCCAGCAGGGAGACCTGATGGATTATGACACGGTTCTGGCCTTTGGGCGGACAGTGGATTTGCTGACCATTGAAATTGAAGCGGTGAACATTCTGGCTTTGGAGCAACTGGAGAAGGAAGGAGTCTCTGTGTATCCTTCCACCGCAACCCTGAAGAAAATCCAAAGCAAGGCGGTTCAGAAAGAATTTTATCAGCAAAACAACATTCCGACCGCTCCCTTTACAGTGTTCCAAAACAAAGAGGAATTAATAGCGGCAGTGGAGAAAGGTCAGCTCACCCTTCCCTTTGTCTGGAAGAGTGCCACGGGGGGTTATGATGGCAAGGGGGTATCCGTTATCAGAGAAAGGGAAAGCCTGCAGCAAATTCCAGATGGGGTGTGTGTGGCTGAAGAGCTCGTTCCTTTTAAAAATGAATTAGCAGTAATTGTGGCCCGAAACGCCCATGGGGAGGTCGCAACTTATCCTGTAGTGGAGATGGAATTTCATCCTGATGCCAATCAAGTGGAATATGTACTCTGTCCGGCCAGGATACCCTCCGCGGTCTCTGATAAGGCCCGGGCGGTAGCCAGGCAGGTATCCGAAACCTTCTCCCATGTGGGGCTTTTGGCAGTTGAACTCTTTCAAACCCGGGAAGATGAGATTTTGGTTAACGAAGTAGCTCCCCGTCCGCACAACAGCGGGCATTACAGCATCGAAGCGAGTTTTACCAATCAGTTTGAACAACACCTGCGAGCCATCCTGGGATTGCCCCTGGGAGACACCCAGTCAATGGTCGGTGGGGTTATGGTGAATTTGGTTGGAGAAGAAGGCTTTTCAGGACCCGTACACTATGAAAACATAGCGGATATTATGGCCATGCGCGGTGTAACGCCTCATATCTATGGTAAGAAAATGACCCGCCCTTTTCGGAAAATGGGACATGTGACCATAGTGAGCGAGGATCTGGAAAAGGCCCGGGAACTGGCCGAGCAGGTAAAAAGCCGCATCCGGGTCATCAGTAAAGAAGATGCCTAAGGCTCTTCCAGGAGTAAGAAATAGAAATGGATTTCTTAAAACAGACCCAATTTTAGTTAAGGTTTTAAGACAAAAATCCGGATGAAAACACAAAAATATGAGTAAAGTAAGCATCGTTATGGGAAGCACCAGTGACCTTCCCATTATGCAGGAGGCCGTAGAGGTCCTCAAGGGTTTTGACCTGGAAGTGGAGGTGGACATTGTCTCTGCCCACAGGACCCCGGAAAAACTATTTGAATACGCCAAAAATGCGCACACGCGCGGGGTGGGCGTGATCATCGCGGGAGCCGGTGGAGCCGCTCACCTTCCGGGCATGATAGCCTCCCTCTCTCCCCTTCCGGTAATCGGAGTGCCAGTGAAATCCCGTAATTCAATTGACGGATGGGATTCGGTCTTGTCTATTTTACAGATGCCTGCAGGAGTTCCCGTTGCAACGGTGGCACTGGATGGAGCCAAAAATGCCGGTATACTGGCCGCTCAGATTCTGGCAGCAAGTGATAAATGCTTACTGGATAAGGTGGTACTTTACAAGGAAGGACTCAAGCAAAAGGTGATTGAAGGAGCAGCCAGCCTCAAACAAGAATGAACGAAGCCACGTACAGGACGTGGCTTCAACAGCTTTTTTGGTAAGCACCTCTCCACAAAGTCAAGTAACCACTCCCAACCAGGGAGGCACTTCAAAAACTGCAACTTTTAAAGATTTTTAACCTTTAACCTTTAAAGTGTTAAATGTAGGTAAAATCATTCTATTTTCCAAATGAAAAAAGAGGCACCTACAGAATTCTAAAAAACCAATGATATGTCCAGACAAAACCCGCTACTCAGCTC
>JAJUIC010000117.1 GCA_029265595.1 Flavobacteriaceae bacterium
CAATGGTCCGACCGCAAGAAGAAAGTAACATCCCCGCTCTTTACCTCCTATATCTTTGTACGTCTAAAAGAAAAAGACCGGAACCTGGTGTTTTCTGCCCCGGGGGTGGTTCGGTATTTATTCTGGCTGGGAAAGCCTGCTATTGTTCGGGATGAGGAAATTGAAACCATCGAACGCTGGCTGAATAATGATCAATATGAAGATGTACAGGTGAGGAGCTTCAAGCCGGGGGAGCGTGTGGAAATCCAATCCGGTCCGATGAAAGGTCAGAAAGGAGTGGTAAAAGAAGTCGGAAAGAAGGAAATCAGATTGGTCCTCGAATCCCTTGGTTATGTGGTTACCACCAAACTCCGGGAGGTCCAATAATCCTATTTTTCAGGCTTTGGTGAAAATACCTCTGGGTGGTCCGCTATAGCTCTTCGGGAAGAAGAAACTCTTCATCCTGGTGGAAGTCAAAGCGGTAGGAGACTCCTGCCGCTACCTGCCACCGGGAAGGCGTATCCTTGAAGTTCACAAGCCCTGATAAATCCAGTTGCAGGTTTCTCCCGATGAGATATGCAAGGCCGGCCCGCGCAATTTCATCACTATAGATGTCACTGATGATGGTCTGGAACTCCGCGAAAGCCGCAAATTTTTGATTAAAGGAGTGGGTGAGGGTGGCAATTCCAATGTATGAGGGAAATTCATCGGTGATTTTATCGCCGATCAGGTTCAGTACAAATACCCAGCCTCCCTCGAAATTATTTTGGGTGATGATTGCTACTTTAGGAGTAAAGCTACCTTCACTGGGATGAAGGTATGGATTATCTTCTGCTGCGATGTTTAGGCCGGCATATAATGATACAGCCGGGATTAACTGGGACCAGTCAAAGCGCTGGTTCGCCCTCCAGCTATAGAGGTTGGGGCCTTCATCTCCCTTGTTTTTATAGGGGTCATAGAGAAGGTATTTTACCCCAAGAGTGTTCTGCTCAAAGTTGTTAATGGTATAGTTTTGGTAGTCAGACCCGGGAGTAAGGGGTTTGAACTCCTGAGAAAGATAGGTTCCCATAAAGGAGATTTCCAGTTGTTCCCTCCAGAAACCCATCCTTAAGGCATAATCAATGCCCCAAAGGTTGGACCGGGTCTGGGCCAGGGAATGCTCGTCAGTTCCATATTTGGCACTGGCCTCAAACTGAATGACGCCCGTTCCCACGGAGAAGGCGCCTTGAGAATTTCCCGGACGATTGGAATTAATCATGTCGGTATACTGGGCCTGTAGAACCAGTGGACCTGATAATAAAAACAGCGCTATCAGTAAAAAAATCCTGCCTGAGTACCCCTTCGGAGAACGGAATTTGAAAAGGCCGGTTGATGGCAGGCGTTCAAAGCTCTTAAGATAAGCCGTTTGTGCATTCATACTGGTGGTGGTTTTAATCAAAGATAGCTGTTTCCTCCTGGATTTGTCCGATTGGAGGATGGTTTTATACAGTGAGAATGGTAATTTTACAAAAAAATAAAGAATGACAGAAGCTTCTTTTTCTGAAGTGTTGGAGGTGATCTTAATATTTTTACTGATCTATTTCGGATTCCGATTATTGATTCGGTGGTTCGGCCCCATGCTACTGAGATACTTCTTAAAGAAGGTAGGACAGAAGGTTGAAAAGAGATTTGGTCAGGCGTGGTCATATGATAGGAATCCTCCTAACAATAATCAACCCGAGGTTGAAGTTAACCCGCGGAGCAAACCCAAACATCCCAAAAGCAAGAAAGATGTGGGGGAGTATATCGATTACGAAGAAATTGAGTAATTTCCCTGCCAAAATTCGTTTTCATGCCGGCATTTCTCAAGAAACTATTACCGCACCTTCTTGTTCTTATAGGTTTTATTATCGTTTCCCTCGCTTATTTCAGTCCTGTATTAGAAGGGAAGATGTTGTATCAGAGTGACATTGCTCAGTATATTGGAATGTCGCGTCAGCAAACTGAGTTTGTAAATCAGACAGGGGAACAGCCTTATTGGACGGATGCCGCCTTTGTGGGAATGCCCACCTATCAATTAGGGGCCAACTATCCTCATAACTACGTCAAGGAACTGGATCGTAGCCTGCGTTTTCTACCCAGACCGGCCGATTACCTCTTTTTGTATTTTATCGGGTTTTACGTTCTGCTACTGGTGCTCCGTACGGATTACAGACTGGCCTTTTTAGGCGCCCTGGCATTTGGCTTTTCTACCTATATGATCATCATACTGGGAGTGGGCCACAATGCTAAAGCACATGCCATCGCTTATATGCCCGTGGTGCTTGCGGGAATAATCCTGTGTTTTAGGAATAAATACCTGTCTGGTTTTTTACTGCTGGCCCTCGGAATGGCACTGGAGATTAGTGCCAACCATTTCCAGATGACGTACTATCTCCTGCTATTGGTCATCGTACTTGGTATCGCCTATCTCATTGATGCCTGGAGAAAGAAGAAATTACCAGATTATTTTAAAGCGCTGGGTGTAATGGTTCTTGCGGTTTTATTGGCTCTGGGAACCAATGCTACCAACCTCATGGCCACCATGGAGTATACCGATTTCAGTACCCGGGGGGATTCTGGATTGACTATTAATCCTGATGGTTCCGAAAAAGTAGCTGATGGACTCGATTACAATTACATTACCGAGTACAGCTATGGAATCCTGGAGAGTTTCAATCTCTTCATTCCTGGATTTATGGGTGGGTCCAATGGAGAGAATATAGGAACGGATTCGGAAGTTTACCAGGAATTGGTTCAAATGGGAGTACCCCTGGCTCAGGCCAGGGCCTTTAGTGAATCTGCTCCTTTGTACTGGGGAGATCAACCCTTTGTGGGGGCGCCGGCCTATATTGGCGCCGTGGTGATTTTCCTTGCGATTATGGCACTCTTTCTGGTCAAGGGTCGTTTAAAATGGTGGCTTGTCGGAGGGGCTATCCTGGCGCTGGTGCTGTCCTGGGGAAAGAATTTCAACCTCGTGACCCAGTTCTTCATTGATTATGTGCCGCTTTACGACAAATTCAGAGCGGTATCCTCGATCCAGGTTATCATTGAACTATGTCTGCCGGTATTAGCCATAGTGGGACTCACCAAGCTATTTCAGGGAGGAGTTGAATCGGACAGTAGAAAAAAACATGCCTTAAAATGGGCTACCATTGTTGCGGGGGGAACCGCTCTGGGTTTTTTACTGCTCAAAGGAATGTTTTCGTTTTCAGGACCAGCAGACGGAATGCTGCTGCAGCAATTGGGCCCCGGATTCCTACGTGCTCTAAAAGAGGATCGGGAAGCCTTGTTTACCAGTGATACCATCCGTTCGCTGGTGCTGGTGCTGCTTTGTGCGGGGGGTATCTGGCTTTATCTTAAAGAGAAATTGAAGCAGAATGCGGTCGTGGTATTAATAGGGCTGTTGATTGTGTTTGATCTGGTAGGAGTGGACCGGCGCTATGTAAATAATGATGATTTTGTGAGTGCACGATTGGTCAATCAGCCGTGGCAGCCAACAGAGGCCGATCGCCAAATTGCTCAGGACACCAGCCATTACAGAGTGATGGATCTCACTGCAAACCCCTTTAATACAGGACGAACCTCTTATTTTCACAAATCCATAGGAGGGTACCACGCCGCGAAGCCTGGAAGAATGCAGGATCTTATAAACTTCCACATTTCCCAGAACAATACCGCGGTTTTGAACATGCTTAACGCGAAATATCTCATTGTTCAGGGAGAGGAGGGGCCACAAGCCCAGATTAATCCCAATGCTTTAGGAAATGCCTGGTTTGTCAGTAAAGTAGAACTGGCCAAAGACCCCAATGAAGAAATATTGAAGCTCGGTACTGTCAATCTCCGAACCACTGCCGTGGTGAATGACTCTTTACAAGGAGTTGTAGAAGAAGTGGTGGGGAAAGATCCGATAGGGGAACCTGGTACCATTGAGCTTGTTCAGTACCAGCCCAATAAACTGGTTTACCAGACTGATGCACCAGAAGATCGATTGGCGGTTTTCTCGGAAATGTACTATCCCCATGGATGGAAGGTCACTATAGATGGTCAGCAGGCCGCTCATTTCCCGGCCAATTACCTGCTTCGTGCCATGGTAATTCCCGCAGGGTCTCATAGCATTACTTTTGAATTTGATCCGGAGGTTGTCAGCACAGGTAGTAGTATTGCACTGACCAGTACGCTTATTTTCGGATTGGTTCTGATAGGGAGCGGAATATATGGTTATCGAAGGAAGCGGAAAGAACAGGACTGATGAAAAAGGTTTTGATCATCACATACTATTGGCCGCCTGCCGGGGGACCAGGGGTGCAGCGATGGCTTAAATTTGCTAAATACCTGCCGCAGTATGGCTATGAACCGGTGATGTTTGTGCCGGAAAAGGCGCATTATCCCTTGCTGGATGCCTCTTTACAAGAGGAAGTTCCCCAGGATCTAAAGGTGCTTAAGTATCCAATCAAGGAACCTTACTCTATAGCCAGAATCTTCTCCAAAAAGGACACCCAAAGTATTTCTTCCGGGATTATTCCGGAGGAGACCCAGCAGGGACTGGTGCAGAAAATGTTATTATTCATTAGGGGTAATTTCTTTATTCCTGATGCGCGCAAATTCTGGGTCAAACCCGCTGTGAAGTACTTAAGGGAATATTTAAAAGAAAATCAGATAGAAGTAGTTATAACCACCGGTCCTCCCCATAGTTTGCATCTTATTGGACAGACCTTAAAACGCGAGCTGGGTGTCCGGTGGGTGGCGGATTTTAGAGATCCGTGGACCAGTATTGGCTATCACCAGAAATTGCGGTTGTTGCCAGCTGCCCAAAAAAAACACCTTCGTCTTGAGAAGGAAGTATTGCAGCAGGCTGATCAGGTGATCGTTACAAGCTGGGCTACAGCCCAGGAGTTTGAGCAGGTAACGCAGGCCCCGGTGCAGGTCATTACCAACGGATATGATGTGGTGGATTTACCAGCAGTTACATTGGATACCAAATTCAGCATCGCTCATATCGGATCCCTTTTATCCGGAAGAAATCCGGAGAATTTATGGAAGACCCTGGGAGAGCTGGTAAAAGAAAATCCGGAGTTTGACAGGGATCTGCAAATCAAGCTTGTAGGTGCCGTTGGGGAGCGTGTTCTTCAGACTATCCATAAGGAAGGACTTGCTTCCCATGTAGAAAAACCGGGTTATGTGCCTCATAAAGAAGCGCAGCTGCTGCAAAGGCAGTCACAATTATTGCTCTTAATTGAAATTGACAGCCACCAGACGCGTGCCATCATTCCTGGAAAACTCTATGAGTATATGGTCAGTGGCAGACCGATCTTATCCGTCGGCCCAGAGAATTCTGATCCGCAAAAGATCATCCAGGAAACAAACACCGGGAAGTTTTTCAATTATCAGGACAAGGAAGGAATGAAAAGGTACCTTCGCAGTGCTTATGAAGATTACAAAGCAGGCCAGCTTCGGACGTATCCGATCGGGCTGCAAAAGTTTAGTAGAAAAAACCTCACCAAAGAGCTCGCCGGAGTGCTTGACAAGCTTCCATAAGTTCGGGGCAGAAAAGAAATAAATGGGGATTATTGTTAAACAATCAGCCAAGAATATGGTCACCACCTATCTCGGATTTGGGATAGGGGCTGTCAATACCCTGTTTCTGTACACTAATTTTCTGGAACCGGAATACTACGGGCTGGTGAGTTTTCTTTTATCGGCTGCCGGAATACTTTGGCCATTGATGGCCTTCGGAGTTTCCAATTCCCTGGTGAAATTTTATTCCTCTTATTCCGACTCCCGACAGCAGGA
>JAJUIC010000135.1 GCA_029265595.1 Flavobacteriaceae bacterium
ATGAATCAGCCTGGTCCCTCCTCCACCGGCGTGAACCTGGTAAAGCTTGTCAAAATTGGGATACAAAAGGGTGCTTCCATCCTCAGCCCATGTAAAATCAATTCTATTCATATCCACTCCGCGAACCGGCACATTAAAAGTTACCTGCTCCTGATTGGCTCCATTGGGATCCATGGTAAAAATATGGGTCTCTCCCCCTACGGTTCGCAGGTAGGCAATTTTATTGCGGGAGTTGTTCTTGCGGGGCCTGTAGCTATTATGACTGGTGGAAGTCAGCTGAAATTCATTCCCATCCTCATCCCGGGCAAAAATCACGTTATTTCCGTTCAGGGTACGCGTAAAAAGCACCCGGCTCTGTGGAACATCCATGGTTGTAAAAGCAAAAATGGAACTTTTCACTTCCGGATTGATTTCATCACTGGCACTCACCTGCCAGAAATACCGTTTATTAAAATCCAGGCCTTCCACTGTATAGGTGGTATCGGTGATACCGGTATACCGAAGAACCTCCTGATCACTATCATTGCGGATCTCCAGGGTAAACACCAGGTCATCATCTTCCGGATCACTGACAGTCCAGACAAAATCTGTGGTTACTGCAACTCCCGTAGCATTGTCCTGTGGCGATACTGCCTGAGGCGCCTCGGGCTGCTTGTTATTGGCCGTTTCCGGCCGCAATTCAAAAACCACACTGACACTTCCACCAGCCACAACGGTGGCGCCTTCGAACTGGGTGAGCAATCCACTTTTCCGGGCTTCTACCGAATAATCCTGTGCGGGAATATCCTCAAGGAGGAATTCTCCCTTCTCGTTGGTAAATACGGTGCTGGAGGCCGGATTGGTAGAAATCCGTGCATTCTCTACCGGTTCATTACTTCCGGCTTCCACTACGACTCCGGTGATACTTCCTGTACCCACATTGTCAATGGTATCTTCACTACAACCTATTAGAGTGGCTGTCAGAAGAAAAACTACGCATATTTTTATTAGCTTCATGATCGTGCTGTATTTAATCTGTTATTAATTCCCCCTCCCGAAATAGAAGTTGATCCCCACCCCGAAATGGAAATAAAAATCATCTCTCCTGCCCTGTTTCACAAAATCCAGTTCATCACTGAAGGTGAGGTGGTGTTCTGCAAAGGCTTTCAGACCGATATGGTCCTCCAACATATATTCAAGGCCGACCCCATACTGTACTTTAGGGAAGGAGACCGAAAAGCCCTCGGGCGGATCCGGTGCAAGTGAAAAGGCATATCCTGCCCCTCCGTATACATAAGGAGAAAGATTATCATGGGGTAAAAGATTCAGGTGGCCGTTAACGTCGACAGAGAGGAAGTTCTCCGTAAAGTGACTTCCATTACTCAACTGAAAGAAACTTCCCGCCACATTGATGGCAAAATGAGGAGTAATGGGACGAGTGAAATCCAGTTTTCCCAGATAGCCTGCCTCATTTCCTGCGTAATCACCCTGCAACAGGGTGGTCCCGGCGCTCAGACCCAGGGAGCCAACTGGACCTCGTTCCTGAAATTCCCGATCATATAGTTTTGTCAGGGCAGCTTCCTCCTTTTCCTGCTCGTACTGGTGTAACATAGCAGCTGCTTTTCCTGCCTCCCGGGTTTCCCAAAGGCCATCCTTGATTCCTTCCAGGACAAGGCCTTCCACCCCTTTTTCAATGGCTTCTTTAACTGCCAGTTGTACCGGTTCGTTGCGGGTAACTCCCGTCTCTACTTCCAGCAGTCTCTGGAAATTGACATATTTAAACAGGTTGCCATCGATGGCTTGGGAAAGAATGGTCTTGGAAACATATATGTTCTTCAGAATTTTTCCATTCGATGTGGATACCGCGCGAAGGTAGATGGTAACCCGGTCCTGACGGTACTGGGCTGAAGCTCCTATTCCGAAATAGCGCGCTCCGAGTCCACCGGTGATGATGTTCGAGTCGTAAGAAACAATACCGCCCTCGAGGATAATACCTGCGTACAAAAGCGGAGGAACTGCCGGTTGTCCGGAGGCTGCAGCATTGTACTCCTGCCGGGTCGATCGGATAATGTTCCGCTCATTCAGAAGGTTCCCGATATTCTCTCGCTCAATGGTGGTGAACCACCCGGAGTCTTCCAGGGCTTTTACTAATATGGAAGTCGCACCCTGAGTCACAGCAGTACTAAAGGTACTTCCCAGTTCAACGGCTTTATATTGTCCGGTAAGATCCCTGAAGTTATAAACGCCTACCACGATAGGCTCTTGTGGAAGGGGAAGGTTCTTCAATGCTTTTGTAGCCTGAGTGGTTTCCCCTATGCGTGCTTCTTGTACATCAATGGGTTGATTGAAATAGGTGCCACAGGAAAGACAAAGGGCTCCCGTGAAGGCCAGAAGCATTCGGTAAAAATATTTCATAAGGAGGCGGATTAATTTGGAATAATTATTTGGGTCTGCTCTCCTGTGTTGGTATCGAGAATATTAATGACCAATCCTTCATTAGAGGGATAAATATCAATTCCCAGACTCCCAAAGGTATAGGTGCCAGGTGCCAGTCCCTCTTCCCCGAATTGATTGGAAAACATCCGTCGGGTCATCTGCCCCAGCAACTGAGAGTTTAAACTCTCGGTAAACTTTTCCATTTCGGTCCGTTCATCCCTCAGGGAAGATTCAGGATCCTCAAAGGAATTCTGAGCCTCAGCTGAACTCAACAGCCACTGGTAATTGAAGGTGTCACCTCCAAATGCCGGGTTTTTGGGTGTGTAGACCAGGTTCTGCGCCTGGAGTGAATACCCCCCGACCAAAAGAAATAGTAGTAAAACTCGTTTCATTGTTTGTGATTTTGATTAGTATTTGATCTGGTTTTCATTGCGGTTTTCCAGGTACTGGAAATACCGTTGCACCCGCCTCAAAGCCTCATCAGCATGAGCTGTAAGGTAGTCGCGCTTGGGCTGTGCAATAAATTGATATACAACTTGATCCCCCACTTTAATGCTAATTCTGGTAGTCCGTCCAAAACTTATTATTTCATCGATCTCTATGATGCGATTGCCTTGGGTGGGGCTCAGGTGGTACTTCTGATAAAAAATATCGTAGAAGTCCTTACCCGGTTTGGTCTTTGTTCTTTCAGTCACCATTCCCATTAACTGAATTCCCTCGTTTGGTTTTTCAAAGGAGAGTTCCTCCCGTGCTCGCTGCTCTTCCTGGCGGTCGTAAACCTTTCGACTGGTTCCCATAAGCTCATCATCTAAATTGTAGATAAGCAGCAGGATAATCGTTCGTTTATCCGGATTAATGGAAACGGTGGTTTTGGAGAGGTTACTGGTATCATGAGGACCCAGGGTAAACCTGCCCGTTTGAGAATTTTTTGAATGGTTATTGGTTTCTCCGCTGGAAGTAATCACCGAGAGTTCATACCGCAAACTGTAACTGGCACCCGTAAGGTTTTGTGCCGTTCCGGTTACCTCGAGCAGATCATCCTTTAAATCATTCACTACAATATCCGCTTTCACGATGGAATTAAAATTCTGGCCATAGCCACTCCATCCGTAGAAAGCCAAAGAGAGCATACAAGCTGCTATCCTGATATGTAAATGGAATCTCATTGGAAGTTCCTGACTATTACAGCATGTGTGTTTCCACTCATTTTAACCTGCATTTTATCACCAATCGAGTTGGAACCAAACTGTTCAAAATGCTGGTTGTTACCGCTCTGTAAGAGCTGGAGATTCGACTGGTCCTCTGCGGTCATGAATCCAAAAGCTCTGTTGGAATTCCCGGTTTGGTGCACCACATGCTCCACATGAGGTGCCTGCACATCGAAATTGATGTAATTGTAGTTTCCTTGTTGACGGTAATCCACAAGGGCTTGTTGGCTTTTTACCTGAGCCTGTGCATAATTTCCTTCTCCTACCTGCCGGATATATACCTGGCTACCAGATGTTGGATTCAAAGCCGTTTGTTTTAAAGCAGGAGCATTCAAATGGCTCTGATGCATGCCGGCCACCTCGATTTCCGATCGCTCCTGGGACCAGGCCGGAAACAAAAAGAGGAACGAAATTAAACTGGTATGTAGGAATTTTCTTTTCATAATTAGTAGAGATAAAAAGGGTGGTTTTTAGCTAAAAAACCACCCCTGTATTAACTTATTACTACTGCTGAGTAACAATCGCGCTGTTAGCAACTCCAGACTGAAGGATACCACTCTGGTGTCCAAGTCCTATTTGAGAAACATAGGTTGAGTTATCAGTTCCGCTCTGGATATCGATAGCGTAGTTACTATCACCAAACTGAGCAATGTCACTAGTGTTGTAGAAACCTTCCTGGTAAGATTCAATTTCGTTCCAAGATCCGCTCTGATACTGAATGGCCATGTTTCCTTCGCCATACTGCTCAGCATAAGCCATGTTTTCATCTCCATATTGTCTTTGCTCAATATGGTTGAAATCCCCTAGTTGATCGGAAGCGACCATGTTGTAATCTCCTTCTTGTAACTGACCAGCATAGTTAAAGGTCCCGTCCTGGATAGCATATGCATCGTTGAAAGAACCTACCTGGATTTGCTCAATGGTGTTAACCCCGCCATAGTTGAATAGGTTTTGTTCTGCTGCTGCAACGTTTCCATCTCCTACTTGAGTCTGGAAAGCCCAGTTTTCAGCCTCCTCCATATGTACATAGGCATCGTTCTTATCTCCGGACTGAACTTGCTGAACGAGCCCAAAAGTAGAAGTAAATAAATCCCCTCCCTGATGCGATTCAGCCGTGTTAGCGTTCCCGACCTGCTCGACAAGTGCCTGGTTTGCATCCCCGTACTGGAATACAACAGATGAGTTGGCTTCTCCTACCTGAGTTACATAGGCATCGTTAAGAAGTCCATTTTGATCTACATCGGCAACGTTTTCGGTTCCTGCCTGAAATACATCTGAAATGTTCCAGATACCAGCCTGATCTACAGAAGCTGAGTTAGAAGCTCCGTCCTGATAAAGATAGGACTCATGCCACATACCATCCTGGAATACCCAG
>JAJUIC010000138.1 GCA_029265595.1 Flavobacteriaceae bacterium
TCGTATAGGAACATGTCCGAACCTCTTTTAAAGTTGTTCTCGATGGAGTGCGTTCCGCTATTGGCGATTCTTGGATAGCGGGCATCCGGATTAAGAGGGGTCCAGTAATCTAACTGGTGCTCATACATGGTCATACCATAATTTGAGTGAAAGGCTTCTACCAGCTCCCCTCGAAGCATCATGGTTCTTTTCCCTACTCCCTGCAAGAAGATACTCAGGTCAAAATTACTAACCTGCAGATCATAATTGAATCCGAAAGTATAACGAGGGAAAGGATTACCAAAAATAACCTTGTCGTTATCATCGATCACCCCGTCACCATTAATATCCAAGTATCGGTTGTCCCCCGGTTGAACATTTAATCCCACTGGAACAGCGGCGTTCTCAATCTCCTCCATGTTCTGGAAGTACCCGATTCGCTTCAGTCCCACATAGGAGTTAAAAGGTTGTCCCTCCCGCAGTAAAATTTGCAGTTCCTCCAGTCGGTTCAGGCGTTCCTCTCCCTGGAAATCCAATACCTCATTTTGGGAATCCCCTATATTAAAGCCTATCCTATGAGTCGCGTGTTCTCCGTAATGCCGATAAGCAGCAGAAAGCTCCCAACCTTTGCTTCCGACCTTTCCTGCATTATAATCAGGTAAAGAGGTGCCAAAGACACCTGGAACTGCCGGTGGTACCAGAATATCTGAAGTTACCTTGTCGAAGTAATCAAAAGATACGCTCAGCGCCCTATTGAAGAACTCTGCATCTACTCCCACATTAAAGGTGGCGGCCTTTTCCCATTGAATATCCGGGTTGGCAAAATTGAAGTTGGTTCCTCCCACACCCGAGTTGTTAAACCCATATGCGTTTTGATAGGTTACGTAAGTGGTCTGGTATTGGAAGTTCCCAACGTTTTGATTTCCAAGAACACCATAAGAGGCCCGAAGTTTCAAATTACCCATAGCATCCCGATATCCCTGCATAAAGTCCTCCTGAGAAATATTGTATCCCAAAGATGCAGATGGAAAGAACCCCCATCGCAACTCTTCCCGGAATTTTGAAGAGCCGTCGTATCGGAAACTGAATTCCGCAAAATACTTGTCATCATAGGCATAGGAGGCTCGCCCGAACAAAGAATTCAGGCTATTCTTCGAAGAACTCTGATTGGAGTTATACGAATTCTCTCCAATTTCTGAATCTGTTATAGGAGTTCCCAGGTCTGGATCGGTATATCTTCTAAAAAGACCAATTCCCCTGTCCTCATAATTCTCGTTTGACACCCCAACCAAAATATCCACATCATGTAGTTCAGCAAAGGTTTGGGAATACTCTGCCAATAACTGGGTATTGAGCTGAAGACCCTTCCTACTGGTGTCGTTGGTATTCTGGTCTTCACCTGACACTCCTTTAGGCAAGTAATCCACCCTCATGATTCGCTCAAACATGGCATCAGAGAAGAATCGACCACCGAAGACCCCGCGTAGCTTGAAGTTATCTGTGAAAGCGTATTCCGCGGAAATGTTTCCAAATACCTCATCATAGTCGTACTTTCTGAATCCTCCTTGCTCAAGAATTCCAAGGGAGTTGAATTGCTGAAGGACGTCATTGGTTAAATAATTTCCTTCCTCGTCTTTTTGCCTATAGTATAATGGCACCCTGTTGGCATCCGCCATTAATCTTCCAGTAGCACTGGCATGGTCGGTGATTCGCTGTTTGGTATAAGACAGGTTCGTGTTGAGTTTGAAGTCACCATACTCATTGTTCAAATTAATGCGGTAGTTGTAACGCTTGAGGCCTTTATCGGGTCCGACAAAGTTACTAGCCTGATCCAGGTACCCCACGGATACCAGATAACTTGAATTTTCCGTTCCTCCTGAAACCGACACGTTGTGATTGTGCTGGAGAGCTTCCTGGGTGATTTCTTCGGCAAACCACTCCTCATCGCCATTTTCATAAAACTCCCGAATTTGCTGCGGGGTGAATACCGCAGAAGTCTGGCCAGAATTATAGGCGGCTTCATTTCGCAGGATCGCATTCTCATAGCCCGAAACCGGCTTCATGAAAAAATGAGGCACATTCACTCCGGTCATCCCATTGTATTCCACCCGCATGGGCTGATTTGTTTTCCCTGTCTTGGTGGTAATTAGAACTACCCCATTGCTGGCCCGGGATCCGTAGATGGCCGCACTTCCTGCATCTTTCAGAACAGATACGCTCTCGATATCATTGGGATTTAAGGTATTGATATTGCCCCCTACGATTCCGTCAATGACAATTAAAGGACTGTTGTCCCCCAGCGTGCTGATTCCCCGGATATTGATATTAATACCCGCTCCTGGTTCCGAGTTCCGCTGTTGGATAACCAAACTGGGAGAAGTACCCTGTAGAGCCTGGGTCACATTCACGTTGGGCCTTCCCTCCAAAGCTTCAGAGCTTACCTGGTCCACGGCCGACACCACACGTGCGCGGTTCTGCGTGCCGTAACCTACAACCACAACCTCATCCAGAGCTTGTGAATCTTCCTGAAGTGTCACCTGAAAAGGTGCCCCTTCGGCTGATCGTTCGACTGTTACCATTCCAAGGTAACTAAATACCAGCGTAGCTTGACTGGAAGCGACTTCCAGGGAAAAATTCCCGTCAAAATCCGTCTGTGTTCCATTTGTAGTTCCTTTTTCTAAGACATTCACTCCTGGAAGTGGCAGACCGTCGGAATCTGTAACAGACCCTGTTACGACCACCCCATCTTGCTGATAAAAAGCAAAAGATGCCTCCACGTGGAGAAAAATCAAAAGAAACATTAAAATGAAAGGCCGGTAGGACAAAGCCTTCATCCCTCCACGCCGGCGCTGCTTTTCAGGTAGTGTTGATACCATAAACATTCTTTGTTTCATGCAACTTATTTTTACTCAGTTTACCCCTCTTTAGGGACTCCTAAACTACTTAAACGATTTAGTAAAAAAAAACACCCGTTCATTATTTTCAAAAAAAGTTATAAACACTCCCGTAACATGTTGACTATAAACCCTTTAAAACCTTAAATTGTATATGAAACTTTCCCAAAAAAATCTGAAATTTTAGCTTAAGTCGGAAAAATAAGGCAGAAATCTGGCTGTTTTTGGCTGTAAAAAGGTCGGTTATGCAGTAAATTGAAATAGTTTTTTCGAGGATCTAAACTAAAATAGATTAAGAAATGATTATGCCAAGATGAAGTTTCGACCCCTTGGAGGGAACTCCAAAAAAGGTATTCTCATTCCAAGATTCTTATATTGCACCCAAATTATTACCGAAAAAACACAGCATGAAATTCTATAATAAAATCCTACTGGGAAGTTGCCTGGCCGTATTAGCCTCTTGTGGCCCCAATTCGGAGAATAAGGATCAGGGCAACCAGGAAAGTTCTCAGGCACCCAGCAATCAGGAAATTGAATTGATCACGGATTATCCTTCTGGAATCGAGATCCCTGAAGGAATGGTCTGGATTCCGGGCGGGAAGTTCCTCCAGGGAGCCAAACAGGCCGATGAGCTTGCGCTGGATCAGGAGAAACCGGCGCACCCGGTGGCAGTAGATGGATTTTTCATGAAGACTACCGAAGTGACCAATAGGGAATTTCAGGAATTTGTCCGGGAGACCGGTTATGTTACCCTGGCTGAAAGACCTATTGACTGGGAAGAACTGAAACAACAGCTCCCTCCGGGTACTCCAAAACCTCATGATTCTTTGTTGCAACCTGGAAGCCTCCTATTCAAAAAACCAAATACTGCCATTACGAGTCACCATGATTTTCTCCAATGGTGGGAGTGGAAAATCGGAGCCAACTGGCAGCAGCCAGAGGGTCCTGGTAGCAGCATCGAAGGCAAGGAAAATTATCCGGTGGTTCACATTGCTTACGAAGATGCTTTAGCATATTGCCAATGGAGTGGTACAAGATTGCCAACCGAGGCCGAATGGGAACTTGCGGCTGGTGGCGGTTTGGATCACACCTTCACCTGGGGGGATGATATCTCGTTACTTGCGGAACATGCCAACACATGGAATGGCACCTTTCCGGTAGAAAACACTAAACTGGACGGATTTGAAGGCGTCGCTCCTGTAAAAACCTATCCTCCTAACTCGCTGGGATTATACGATATGGCCGGAAATGTCTGGGAACTGACCAGCGATTGGCTGAATGTGCAGTATTACCAGCAAGCCAAAGATGAGGGGCTGCAGGTAAATCCAACTGGAGCAAAAACAGCCTATAATCCTCATGGCCCCGGGCAACCGGAAAAAGTGATTAAAGGTGGCTCCTACCTTTGTAATGCCTCCTATTGTGCCAGTTTCAGGGTTTCAGCCCGGATGGGCACAACCACAGATTCCTCCCTGGAACATGTCGGATTCCGAACCGTAAAATCATTGGACATGTTTTAACTCCAGTACCCCTATTAAACCACCTGGAATCACCTCGTAAATTGTTACAATCTTCTTAAGACAGGAGCTTAAGAAGATCATCTTCAAGATGATCCAGCCTTTGAGAAATTTAACAAAGTAAGTGTATAATAGTGGTGTCGCCTTGACCCTGCTTTCA
>JAJUIC010000142.1 GCA_029265595.1 Flavobacteriaceae bacterium
GCTGGAGAAAACCTGTTGACCTTTACCAGGCTCACGGAAATATTCGATCCTGAAACTGTGGGTCTGGGCGGCTATAGCGACGGAAAAGTGTATCCGTACTCGCAAATTTATTCTGCTGGTCTCAATATTAATTTCTAAGAAAATAACATGATGAAGTTTTTCAATACATCCATAAAATCACTTGGCTTAATCGGAATTCTCTTTCTTTTTGCTGCATGTGAAAAGGAGTTTTTAGACCGGGAACCCCCCTCCAACGTAACCCCTGAAGGGTATCTGCATACAGAGGCGGACCTGGCGGCTTATACCATTGCCCGTTATAACTTCCCGACTCACGGAGGTTACAGTGTGGGAACCTTTGGAGCCGATAACCATACGGATAATCAGGCCACGGCCTCCTATGCCCTTCGGTGGGTGCCAGGGGAGTGGCGGGTACCACAATCAGGAAGTAGCTGGAATTTCGGAAATATCCGCCAACTGAATTATTTCCTGGAAAATGCAGTCCCCCGGTGGCAGGCTGGTGAAATAACAGGAGCCACCGCAAACATCGACCACTATATCGGAGAAGGCTATTTCCTGCGGGCCTATGAGTATTTTAATAAGGTGCAGGCCATGGGGGATTTTCCCATCGTTACACAAACCCTCTCCGACGAAAGGGAACAGCTCATCGAGGAGTCCAAAAGAAGACCCCGGAATGAAGTAGCCCGGTTCATTCTTGAAGATCTTGATAATGCCATTGACTTACTCCTGACCGATGCGCCAGGAGGAACCAATCGGATTTCTCGGTATACGGCCCTTCTGTTTAAATCCAGAGTTGCTTTGCATGAAGCGACCTGGCTACTCTATCACAAAGGAACTCCGTTTGTTCCTGGTGGTCCGGGATGGCCTGGAGAAGGAAAGGTGGAGAACTTTAGCATCGACATAGATGGGGAAATCGACTTTTTCCTAACCCAGGCGATGGAAGCCGCGGAGCAGGTGGCGGATGTGATTGAGCTTACGCCCAACATTCCCTCCGGAACAGGTCAGGTGGGGTATGATGCCTCTCAGAACCCATACTTCACCATGTTTGCGGATGAAGACCTGAGTCAGTATTCAGAAGTGCTGTTGTGGAGGGATTATGACAACCAGCTGGGGATTCATCACTTCGTGAACCACTACCTGAACTCCGAGCGGGAGAATGGCGGAGGAAATACCGGTTATACCAAAGGTTATGTAGATAATTTTCTGATGGCCAACGGTCTTCCCATTTATGCGCCGGGTTCAGGATACGCCGGGGACGATTACCTGGAAGATGTAAAGCAGGATCGGGATCAGCGGCTTCAACTATTCATGCGTATTCCCGGGGAGCTTAAGTATACCAATAAGACCCATCCCGATGGAACTCCGATGCTGACTGCCAAACCCGATTTGTCAGGATTGGCAGAGCGGAAGGATGTCACCGGATATAGCGTGAAAAAGGGCTTCTCGTATTTTGTGGAACATTCCGAGCCCAGTGGGGATATGATCGGTAGTATTGTATTTCGGGCTACCGAGGCCTACCTCAATTACATCGAGGCTTCCTACCTGAAGGAAGGAGCGCTCAATGCCAAGGCCCTGGAATATTGGCAGGCAATAAGAGAGCGGGCCGGGGTGGATACCGACATCCAGAAGACCATTGCGGCTACCGATATCTCCAAGGAAGCTGAAGGAGATTTTGCCGCCTATTCGGCGGGAACGCTGCTTAGCGATCCTACCCTTTACAATATCAGAAGGGAACGGCGAAGTGAGCTCATTGCGGAAGGAATGCGCTATTTTGACCTGAAGCGATGGAGAGCACTGGACCAGTTAGCGAGTGACCCACATATTGTGAGAGGTTTCAAGTTATGGGGCCCCATGGAGAGCTGGTTTACGGACGCGGAGTTAATCCAGCCGGAAGAGGGTGGTTCCTCGGCTACTGTTTCCAGTCGCTCGGAGTGTGAATACCTGATGCCGTATCGTATTAACCTGGGATCGGGAAACCTGGTAAGTGATGGTTACTCCTGGGCGCAGGCCCATTATCTGGAGCCCATAGCCACGGAACACTTTTTAATTACAGTACCTGGTGAAGGTTCTGATGCATCCGATTCTGTAATCTACCAAAACCCGGGATGGTCTACCGAGGCCGGATCTGGTGCGCAAATGTAAAAATTTGCGTTTGGGATGAAGAAAGAAAGAAACCTCACAGATCGTGCTGATTTGTGAGGTTTCTACTTATCTGGTAGGGCAAAACAGGATAAAAATCTTCTGATCACCTCTTTATATACCTGAAACGGCTTACCTTTAATAAAAAACCAACAATTATGTCAATGAAAGCTCGTATTACCGGCATAACAGTTCTTCTGATCTCAAGTATCACTTCTTTTTCTGTATATGGACAGGATGAGAGTCCTCAATGGCACCTGGTATGGGAGGATGATTTTAAGCAGGACGGAAAACCAGATTCGGATAACTGGGAGTTTTCCGGAAGGGGAACTCCGGACTGGGCCCGATACTGTGCGGATAGTCCTCAAACGACTTTTGTAAAAGATGGCACGTTACACCTGCGCGGAATTGTCAATACCACGGAAAATGATTCGGTACCCTATCAAACGGGCTGTATCCAGACCAAAGGGAAGTTCGCCTTTAAATACGGGAAACTGGAGGTAAAGGCCAAATTATCCAAAGGGAAGGGTTCCTGGCCGGCCATCTGGTTGATGCCGCAGGAGGCCACTTACGGGGGCTGGCCCCATAGCGGGGAGATTGATGTAATGGAACATCTGAATTACGACTCCATTGTCTATCAAACCCTGCACTCGAATTACATTAACGTTCAGGGTGAAAGAGAGCATCCGATTCACTCCCAGACCTCCCCCATTAAAGCGGATGATTTCAATGTGTTTGGAATGGAATGGTATCCTGACAGAATTGATTTCTTTGTCAATGGAGAAAAAACCCTTACTTATCCCAAAATGGATGAGGCCGATTGGCAACAATGGCCATTCGATCAGCAATTTTACATTATTCTGGACCAGGCCCTGGGCGGAAGTTGGGTGGGTTCGATCAAGGATGAGGACCTACCCGTAGAAATGGTGGTGGATTGGGTCCGGGTGTACCAGGAAAAATCCTGATTGAAACGAACCGTCAAGCTCATGGGCACGGAACTACTTTTTTTAAGGGACCTTTCTGGTATAGCAGAGGAGCGGCAGAAAAAAAAGGGGAAGGTTCCATCTTAGACACTTTTTCCTGAGGAGGAATTGTAATTTCATCCATGGAGTAAAAGTTCTTTTTGCATTTTGATGTATCTTGAACCATTAAATTTAAAAAAATGAAAAGGTTCTTGTTGTTGTTCTCACTAGTGACGCTGACTGGCTGCTCTTCCGACGAGGCTGAAAATTGTTGTGTCGTTATTGATACGGGCGTATCCATTAAATATCTCACCAAGGAAGGCGATAATTTTTTGGAGATGGAAGACAGGTATACGCTATCAGATATCACGGTTTACCACAAGGTTGATAATCAATGGGTGAAATACTTTGAAGGCAATCTGAACGAACCCAAAGGACTTCGAATCGAGGAGCGGGAGGACGGAAAATACCTAAAGGTTTTTGTTAGTACCACCACAGATGCAGAGGGTTATTCCGAGACAAAACTCGAATTTTCTGAGACTGATGCTGACGTGATTCGGGCCGTGGTGGATAAAGCGCATCATAATACCATCGTAACTAAAGTCTGGTATAACGGCCAGCTGAAATGGGAAGGTAATCAGTCAGATCGGATCTTTGAAGTGTTGAAGGAACTGTAGCCCCGTGCAGTCTACAACTTCAACCGGATTGTTCAGTTCGTAGGTTTGCTGCCAGGACAAGTTTAGAAAAAAATTACTTGTAAAACCTTTTCATGGGATTCCCTCCGTTAATTTTTTCTACATGATGCCAATCATAATTTAGGCTTCTGGTTTTTCGGTCCTTTGCTCAAAGACAAAACCGACAAGCCTAATGAAAACAATAGTACTACTACTGTCTTTGCTTATGGTATCTGTAGCAACTGCTCAGGTGTTTGATGCAGACCTGGAACTTCGTCCCCGACTGGAACTTCGAAATGGTTACAAGAGCCTGCTATCCCATGAGCAGGAGGGAACCGAACTAGTGAATCAGCGAACCCGGCTGAGCCTGGGATATAAACAGGAACGGCTTCAGGTGAGATTTTCGCTGCAAAACACGCGGATTTGGGGAGACGTCCCACTGCAAACCCCGAAAGATCAAAATGGTATTGCTGTCTTTGAGGCTTATGCGGCCTATGAGGTCGCGGAGGATTTTTCCATCAAACTGGGTCGGCAGGTCCTGTCTTATGACAACCAACGAATTTTCGCTCAAAGTGATTGGGCTCCACAAGGCCTCACGCACGATGCGCTGGTTTTTACCTTTTTGCCGGCTGCA
>JAJUIC010000024.1 GCA_029265595.1 Flavobacteriaceae bacterium
ACCCCAGTACTTTCCACTTCTCATGATACCTATTCTCTCCAGAACTTTTGGAATAACCCATAATCAGAGACAGGATACCGGCTAGCATTAAAAAGAGAGCGGAAATGAAGGCAGGAAAATTATTTTCAGAATGAAAATTAAAAAAGTGCTTCGCATACTCCGTAAGCTTATTGTTGTACCCCAAAGTTTCGCTTATAACATGAAACACCTGGAAGGCCAATAAGACCAGAATTATTCCAGCCATTATTCGCCATACTTTTTTAGGGGTGATGACCAATAACCGCCTCTTCTTACTTGAGAAAGTAGTTTTTTCCATTTGGCAACCTTTTTTAATTACACAGTTCAACATTGATTGGGAGGATGAACTGAAAGTAATATATTGCCACCTCACAGGAGATATTTTTAACATTAAAATAAAAGTTAAATTAATTTGTTGAAGGTATTACACCTTAATTGTCTCACCCCTGACTATTACGCCTGTTTTTTAGAACATTATACGGTTATGATTTCCTATTCGTATTCTAAATCTTTGGTCCTCACCCAAAAGTTCTCCCCTGGAACCATCGGCATTTATCAGAATACAGCCCAATGCAGCCCTTCCGTTTCCTCTTAACCTTTAAATTTTTATTAAAACAGCACCTAAACCACCATTAAAATTGAGCGAGACTCCAAAACTTTCGTAATTTGGTAAGTATTAATTTCAACTACCATGGCTACAGATCGAACAGAAAATAAAAAATCGACACCGGTTGAGACACCTAAAGACAAACGCAGGAATCATGTCAATCAGTCTACCGAGGAAAAGCAGCAAAGCAGTTATGGCCTGATCGGAATCATCGTGATTATTGCCATCATTGTTCTGGGTATTCTTTGGGTAGCTGGCGGGTTTTAAATTATCCGCAAAAACCAAAGCATCGGCTCGTGATATATCACAAGCCTTAATTGAAAGCTCCTCTTTACCTTCGAAAGTATGCTCTGATTTCTTGCGCTTTGCACAACAACTGTACAAAGCTCATATTTGGGTCCACGACCCAGAGGTTTTCCCGCAAATAATGAGTATCTATGTCTTAAATTAGACCTCAACCATACATGATAAAATCACTGAATAAGACGACGGAGTTCCTCCAGCAACGGGGCTTCAATGATCCTGAAATTGGAATCATTCTGGGTTCCGGCATGGGAAAACTAGTAGAAGAAATGGAAATTCTTCACGAAGTGAGTTACAATCACATACCCAATTTCCCCACAGCCACTGTTGAATTCCATAAAGGAAAATTGATCTATGGCCGGATTGCCGGCAAAACCGTTATTGTCATGCAGGGTCGCTTTCATTACTATGAGGGGTACTCCCTGTGGGATGTGACCTATCCCGTTCGCATCATGAATCAGTTAGGAATTAAAAAATTAATAGTGACCAATGCCTCAGGAGCACTCAATCCTGACTTTCGCAAAGGGGAACTCATGCTTTTAGACGACCACATCAATCTTCAGATCGGCTCGCCGTTAGCCTTCAGAGGTGTAGAGCAGTTCGGCAGCCGATTTACCGATATGAGCCAGCCGTACGATCCCCAGATGAACGCATATCTGGAAGAAATCGCCAAAGCGAAAGACATCACGCTTCGAAAGGGAGTCTACATCGCCTTGACGGGGCCTCAGCTGGAAACACGGGCGGAATACCGTTTTCTGCGACTCATCGGAGGAGATGCTGTTGGCATGAGCACGGTTCCCGAAGTCATTGTAGCCAATCACCTCAACCTTCCCGTAGCCGCTATATCGATTATGACAGATGAAGGAGATCCGGATAATTTGCAGGAAGTTTCCATTCAGGATATTTTGGATTCAGCAGCAAAAGCCGAACCTGACTTGATCCTGTTGTTAAAAGAGCTATTTCAGCGCATATAGCCCCTGAAACTCTCAAAAGACCAGTCTTCAGAACCCAATATTCCTCGTTAAGAAATCAATGCGTATGTCTTCCTGGTGCGGCTGGAAAAATGTATCAATCAACTCCTACTTTCTTAAATGATCCTGTTATTTCAAAAATTCAGGGAAAGAAAAACAATTTTAAGAATATATGTTATACTTTTAAGTCGTGAGAGCATCGCGATAATCCATTTACCAAGAAAATTACTGATTGAAGGTGTGCATGAAAAAGATTTTCTTATTTGTCATTCTACTCTACTTCACGAGCGGAAACAGCCAAACTCCAGAATCCGATGAGGAAAATATGGAACAATTTCTTTTACACGGAAAACTAATTGCAAAAGAAGGGCAGTCGGAGCAGCTTGCCGATATTTTACTCCAGGCTTCTGAACTTGTAGCCACTGCCAAGGGTTGTATAGTCTATGTTGTGAGCAGGAATCCCGGCGAACCACAGGCTGTTTACGTAACAGAAATTTGGGAGAGCAAAGAAGACCACGCGAATTCCCTACATGTCGAGGGCGTGAAGGAGCTCATTACAAAGGCGATGCCTTTACTGGATCAGCAACCCCGATCCGGCCATCAATTGGAAGTGCTGGGTGGGGCAGGAATTTAAAAGGGCGACCCAATTCAGCCGCCCCTTATTACGTTACATACCCAGTAAATAAGCAAACACTAGGGGTGCTACAATGGTAGCATCACTTTCAATTACGTATTTTGGGGTATCAATATCCAGTTTTCCCCAGGTAATTTTCTCATTGGGAATGGCCCCTGAATAAGAACCATAGCTGGTGGTACTATCTGAGATCTGACAGAAATAGCTCCAGAATGGAGTATCCGTTCTTTCCAAATCCTGATATAGCATGGGCACCACGCAGATCGGAAAGTCTCCGGCTATTCCTCCTCCAATCTGGAAGAAACCGATTCCCTCAGAAGAATTGCTAGTGTACCAGTCCGCAAGAAAGGTCATGTATTCAATTCCGGATTTCACCGTACTGGCTTTCAGCTCTCCCTTTATGACATAGGAGGCAAAAATGTTACCCATCGTGCTGTCTTCCCATCCCGGAACGACCATCGGAAGGTTTTTCTCGGCAGCAGCATATACCCAGGAGTCCTTAAGATCGATTTCATAATATTCTTCCAGGGCACCGGAAAGCAATAGTTTGTACATGAACTCGTGCGGAAAATACCGCTCTCCTTTTTCCTCCGCATCTTTCCAGATTTTGACAATATGCTTCTGGATACGCCGGAAGGCTTCTTCCTCAGGAATACAGGTATCGGTCACCCGGTTCAGCCCCTTTTCCAAGAGTTCATATTCCTGCTCTGGGGTTAGATCGCGATAATGAGGAACTCTTTTATAATGAGTATGCGCCACCAGGTTCATTACATCCTCTTCCAGATTAGCCCCGGTGGAAGAAATCACATGCACCTTATCCTGCCGTATCATTTCAGCAAATATTTTCCCCAGTTCCGCAGTACTCATAGCTCCCGCCAGACTCACCAGCATTTTAGAACCATCCTTAAGCTGCGCTTCATAACCCTTGGCGGCGTCCACCAAAGTAGCGGCATTAAAGTGTTTATAATACTTTTCTATAAAGTTGGTGATTGATCCGTTACTCATCTTCTCTTTCTTTAGGATTTAGATATTTGAATTTATAACTCAACATTTTGTAATACAGTTTGGCAGCCAGAAAATCGGACGACCTCTCCTGAGGATTGGGACATAGCTCCACAATATCGAATCCCACCACATTCTTCTTCCGGAAAATCATACGCAAAAAATCCAGGGTTTCGTACCAAAAAAGTCCGCCCGGTTCCGGAGTTCCTGTAGAAGGAAGAATGGAAGGATCAAAGGCATCCAGATCAATGGTAATAAATACATTGGGTGACATCTGGCCAATAGCGTCATCCATCCAGTCTTCATACAAATCATGCGCAAAATACACCTGATTTTCATCCATATGTTCCCGCTCGGAAATATCCATGGAGCGAATACCCACCTGAATTAAATTGGTGGTTTTACTGGCTTCATGCAGCGCACAGGCATGGTTACAGGAAGATCCGTCGTATTGAGGCCGAAGATCCGCATGAGCATCTATTTGCACTACCGTCAGATCCTCAAAACTTTCATTGAAGGCGCGGATCGAACCAATGGAAATCGAGTGCTCACCCCCGAACAGGGTCACGAACTTATCTTGTTTCAGGTAATTTTTGGTCGTCTTATAAACCGCTTCCACCATTTTTTCCGGAGAGGATTTCTCCGTCACCGGGGGAGCCAAATAAACTCCTTTTTTGTAGACTTCGCTCTGGGTCTCAATATCGTACAGCTCCATGTTTTCGGAAGCTTCCAAAAAAGCATCCGGGCCTTTATCGGCTCCTTTTTGCCATGTACTGGTACCGTCATAGGGAACCGGAATCAACACCACCTTTGCCTCATCCAGGCGCGAGTATTTATCTGGGATACCGGCGTAATTCTTTTTGTTCATCGTTAGACTATTAGTGTTATCTGATAAGGTGTAATTATCTGGTTAAATTACTAAAATTCCTCACATTTTATAACCCAATATTTCAAGGAAATCCTTTCCGGTCTGTTGTTCCCTGAAAACTTCTGTTTCAATTTCACCATTTTCATTACGGTCAATGAGTATATGCCGCGGCTGTGGTATCAGGCAATGCTGAAGTCCCCCAACTCCGCCTATGGTATCCTGATACGCTCCCGTATTGAAGAAACCGATATACAATGGCTTTTCTCTCTTGTACTTGGGAAGGTAGATAGCATTGATGTTCTGCTCAGAGTTATAATAATCGTCGCTATCACAGGTAAGGCCACCCAATAGCACCCGTTCGTATTCATCTCTCCACCGATTGACCGGTAGCATGACAAACTTTTTACTAATGGCCCAGGTATCGGGAAGTGTGGTGATAAAAGAGGAATTAATCATATTCCACTTTTCCCGGTCGTTCTGTTGTTTTTGATAAAGCACTTCATATATGGCTCCACCGCTTTCTCCTACGGTGAAACTGCCGAATTCCGTAAAGATATGTGGGACCGGCACATCTGCTTCCTCACAGGTCAGCTTAATCTGATTGATGATTTCATCAACCATATACTCGTAGTCATATTCAAAATGAAGAGAGTTCTTCACGGGAAACCCACCGCCGATATTCAGGCTGTCCAGAGTAGGGCAGACTCTTCTAAGGTCGATGTATACCCGAAGACACTTCAGCAGTTCGTTCCAATAATAGGCGGTGTCCCGAATCCCCGTATTGATAAAAAAGTGAAGCATCTTAAGTTCCACATCATCCCGATCCTTAATCTGTCGGTTATAGATCGGAACAATATTCTTATACCCGATCCCCAGACGGGAGGTATAAAACTCAAACTTTGGCTCCTCCTCAGAGGCGATGCGAATTCCAACCTGAAACTTCCCATCAATGGCCTCAGAGAGCAATGGAATTTCCTCAAAGTTATCAATAATGGGAATACAATTGCGGTGTCCGTTATTAATCAGGCGGGCAATATTGGAAACATAAAAGTCCCTCTTGAACCCGTTGCACAGAACGTAGGTCTGATCACTGAGTTTCCCCTGCGCTTTGAGACTCTCCACAATTTCAATATCAATGGCCGAAGAAGTTTCAATATGAATGTCATTCTTCAGAGCTTCCGTAAGTACGTACTGAAAATGAGAACTCTTGGTACAATAACTATAATTATAGGTACCTTCGTACTGGTGCTTTTCCATGGCCTGATTAAACCATTTCTTCGCCCGTTGGATGTTGTCTGAAATTTTTGGCAGATAGGAGAACTTCAGGGGTGTTCCATATTTCTCAATCAGACCCATTAGGTCAATTCCGTGAAACTCCAAATTGTCTCCGTCCAACGTAAACTCTTCCTGTGGGAAGTAGTACGTCTGATGAATAAGGTCAATGTATTTTGTATTCAAGGCTTTAGTTAAAAAATTAGAAGAAAGGAAATTAGAAATTATCTAGCAGCCCTGAAAAGATTGGGCTATAAATTAATGTTAAGTCCCCGCTACAGAAGTAGCAAGCCTTTAAAATGGTGGAGAACATGGCTGGGCTTAACCCGCCACAACAGCTGACTGACAGCTGAAGGGATGTCTTCATCGGCACATTTTAGATGGTGCAAATGTAGATAATAATCCCATTCGGCGGATTAAAATTTTTTCGGTCTGTAAAGGCAGACAAAAAGGGTTCAGGAGCCAGTATTTACTGACACAACTGGCTTTATAGCAGCATTTTGCATCTCAATTAATACCACTGGCCCTTGGACGAATTACAAGGGTTGAAAAAAGGGCAAGGAACCAATTCCGCCTGGACAGGTAATACATGACCGCATTGGTCTGCTCAGGTAGTTTTCAGCAGTAGCAGAATTAGCGTAAGAATCATGGAGTAGGACCTAAAGATTTTTCAGGTTGATAACCTCCTGTTTGGTCAGTACGCGCCAGCGGCCTCTGGGCAGATCCTTTTTAGTGAGCCCCCCATAAACCACGCGATCGAGCTTGACCACCTCGTAACCCAGACTTTTGAATATCCTCTGTACGATATGCCTTCTTATGGAACGCAGTTCTATTCCTACTTCCTTTCGGGGACGATTCTCTACAAAACTCACTTCCGTGACGGGCACCGGTCTTCCTTCAATATAGACTCCTTTGCGTATTTTTTCCAGATCCTCCACTGCCAGTTCCCGGTCCAGTTCTACGTGATAAATTTGCCGGATACCTTTGGGATCCGCCAGTTTTTTGGCCATGGCCCCATCATTGGTAAATAATATCAGACCCATGGCCTGTGTATCGAGTTTTCCCACCGGATCCAATTTTGCCTTGGTAGCATTCCGGATCAAATCCATGACGGTGCGCCCATTGGTATCGGGATTCCCGGTAACAAACACCCCTTTGGGTTTATTGAGCAGTATATATTCAGCTTTTTCCGGAGTAATCACCCGCCCATCGAATTTCACCTCATCCGCAGGTAAAACCCGGTACCCCATAGAGGTAACAACCTTTCCGTTCACGGTAACATTTCCGGAAGATATGTACAGGTCGGCATCTCTTCTGGAACATATTCCCGAGTTTGCGATGTATTTATTGAGTCGCATCCCCTCATCTGTTTCCTTCACCTTTCTCTTCACAGGGGCGTTCCCCCGAGCCATGGATTTCCCCGCTTTCTGATAAGAATCCACTGGAGCGTTACCTCTGGCGTGGGATTTCTTTCGCTCACCTCCGCCCTGGCGTCCTCCATAAGTTTTCCGGGTACTTCCATCTCTTCTGCTCATAACTTCTAAATTTTCTACAAAGATAGTAAAGAGAATGACGCATAAGAATCTGGCATCCTTTCATATCCGGATAAAAATTAAAAAACGCGATTTATCAGCGTATTGATATCAATCAGGAGGATGCCAAACACGCCTCCCACGATTACCAACTTCAGAAGGTTGTATAGCAAAAGGTACTGCCAGGGTACATTGAAGAAAAACAAAACGATCAGAAATACCACCATTAGAAGCAGAGCCCCTTTGAAGAACAGATCCATATGCCCGATCTCGAAATGAAAAATCAAAAAGTAAACGGGTATGGTACTTAGGAGGGTCAATCCCCCCAGCAGACGCTTGGTAAGGCCCTCTCCATATACAGCTGGAATGGTGCGGTACCCCTGTAGCAGATCCCCTTTCAGGTTCTGAAGATCCTTAAGCAGTTCCTTCATCACCACCAGGATACAAAGAAAGGAGGCATGGACAAAAATAACCGTGTCAAAGTTTTTGTAATAGATGAAAATCGCAAACAGCGGAGTGATCACCAAAATAGTGGAAACCAGCGTTCCTAGGAACAGGAGTCTTTTAATCCGGTGGGAATACAACCAAATCATAAAGATATAAAGGGAGAAAAACACCACCGTTCTAAAGGAGACGTAACTGGCGAAGAATATACTGGTCAGATTGAGAATAAAATAAACCGAGAGTTTCGTACGCTCGCTGACAAACCGATCCAGCATGGTTTTGTGTGGCCGGTTAATCAGGTCCTTCCCACCGTCGTAAAAGTTATTGATAATATATCCAGAGGCAATGGCCGAGGCCGAGGCCAGCACTAAAAAAAATAGATTGGGGTCAAAAAGGACTTCCCTTAAAGGTTTGTCCGGGGCTAAAATAAACATGGAGGTCAGATACTGAGCCAGTACCAATACCAGAATATTATAGCCTCTGATAACAGAAATAAAGCTGACAACCTTCAGCAGAAATCGCTTATTGAAGAGTGCCGCCATGGAGGTCAGAAATTATAGACCACCTCCAATTTATAGTCTTTCAGAGCCTCTTGTGCTTTTTTAAAGTCCTGAGTGAACCCCAGAATGTAACCTCCACCACCCGATCCGCAGAGTTTCAGGTAATAGTCATTGGTTTCAATTCCCTTCTGCCACAACTGGTGGAATTGTGCAGGAATCATAGGCTTGAAATTATTCAGCACCACATGAGACAGCTGTTTCATGTTCTTGAACAGGGACTTCACATCTCCTTTAAGAAAATCATCCACACAGGCATCCGTATGCTTTACGAACTGCTCCTTGATGACTTTTCGAAACGCCTCCTGTTTCATATTCTCCAGGAATATCTGAACCAAAGGTCCTGTTTCTCCCACTGAACCACTGTCCAGCAAAAACACGGCTCCCTTCCCATTGCTCACCTGAGAAGGAATGCCTGCGGGTTCTATGTGATCTTTGGAGTTGATAAGAATTGGAATACTCAGATAACTGTTCAAAGGATCAAGACCTGAGGAAGTACCGTGGAAGAAGGATTCCATTGCTGCAAATATTTCTTTTAGCTTTAGCAGCTTTTCCCGGGTCAGATTCTCCAGAACGGTAATCCGATCTTTGGCATATTCATCATAAATAGCAGCCACCAGAGCGCCGCTACTTCCCACCCCGTAACCCTGAGGAATACTCGAATCAAAATACATTCCTTTGGCAATATCCGCTTCCAGTGCCACCAGATCAAACTGTACCAGTTCAGGCCGCTCCTGCTGGAGCTGCTTTAGGTAGCCCGCGAAACGCAGCAAATTCTGATTGGACTTGATGGATTTCTCCGATGGATTTTCATCCACCTTCAGGGCACCATTGTAAAAATTGTAAGGAATGGAGAGGCCTTTAGAATCCTTAATGATTCCGTACTCCCCGAAAAGCAAAATTTTTGAATAAAATAAAGGTCCTTTCATTCGATGTGGTATTTCCTGGATGTTACCGCTTTTTATCCCTACAAAAACTGAACATCACAAGGGACAAAGATAAATGCATTTCCTGGAAGCCGCAACTATCTCATTCTAAAGCTTTCTCAAATTTAGAAAAACATTAAGAATTTTCTGATTTTAATTCCGCGCCAGAACCTACCCTGTCCAGAAGGAATTGCCCCTGTTCACAGAAAGCCCTTAAATGGGACGCAATGAAATCCTCAACCTCGGACCTGATTTCGTTTGGATACAGCAAGTGAACGTTCGCCCCCGCATCCAGCGTAAATGAGACCTGATAACCCGTATCCTGGCGAAATTCAAACAAAGATTCAATAATATGAAGGGTATTGGGCCGCATCAACAGAAAATACGGATTGCTGGTCAGCATCATCGCATGTAAGGTCAGGGCTTCACTCTCAACCAGTTGAACAAATTCCGGCAGATCCCCGTTTCGCATGATATCTCGCATTCGGCTCATGTTCTGGTTGGCGTGTGTAAACCGACTTTCCCCATAAGGATGGCCATTCATCAGGTTATGACCCAGCGTACTGCTGACCTTTTTCTGACCTTTATCCACCAGCAGAATACTGTCCCGATAGGTTTCAAAAATAGGATGTATCCCTCCTGCAAAGCGGACGCCATAAAGGTCATTACTGCCCGGGTATTCCGGATGTCCCCCCCACACCACTACCGGTCCTTCTATGCTTCTGCAGGCACTTCCCGATCCCAGGCGGGCCAAAAACGAGGCCTTTTTCAGAAAATAATCTTCATCCTCCAGACCCGATAATTCTTTCTCCAGACTCATAACGCAGAGGGCCAGAGCTCCCATACCACTAGCTGAAGAAGCTATTCCGCTACTGTGGGGAAAGGTATTGGACGTCTTGATCTGAAGATGATAATCCTTTATAAAAGGAACATAAGGTAAAATTCGTTTGAAAAAATCTGCCACTTTAGGACGAAAAGACGGTTTGGGACTTCCATCAAAAAACAGATCGAAAGAAACCTCCTCATCAGAAGATTCATTCGACCAATAACTAAGCTCAGTGGTGGTGGCACTGGTAGACAAGCTCAGACTCAGAGATGGGTTTGCGGGTAGTTGTAATCCCTTTTTTCCCCAATATTTGACCAGTGCAATATTACTTGGTGCGGTCCAGGTGACTTTCCCCTCATTCTTTAAGGAGCCCGGTCCCTTATAAACAAAATCAGCGTCCTTCATGATTTTTGAAATTTGAAAGACAAATATACCTTTTCCAAAAATCAGATGACCAGGAGGAAGGAGTTTCTTATCATCATCGGGCCAAATCAGGTCAAGACTATAGGGCCTGCGCCACCAGATAACCTCCGGTCCAGGCATTCTGAAAGTTAAATCCGCCCGTAATAGCGTCGATATTGAGGACTTCCCCTGCCAGAAACAGATTCGGTACCACCTTACTCTTAAAATTGCGAAAGTCAACCTCCTTTAAATCCACGCCTCCTGCCGTTACAAATTCTTCCTTGAAAGTACTCTTGCCAGAGACCTCATAAGTTCCACCGGTTAATTCCTCTCTCAGGAAATTAAGTTCCTCCCGGGAGAGATCCGCCCACCTCTTCTCCCCCTGTATCCCACTTGCGGCACACAGGCTTTGCCATAACCGCCTGGGAAGGTTAAAAGGAGTGGCTGAACGCACCTGTTGCCGTGCCAGCTGTATTTTGTTCTCTTTTAATTGTATCAGTACCTGCTCCAAGGCCGCCCCATTTAACCAGTTAATCCGGATGTGGAACGAGGACATGGTGCTCAACTGGCGTGCTCCCCAGGCGGATAAACGCAGAATGGCCGGACCGCTCAGTCCCCAATGAGTAATCAGCAATGGGCCCTGGGCCTGGAGGTCTGTCCCCACAACCTCTACAATAGCCTCCAAGCTGATGCCAGGCAAGTCTATTATCCTGGAATCCTTCACGTCAAAGGTGAAAAGAGAAGGCACCGGGGGAACAATGGAATGTCCCAGTGACTTTAGAAGATTCCACATTTTTGGATTGCTTCCACAGGCAATGACCAGTTGAGAAGCCCTGAACTGAGTAGTTTTGGTAACAATCTCCCAACCTTCTCCATGAAACAAAAGATCCTGTACCGCCTGACGGATGAGCACCTCCACCCCCAGCCGGCTGGCTTGCTGAACAAAGCAGTCAATAATGGTTTGGGACGAATCCGTTACCGGGAACATTCTCCCGTCCTCTTCCGTTTTGAGTTCCACGCCCCGCTCCTCAAACCAGGCTATCGTATCCCCCGTCATAAACTTATGGAAAGGGCCGAGAAGTTCCTTAGCGCCCCGCGGATAATGCTTTACCAGCTGCCCGGGATCAAATTCAGCATGGGTAACATTACAACGACCTCCTCCGGATATCCGCACCTTATTTAAAACCTCCCTACCCCGTTCCAGTATGGCAATCCTTTTACCGGGCAGACGCTCTGCTGCATTGATAGCTGTAAAAAATCCAGCCGCTCCCCCTCCAATAATGATAATGTCGTATTCCTGCACCCTTGCACTATTTTACACAAAGGTAACAAGCCCCGGGGACCGGCCCGTGTTTGGATTTAATTATTTCTTAAACATTAAAGGCATCCCGGCGCGATTTCCTATTTTAGAAGTGGAACCAAAGAACATGGAGCATGAGTAAGCCAAAGGAATTTCCCGAACAGGATCAGTCCCGTCCAGGAACAGAAAAACAAATGAATCCCGAACCTGAAATTATCCGGAAAAACTATCGGGGTAGCGGAAAACTGGAAGGTAAGGTAGCCTTAATAACAGGTGGAGACAGTGGAATAGGAAGAAGTGCTGCGGTTCATTTTGCTAAGGAAGGGGCTCAGGTGGCCATTGCTTACCTCTCTGAAGATAATGATGCCAAAGAAACTCGCCGTATGGTGGAAGAAGCCGGGCAGCAGTGCCTGCTGCTAAAAGGCGATTTACGCCATGAAGATTTCTGCAAGAAAATTGTCCAGGACACGGTGGCTCATTATGGCAAACTCAATGTACTGGTCAACAATGCCGGTACGCAGTTTCCAGAGAATGAGCCGGAGGAGGTGACCAGCAACCACCTTCGGGAAACTTTTGAAACCAATATCTACGCCTATTTTTTCACAGTACAGGAAGCATTGCACCATCTGAGTGGGGGCGACTGTATTATCAACACCACCTCCGTGACCGCCTACCGCGGAAGCACCCACCTGCTGGATTATTCCAGCACTAAAGGAGCCATTACCTCTTATACCCGCTCGCTTTCAAAGATGCTGGCCGAGCGAAATATCCGAGTCAATGCAGTGGCTCCGGGACCCATCTGGACGCCGTTGATTCCTTCGACCTTTGATCAGGTAGAGGATTTCGGGAAGAAAGTGCCGCTGGGAAGGGCTGGTCAACCCAGTGAACTGGGACCTGCCTATGTCTTCCTGGCTTGTGAAGACAGCAGCTATATGACCGGACAGGTACTGCATATTAACGGGGGTGAAATAGTGGGGGCTTGACCGGCGCAGTGGATTGGGTGATGATTCTGGGGCTGGTGGCCGGAATTTGTACCACCATAGCGGTAATACCCCAGCTTCTGAAAGCCTGGCGCACTAAGAAAGTCAAGGATGTTTCCCTGGGAACCTATCTGGTTTTAATTACGGGTCTGGCACTCTGGATTGTTTATGGAGTCATCTTAAAGGATTTCCCCATCATCGCCACCAATGGAACTGCACTGGTACTGAATGGTATTATGCTCTGGATGCTCTTGCGGTTCGGCAAGTGACCCATGCAATTGTACCTCTTGGCTCCTTTATTTTCGTAGAATTCAACTGGCCGCTGAGAATAAAATAGAAGGTAAATTTTCTCCGCTTTTTCAATTTGGTTTTATGGGGTTTATTTCCTGTAAATGGACATTTTAATTACCAGCCAATTTTTAACAAGATTTCACAAATCTGAAAGCAAATAACTGAAATACAAAACTGCAATGATAACGAAGATGATGGCCGCCAATATTGATGCTTTATGGTTTTTCAGCTTCATCTTGAAAACTTTTTTCTGGTTTAACTGTTAAAATTTAGCGCTAAAGTAAACATTGAAAATCCACTCACAAGAGAATCGCTCTTAAACTGGATTTACATCTACAAGTGGTGCTGTTTTATCGGTGAACTGCACTTTTACAGCTTGAAAATATTTTAAAATCCTACAAAACTCCTCCGGGAACGATTGGAGTCTTTCTAATCCTTTCATCCAGGTTTAACACGCGTTTAGCAGTTTAACCTCTTTCAAATCCGTAATTTGAAGTTTAACCGATGCGCTTCATTATGGGTAAAAACAAGAGGCCGGACCTGCGGGTAGTGCCTAAAAATCAACTTCATCACCCCGTCAACATAGGATTCTCCGGATGGAAAAAAATACTCCTGGAGGTCAATAACCAAATTTCTCGGAATTATGCCTCCATCTTTGCTGCGGGGGTAGCTTTTTATGCCTTTCTAGCCATTTTTCCATCTCTGGTAGCACTTATTTCTATCTATGGTCTTGTAATTGATTCAGATCAGCTGCAATCACAGCTCCAGCAGTTGGGAGCCATCATGCCTTCTCAGGCATATGACATTCTCAAGACTCAAATCAACAAGCTCATCGAAACGCCTTCGGATTCACTGAGCTGGGGGACCATCATCGGAATCATTCTGGCCCTCTGGAGTGCCAATAAAGGAACCAAATCCTTGTTTAAAGGAGTGGATATGGCCTATGACACTAAAAATTCCAGAGGCTTTATCAAACAAAATGCGCTCACCCTACTGTTTACCCTTGGCTCCATTATTCTCATGATTCTGAGCATGACCCTGATTGTCGGTTTTCCTGCCTTTATTGAACGATTCGGGCTGCCGGATCAGATTGAAAACCTGATCGGCTGGACCCGCTGGTTGCTACTGGCCCTAATCGCTGTTTTCTTTGTCTCTGTTCTATATAAGGTCGCACCTTTCCGGCCTACTCCCAAAACCAGATGGGTTTTGCCCGGCGCCAGTCTGTCCACCTTATTATGGCTGATTGCTTCTTGGGGTTTCTCCTTTTATGTCAGTAATTTCGGAAGCTACGGAGAGATGTATGGATCACTCTCTGCCGTGGTGGTACTTCTGATGTGGCTGTTTCTGACCAGTTTTATTATCATTCTGGGTGCTGAACTTAACTCGGAGATCGAGAAGTATGCCGACGACCCCGATGCCGTAAGGAACTAATGGAAATTGCGGAGGAGGTTTCTGATCTGGGATCAGGAGCCGTTTCCTGACGTTGCAACCAATGCACCTGCAGCGAAATATATCCCCATTCTTCTATTACTGTAGCGCAGCATAGATAAATCCCTTTACTTCGGACAGGGTAACGCTCTGCCTCGGTGGGAAACTGTACCGTATCAAAAACTGTCAGTTCGCTGTCGTAAAAAGTAGAGAAACAGATGTACTTATTGTTGGAAGTCCGCACCCTCCGGGTGACGATTAAGTCTCCGTAGATATAGATTTTTTTTCCAACATAACCGGCCAGCTGGGAAGCCTTAACAGCAGGCTCCATAGGGTGTTTCAAAAGTTCAAAGTGATTGTAAAGATTAAATCCCAATACTTCCAGCTGATCATATGCATCGATCAGCCTGGATTGCATCAGCGCCGGCAACTCAAACTCCCTTTGAGGAAAGGCAAACAAACGCGGTTGCTGCAACTTTCCCTTCAAACGATTCAGTTTAAAATGTGCTTTCCACAGCAAATGATGTTTATCCTCTCCTGTAAAGCGAAATGCATTCACCTTCAGCAAGATCGCCAGTTGGTCCATGGAAACGGGTACCCGGTCCAAAAAATCATCCAGTGACCGAAAGGGCCCGAAGAACTGTCTGTTTTCAATAATTCTGCGGATACAATCCACCTCGAGTTCTTTTAAATACCCCAATCCCAAATAGATATCTTTTCCCCGGATACTGGTGGGGTGGTCGCTGCGATTGACGCAGGGGGGGTGCACCCTGCCACCACAGCGTCTGATTTCCTGGATATACGTCTCCACATCGTAAAACCCACCTCCGTTATTAAGCGCAGCCACCATAAATTCCAAAGGGAAATACCGTTTTAAATACAAGCTCTGATAACTCTCCACGGCATAGGAAGCTGAGTGTCCTTTGGGGAAAGCATACCCGGCAAAAGCCGCAATTTGTTCCCAGACCTCATCGATTAGTTGCTTGTCATAGCCCTTCTCACGACAGTTTCTGCGAAATTTCGCCTCAATGGCTTCCATCTGCCCCTTAGCTGTTTTCTTCCCGCTCATCCCTCGTCGCAGCACATCGGCTTCCTCCAGGCTCAGACCTGCAAAATAATGCGCAACCTTCAGTACATCTTCCTGATAAACCATCACGCCATAAGTCTCTTTCAAGATTTCATAAAGTACCGGGTGAGCCTGCTGGCGACGGGAAGGATCCCGATGCCTTTTGATATACTCCTCCTTCATGCCTCCACTTGAGACTCCGGGTCGGATAATAGAGCTGGCCGCCACCAGTTCCAGATAAGTGCTTGTTTGCAACTTGGTCAGAAGCCCTCTCATGGCAGGAGATTCGACATAAAACACTCCCATACAGTCTCCTTTGCTGAGCATTTTATTAATTTCCGGATCCCTTTTGAACACCTCCACCCGGTCGAGGTCCTCAATTTGCGCGTCTGGCTGATTTTCCCGAACCAGGTCTACAGCGTCCACAATTTTAGAAAGGCCTCGCTGTCCGAGAATATCAAATTTAAATATTCCTACCTCCTCACTGATATTCATATCTATCTGAGCCGTCCGAAATCCTTTTGGAGGAAGAAAAGTAGCCGAAAAATCATGTACCGGTCGCTCCAGTATCATAATTCCACCGGCATGCACACTCAGGTAATTTGGAAACCCCTCTATGAGTTTACTATAACGCAAAACCAGGCGCTCCACCTCATCCAGATCCCCGGGGGTGTACCAACCTGCTGAAAGTTTGTCGATGTTCTCTTTGGGCAGGCCAAATACCTTCCCCAGCTCCCGCATCACTGCTCTGCGCTTGAAGGTCACATAGGCGGCAAGCAAAGCCGTATTTTCATATTTTTTGAAGATGTAGGCCGTAACATCCTCCCGGTCTTTCCAGGAAAAATCCAGATCAAAATCAGGAGGAGAGTTTCGATGTGCATTGATAAATCGCTCAAAATACAAATCCAGTTCTATCGGGTCCACATTGGTAATTCCCAACACATAAGCCACTACTGAGTTGGCTCCACTTCCCCTTCCGATAAAAGGATAATTCCGGGAGCGCGCATATTCTACAATATCAAGATTGATCAGGAAATAAGAAACAAAGCCCAGATTAATGATAGCCTGCAGTTCTTTCTCCACCCGCATCCTGATCTTGTCTGTAAGCTCAGGGTAGCGCCCAGGCAAACGTTCTTCACACAATTTGCGCAGCATACGGGCATCCTCTTCGGGACTGGTACTGAATACCTGTAAGTTTTGATTGATCCGCTGCTTTCCAAAGCCGAAGCTCACCTGACACTCCCGCATTATAGCCCGGGTATTTTTCAGCAATTGCGGGAAATCTTCAAATTCCTGCTCCAGGATTTCCTCAGGCTGCATGCGATGACTCAAGCTCCCCTGCTGCGCTACAGGCAGCTTACTCAGTAACGTATTGTTACCAATGCAGCGCAGCAATCGATGAGCATTGAAATCCCTTTTATTTCGAAAACTTACCGGCTGCAGCAATACCTGCTTATCGAGGAGCTTGCAATAGCGGGAGAAACGAAAATTCCCAAGATTCTCTACGGAAACTCCAATAAACTCATTCTCCCTCAAGGTCACTTCCCCTTCCAGGCGCTCCCAGGGATACACCACATAACAATCCGGCAAAAGCGGAGCCCGGGAAGGGAAACGCTCTTGCTGGTGCAGGTACTGAGAGAGGTGAATGTTGAGTTGCCGGAACCCTTTATTGTTACGAGCCAGCACCACATA
This sequence comes from Flavobacteriaceae bacterium, assembly GCA_029265595.1. GTDB lineage: Bacteria > Bacteroidota > Bacteroidia > Flavobacteriales > Flavobacteriaceae > Salinimicrobium. The sequence continues at coordinate 17,120 of JAJUIC010000024.1, forward strand.
CTGTTGCTGAACTCCATTTCGAAAATCCACTCCCACTAAAGGCTTTATTCCGTATTTGGGAGCAATCTTGATAAAGTCCATACAAGCAGAAGTATTGTTGATATCGGTCAGTGCCAAAGTCTGTACCCCATGCTCGCGGGCCAGTTCACACAATGCTTCCGGAGAAAAAGTCCCGTATCGCAAGGAATAATATGTATGACAGTTTAAATACATGTTGTGTTGCAAAGCTGAATTATTGCTGCCGATGGGCATATAACATGGGCGGAGCTCCATCAAAAGGATTGTTCATTCGTCCTACCTGAGTCCCTCCTATAGTGGATGCCCGCATCACACTATGCTCTCCGAAACGTTTGCGAATTCCGTCAAGAGAATTATACAGACTGAGCATTTCCTGAGAGTCATCAAAAAGATTAATTTGATAATTGCCTCCGGCCAGGTCACTGAATTTGACTCCAATCAGCCGAATCAGCAGACGCCTGTTATATAACTGGCTAAAGAGCTCCTGAATCTTTGGAATTAATATATGATCCGCACTGGTATAGGGTATTTTGGCTTGTTTGGAATAGGTATTAAAATCCGAATACCGAATCTTTACGCTAATACAGGAAGTCAGCTTGTTTCCACCCCTTAATTGATAGGCGAGATTCTCTGTCATCGCTGTCAGGGTAGCCCGCAGCTTCATCATATCTGTGGTATCCCGGTGAAAAGTACGCTCTGCAGAAATAGATTTTCGCTCGTGAAAAGGCATAATGGGAGTATCATCAATCCCGTTGGCTCGTTTCCAGATGGTACGGCCATTTTTCCCCAACACACTCTCCAGCAACTCCACGGGCATCTCCTGTAAGGTCTGGATCTTGTGCACCCCCAGGCCTAACAGCTTCTGATGTGTCTTGCTGCCGATCATCGGAATTTTCCCCACGGATAAAGGCGCCAGGAAATCGCGTTCCTTTCCATAAGAAACCACCAATTGATTATTGGGTTTAGCTTCTCCGGTTGCTATTTTAGATACAACTTTGTTGCGCGAGAGGCCAAAAGAAATGGGTAATCCGCTCTCCCGCATAATGGTTTGCCGGAGTTCACTGGCAAACCGATAGATTCCGAAGAATCGATCCATTCCGCTGAGATCCGCATAAAATTCATCAATGCTGGCTTTTTCAAAACCCGGAACCTGACTCTGAATAATCTCGGTCACCTGCTGAGAATATTTGGTATAAGTCCCTGAATTTCCTTTAATCACAATAGCCTCCGGACAGAGCTTCCGGGCAACCGTCATGGCCATACCCGAATGCACTCCATAACGACGCGTCTCATAACTACAGGCCGCTACCACACCCCGATCCCCCAAACCTCCCACCAGTACCGGCTTATGTTCTAATTCAGAGTGCAGTAAACGCTCTACAGAAACAAAAAAGGTATCCAGGTCCAGATGTAATATCGCACTCTCCTTCATATCGATTTGGATTAAATCCTATTTGAATTAGGAATTTTTCCAAAAGTAGAAAATAAAAAAGATATGCCCGACACCCGCCACGTTAAATTCCAGCTTAGGATATGTAGTAGAAATGCTAAGAAAAATAAGGGATTTTCTGGAAGAAGCAGGCAAATAAAAACGGGGCCATCATTGATGACCCCCTCCCTCTAATACATCAAAACCATTGTCTTGATTAGTCTAATTTAAGGAAATTTCCATTACTGTCAAATTCCAATTCTGTTCCATCAGCCAGTTTCACTTCCTGATCCCGGCGATCCATTTCCCAACTTACTACTTCAATACCGCTATAAGACTCTTCCAGATATTGACGAATTTTATCGGGTAAGGCTTCCAGAGGAATTCCTTCTCCTTGTTTACTATCTATCTCAGTGACGTTTCCATCCTGATCAAAATCCAATTTAATTCCATTGTCAAACCGCACTTCATACATCTCATTTTTATCCCAATCCAGCCA
>JAJUIC010000175.1 GCA_029265595.1 Flavobacteriaceae bacterium
AGGGAAGGCTGCAAACCTCATCCTCACCAAGGAAGTACCTTCTTACGGTTTTCTTCCCTATTCATTTGGCACAAACCATATTGAAAAGGTTTTTATTAACGGAAGAAAGTGGTAATCCACAGAAACTATTTCGATGGCACAACTTAAAAAATATACCTCCCGAATACTCCGGGAATACCTTTCCTCCCGACCCGGGGAAACCAAACTGGGAGAACATATCACTTTCTTAAAGCCGGATGAGCAAGTAAAAGACGCGGAGGCCCCTTATGTTTTACTTGGTGTACCCGAAGATATCGGGGTCCGGGCCAATTTCGGTAAAATCGGTACGGCTGCAGCCTGGAATGAAACCCTCAGTAGCTTTCTCAATATCCAGGAAAACCAGTTTATCTCAGGGAAGGAGTTCCTGCTTCTGGGAGAAATTGATTGCAGCCGGGAGATGGAAGTAGCTTCTAACCTGGAGCCCACCGACCCGAATTACTTTATTAAAATGGGAGAATTGGTAGAAGAGATTGATCGTGCCCTTCGGCTGGTAGTGCGGGAGGTGGTGGCCGCTGGAAAGCGTCCCATCGTGGTAGGCGGCGGTCACAACAATGCCTATGGCATGCTTACCGGAACCTCCGATGCATTACATCAGGGAATTAATGTACTTAATATTGATGCCCATACCGACCTACGCCGACTAGAACATCGTCATAGCGGAAATGGATTCAGCTATGCCATTTCTGAAGGTGCTGTCAGATCTTATGGGGTGTTCGGTCTTCACCAGAACTACACACCACAATACATTTTTGATCAAATGGCCGGATCTTCAGAAAGGCAATTCGTTCTTTTTGAAGAACTCAGTGATTTAAATCGCTTTACAGCCTTTTTGGAAATGCTGGATGAAATAGGCACCAACTCCTTTGGTCTGGAAATAGACTGTGATGTGATAGCCGGTTTTCCCAGTAGCGCCCTCTCTCCTACCGGATTCACTTTGAACGCAGTCCGGGAAATGGTTCGTGCCGCTGCGCAGAAGGAACACTGCAAGTACCTTCACCTTTGTGAAGCCATTCCTACCCCCCAGTACCCGGTAGGAAAAGCACTCTCTTACCTAATCTCTGATTTTGTGAAGGCCAGTAATTCTAAATAGAGCAGGTAATGAACCTGAGGGTTCGGCTTGTTCACCGGTATCTACCTTTTTAAGTAGATCGGTTTGGGTCTGATATTAACAAAGCTTTACATCCCGGATCGGTCATAATCACAAATATTCCATTCATCCCTAAAAATTTACTCCCTGAGGCTTTGCCATTATAATTTTTGTCCTACATTTGTTTTATGGTTTTGACGATTCACAATAACAGGCTGTATTATTGCTTCCGGCGCCGCCGCTAAGCAACTTCTCTTTGTGCCTTGTTTTTTCTAAATTTTGAATCCGATTTCTTGAACCACTTCCCACAAATATCACTTTTAAATCGCTTCAGTAATTCTACTGAAACACTTGCGCTGCGTCATTATTTCCGCCGCCGCCTTGGGCGTGTATAGTTCTTTTGGAGCCTAGGTGTGTCCGGCTCCCTCTCCCAAACCCCCTTTTTCACTCAGTTAAAAACTTAATACTACATGACGATGGAGATTGTCATTGCAGGAATGGAGCATGCTCCATACGCCCAGATTATCTGTGATACCATCCAGGAATCCGCCAAAGTACGTGGCACTGGAATCGCACGCAGAACCCCGGAGTACATCCTTGGCAAGATGAAGAATGGAAACGCCATAATTGCCCTGGATAATGAGCGATTCGCGGGATTTTGTTATATCGAAATCTGGGGTCACGAAAAATTTGTGGCCAATTCAGGTCTGATAGTTCATCCCGATTTCAGAAATCAGGGACTGGCAAAGAAGATAAAGAAAGCTGTTCTGGATCTTTCCTTAAAGAAATATCCTCAAGCCAAGATTTTTGGTATAACGACCGGACTTGCCGTCATGAAAATCAATTATGAGCTCGGGTATCAGCCTGTTACCTTTTCAGAACTAACGGATGATGAAAGCTTCTGGAACGGGTGCCAGACTTGTACCAATTACGACATCCTGACCAGAACCAATCGTAAGATGTGCCTGTGTACCGGGATGCTATATGACCCCGCTAAGAAAGCAGCTCCAAAAACTGAAGAAAATACCGATCCAAAAAACAAGGGATTTAAAAGCATTAAAAGCATCAAACTCAGCTTATTCAATAAAATTAAACAACAATGAAAAAAGTAGTTTTAGCCTATAGTGGCGGGCTCGATACTTCTTACTGTGCCACCTACCTCTCTAAAGAAAAGCAATTAGAGGTCCATGCCGTCACCATCAACACGGGTGGATTCTCGGATGACGAGATCAAGGACATTGAAAGCAAAGCACTGGAAATGGGTGTAGCCAGTTACTCCAGTATCAACGCCATTGAGAGTTTTTATCAAAAAGTGGTGAAATACCTCATCTTTGGGAACGTCCTGAAAAATCATACCTATCCACTCTCAGTCAGTGCTGAACGTATCGTCCAGGCTCTCGAGATTGTGAACTATGCCAAAAAAATCGGTGCAGATTATATTGCACACGGTAGTACGGGTGCCGGTAATGATCAGGTACGCTTTGATATGATCTTTCAGACCTTAGCTCCCCAGATGGAGATCCTCACCCCCATTAGAGACCAACACCTCACCAGGCAACAGGAAATCCAATACCTCCTTGAGAATGGCGTGGATATGAACTGGGAAAAATCCAAATACTCCATCAATAAAGGATTATGGGGTACCAGTGTGGGAGGTGTGGAGACCTTGGAATCCCTCAAGCCGCTCCCGCAGGAGGCTTATCCCTCTCCTTTGAAAAAAGAGGAACCTCAGAAAATTACATTGGGATTCCGTGAGGGCACGATTGTGAGTATCGACGGACGGGAAAACACCCCTGTGGAGAATATCCGGAAATTGAATGATATCGCCTCCCAATATGCCATAGGAAGAGATATACACGTGGGTGACACGATTATCGGCATAAAAGGGCGCGTAGGGTTTGAAGCGGCAGCACCCATTTTAATTATAAAGGCCCACCATCTACTGGAAAAGCATTGCCTGAGTAAATCTCA
>JAJUIC010000090.1 GCA_029265595.1 Flavobacteriaceae bacterium
ACAGGGCGTGTTGGACCAGAATATAATCCGAGGTGGAGAATACCAGATCAATGACGGAATTGAGGCCATGAAGCGCAATGGAATGCGGTTTGTGCCTGGAAAGGTGGATCACTGGATGGACTGTGGAAATAAAAATGTCACCGTGGAGACCAATGGTCGCATGTTGCAATTTTTAAGGGGGGAAGAAAACCTGGTATCGGACTCGGTCCAACTGGTGGATTCTGAAATTATTGAACCCTGTTATATTGGGAAGAATGTCCGGATAGTAAATTCCACAATTGGCCCCGACGTGTCCATAGGAGACAATAGTGTGGTGGAAAATTCCAGGATCGAAAACAGCCTGATTCAGACCCATGCAACAGTAAAAAATGCAAGGCTCGACAACGCCATGATAGGGAACCATGCCCGGTTTGACGGCAAGTTTACACAGATCAGCATCGGGGACTATTCGGTTTTGGAGTAAGAGATAATCATTCGTGCTATGAGGAAGCTACTGGGAATGTGCTTGATCCTTTGGGCTTGTACAGCTTGTGGTTCGGCTGTTTCCCAGGCAGAAGAGGAGCCTGTAGACAAGGGCGGGATAGTGGGGCTCCAGGCAGCCGAAGAGGTGTTTCTGGAAGCTTATTTTGAAGCCCTGAAACAAAAGGCCCTGGAGAATTACAACAAAGCGCTAGTTGCTTTGGAGCGGTGTCTGGAGATCGATGATTCCGAGCCGGCTGTTTATCATGAGCTGGGGAAAATTCATCATTTGCTTGGCAACTACGACCGCGCGGCCAAATTCCTAAAGCAGGCACGGGTTTTGGCTCCGAAGAACCAGCTCGTACTGCTTGACTTGTATAAATCTTACGTACTCAGCCACCAGTTTGAAGAGGCGCTCGAAGTGGCTGAGGAGCTGAGTCAGGTCAACCAAAACTATCGAGAAGATCTGGCCCACATGTATTTTGTAACAAAGCGGTATGACGCGGCCTTAGAGCTCCTGGATCAGTTGGATGAGCAATGGGGATATCACCCGCGAAGGACCGGCCTTCGTAGACAGATTTATGCAGTGACGGATAATGTAGAGGGGAAGATAGTAGATTTGAAGAAAAGAATCAGCCAGGAGCCCCGGGAGGAACGCCATTACCTGAACCTGATTTTTATTTACGTGGAAGCTGATCAACAGCAGATGGCTTTTGATACAGCAGAACAGCTGCTGGAGCTAAATCCGTCTTCGGAGATGGTGCATCTGGCCCTGTACAAATTTTATCTGGACCAGGACCGTTTTGATTCGGCCATGGAATCGATGCGGACGCTATTGCAAGGGAGAGAACTGGAGGATGAAGTAAGATTTGAGGTTTTGAATGATGTATTGTTGCATTTGGAGTCTCATGGGCAAGGGCAGGAGCGACTGGAAGAAGTGGTAAAGCTTTTTGCTCAGAAGCTCAGCACCACGCAGGTTCATGAGGAAGTGGGTGATTTCTACCTGGGTCGTCATGAGTACTACCGGGCGCTGGAATACTATGGGCAAGCTTTATCTGAAAAAATATCCAGTCCGGAGCTGGTCATTAAGGCATTGTTATTGCAAACGGAACTTCACGCCTATCAGGACGTGATCGAACTGAGCAGTCGAGGGTTGGAACGATTCCCTACCCATCCGTTTATGTATCTTTTACAGGGAACGGCATATAACGGGACAGGAGAGCATCAGCTGGCGCTGGATCGCTTGCAACAGGGACTGACTCATCTGGATAATGACCCTGAATTGGAAGTTGCTTTTTACGAACAAATGGTGGTGGCCACAAGAGCAATGGGTGCGGTTAAAGAAGCAGCCGGATATGCCCGCAGCCTGGCCAGACTTAAATTGAAAATATTGGATGAATAGAGCGAATTTAGTTATCGTAGCAATCTTGGCCCTTATTATAACCTCCTGTGGGACCAGAAGATCGGGCCCGGGGGCCATAGCCACCAGAGACGCGGCTGCAGTGGAGGTGATCACCAATCATTATGCTAATGAAGCGGAGTTTGAAACCCTTCAGGGCCGGCTCAGGGTACAACTGCAGACCGAGGACCGGTCGCAGGCTGCCACTGTGAGCTTCCGGATGAAGAAAAACGATACCATTTGGATGAGTGGTCAGATGCTGGGCATTACCCTTGCCAAGGTGATGATCACTCAGGACAAGGTGCAATTTTATGAGAAAATCAGGGGAAGTTACTTTGACGGGGACTTCAGGCTGCTGAGCAATTTACTGGGTACGCCGCTGGATTTTGAAAAGGTACAAAACTTACTAATAGGCCAGACCATCTATAGCCTGCGGGAAGATCGTTACGAGCTGACCCAATCCACACAAGGCTACCAGCTGGTTCCCCAACAGGAGCGATTTTTGAAAATGATGTTCCTATTGGATCCGGTGACCTATAAGGCAACCGCCCAACAGATTTCTCAGGAAGGCCAGGGAAGGAGTGTTACCGTGACCTATCCTTCCTATCAGCGGATAGACGGGCAGGAATTCCCCAGGGAGATCAAGTTAATTGCCAATGCGGGAAGTTCTCATACCCAGCTGGATATGGAATTTCGATCTGTGGAATTTGATGTGCCTGTTTCTTTTCCTTTTTCCATACCTTCGGGATATGAAGAAATAGTATTGGAATGAGCTTCAAATTGATTCGTTATTGTGGAATGATTCTGGCGCTGCTTGTAGTGGTGGAAGGCTTTTCACAAACTCCCCGTAGAGAAGAGCTGGAAAAGCGCAGACTGGAATTGCAGCAGGAAATCCGCCGGATTAATGACCTTCGGACTTCGAATCTGCAGCGTCAGCGATCGGTTCTTTCTGAAGTGGAGGAACTGGACCGACAAATCCGAAGCACCGAAAACTTAATTAGAGTTACCAACCAACAGGCGAATCTGCTGACGCGGGAAATAGCGGCTAATGAGAAGAAGATAGCTTCTTTAGAAGAAGAGTTGGAGAAACTCAAGGAGGATTATGGGAAAATGATTCAGAAGTCCTACCGCAGTAAATCCCAGCAGAGCCGGATCATGTTTCTGCTCTCCTCTGAGAGCTTTTTACAGGCCTACAAACGCCTGCAATACATGAAACAATACGCCAACTACAGAAAGCAACAGGGAGACGATATCAAAGCGCGTACAGAGGAACTGGAAAGACTTAATGTGAATCTGGAAGAGCAGCGGAAGCAGAAAGATCGTCTGATTGTGGAGAATCGGGAAACCCGCCGAAAACTGGAACGCGCAAAAGCGGATCAGCAGGGCCTCATTGCCACGATTCGAAGCAAGGAAAGCCAGTATGCGGCAGAACTTCGGCAAAAGCAACAGGAAATCGATGCGGTGGACAACGAGATAGAACGTATCATTGCCGAGGCCATTGCCAAGACCAATAGGGAAAGCGGCTCCACTTCGCGATCCACCTTTGAACTCACCCCTGCGGCAAAAGCCCTGGCGGCAGATTTTCAGAGCAACAAAGGAAAACTTCCCTGGCCGGTAAAAACCGGGGTGGTATCCATGCGGTTCGGCGAGCAGCGGCACCCGGTATTACGGCACCTGACCATTAACAGTAACGGGGTGCGCATCGATACGGATGAGGGAGGAAAGGCCCGGGCAATATTTGGAGGAGTGGTCAGTGAAGTTCAGGCGGTAAAAGGAGCCGGCAAAGCCGTCATGGTACGCCACGGAGATTTTATTTCCATCTACAACAACCTTCAGGATATCTCCGTCCGAAGAGGAGATGAAGTTTCTATTGGGGAAGAGCTCGGTACCATAGCAACCAACAAATCCTCCGGAAAAACGACGCTTCACTTTTTACTCTACAAGAACACCCAGAAACTCAATCCCGAGCAGTGGATTTACAGGATGTAATGGCGCTTAATTTTCCAAGAAGATTGCTTTGAGTTCGGTAGCCTCTGTGGGTTTCATCTTCCCGGCCAGCACCAGGCTAAGTTGCTTTCTTCGAAGGGCAGCAGCATACCGCTCTTTCTCCAGGCTCGTTTCGGGCTCTAACGATGGGATTCTGACAGGGGTGCCCATTTCATCAACGGCCACAAAGGTATAGATCGCCTCATTAGCTTTGCTTCGGGATCCGCTCTCACGGTCCTCAATCCACACGTCAATATAGATTTCCATGGAGGTTTTAAAGGCTCTGGAAACAGCCGCCTCGACAGTGACTACAGCTCCCAGGGGAATGGCTTTATTAAATGCCACGTGATTTACGGATGCGGTCACTACAATCCGCCTGCTGTGCCGGCGGGCTGCAATGCTGGCTGCTCTATCCATACGGGCAAGTAATTCCCCTCCAAAAAGATTATTTAAGGGATTGGTTTCACTGGGTAAAACCAAATCGGTCATAATAGTCCTGGATTCTGAAGGTGTCTTTGCTGTCATACTTTAAAGTTTGGACAAAGATAGGACCCTTTCAGGTTCCTTCTCTGCCAAAAACGCATAAAATAGGGGAGGATGGCCCGGTCTATAACTCTTCAACCAGTAACCACGCACTGGGATTGGAGGTATTTTTAACCTCACGAAGGGCTTGAAGCGCTTCTCTTCGGGTTTCATAACTGCTGTAGACTACCTGATGCAATCCGTACTTATTGGTCCCGATCAGCCTGGCTTTATAGCCTTCCGTCTTGAGTTCATCAACTCTCTTTTGGGCGTTTTCTGCCTGTCTGAAGGCCCCTGCCACGATGTGGTATTTGCCTGACTGGCGATCCACATTTAGGGTGATGGCCGGAAGCGGATTCTCAATGATGAAGGTGGCCTGCTGAATCTGTCGGCCTAACTGAGCCTCAGCTTTCTGCTGCTCGGCCAGGTTGTGCTGGGCAATCTGGTCACTGTAAAAATTCATACCTGTATAACCACCAAGCCCCAGCCCAATAATTCCGATTGCAGCATAACGCAACCAGGGAGTAGTTTTTCGCCCGGTTTGTTGCACCTGGGAAGTCTCCGGCATGGAAACAACAGATTCCTCAGATGCTCGAAGCACTGGTTTGGCAACATAGGAACTCAGTCCGAATGCTTCTTTCAAAAAGTTCTTATTGGCAAGCGGCTCAAACTGAATCTTCTTTTCCTGGGTCATGGTGAAACTGCCCAGCCCGGCGAGTTCCATTTGGTTGTTCTGCTTAAGCGCGGTCCGTAAATCCGCCGAGTACTGATGGATTTTGCCGATGGCCTCTTTGTAAGAGATGTTCTCGGCTTCCATGACATGATTGGCAAGCAGCCCATCATTCTGGGAGAGCTGTTGATTGAAAAAAACAGCTTTCTGTGGAGGAACTAATTCGTTGGTCTCCGCCACGATACGGGCAGATTGATGACGGGTGATGAATGCACCAAATCCCGGAAGGATGACACAGTCGTACCGGTACAATAGATCGTGGATGTAATTTTCAATTGCCATTAGAACAAAAATAGGAATTTTTAGGTTCGAAAGAAATGTTAAGCATCTTTTTTAACGCAGGTCCAGGATAGACTCTTACAGGAAAACCTATTTGCTAAAGTTTTGATTTACAGGTTCTTATTCTTTTCTAAAGTTCCTGTTTCAATAGCCAAGTTTTTCCCTTACGCGGGCCAGGACTTCCCTGGCTGTCTTCCTGGCTTTTTCGGCTCCAATGGTAAGGGCCTCTTCTACCTCATCGGGATGTTCCATATAATGCCAGTATTTCTCCCGCTCCTCCTGGAACTTCGTAACCAAAAGTTCAAAAAGAGCTTGTTTGGCGTGGCCATACCCATAGCCGCCCTGTATATAATTTCGGCGCATACTGGCTACATCTTCCTCGGATGCAAGCAATTTGTACAGGTTAAAAACATTATCCGAATCGGGATCTTTCGGATCTTCCAGCGGAGTGCTGTCCGTTTCGATACTCATCACCTGCTTGCGGAGTTTTTTATCGGGTAAGAACAGGTTGATGTAATTACCCCTGGACTTACTCATTTTCTGTCCATCGGTTCCGGGGATGTATTCCGTGGATTCCGACACTTCCGCCCGGGGCAGCACAAAGGTTTCTCCTACTTTGTTGTTAAAGCGGCTGGCGACGTCCCTTGTAATTTCCAGGTGTTGCATCTGATCTTTTCCCACGGGTACGATATCCGCATCGTACAACAGGATATCTGCCGCCATCAGCATGGGGTAAGTAAAGAGACCTGCATTGACATCTTCCAGCCGATCGGCCTTGTCTTTAAAAGAGTGGGCCAGTGTCAGGCGCTGGTAGGGAAAAAAACAGCTGAGATACCAGGTAAGTTCCGCTGTTTCGGGAACATCACTTTGTCTGTAGAATACTACTTTATCGGGGTTCAGACCAAAAGCCAGCCAGGTTGCGGCAACCGAAAGAGTATTTTCTTTCAACACTGCTGCATCTTTGATCTGGGTCAGGGAATGCAAATTCGCAATGAACAGATACGAGTCATTTTCAGCTGCATTTGCCATTTCTATGGCAGGGATAATAGCCCCCAGAAGATTGCCAAGATGGGGGGTGCCGGTACTTTGAACGCCGGTGAGTATTCTGGACATAGATGTTTGATTTTTCACAAAGGTACTTCTTTTGCCACTTTTGCTCAATCCATTTCTTTATTTTTGGGCGGCATGAAAATTCTGAAAAACTTTCTGATCCTTCTGTGGCGTATCTGGTTTTACATCCTGATGGCCGTGCCGATCATTATTTTCTCACCCCTTCTACTGGTATTCTCCTCCCGGGAAAAGTGGTATCCAAAAGTTTATGTAATTGCCCGGATCTGGGCATTTATCATTTTGTTCGGGATGGGTTTTCTGCCGGTGGCAAAGCGCCATGCAAAATTGCGGAAAAAGGGCAGTTATATGTTAGTGGCCAATCATACCTCCATGACGGACATTATGCTCATGCTATACCTAATGAAAAAGCCCTTTGTTTTTGTGGGCAAGAAGGAGCTGGCAAGAATTCCGATTTTTGGCTTCTTTTATAAACGCACCAATATCATGGTCGACCGGGCGGACATGCAGAGCCGGACGGAAGTTTTTCAGCGGGCTCAGCGAAGGCTGGATCAGGGGCTGAGTATCTGTATATTTCCGGAAGGAGGCGTTCCCGATGACCCCACCATAGTATTGGATAATTTTAAGGATGGTGCGTTTCGTCTGGCGATCATGTACCAGATTCCGGTAGTTCCCATTGTTTTTCACGATAATAAAAGCCGTCTTCCCTACACCTTTTTCAAAGGCAGTCCCGGAAAAATGCGGGTGATGATGTTGCCCCCGATTCCCACTCAGGGCCTTACCCAATCCGACAAGCGAAACCTTCGGGAGCAAACCCGAAAGGCTATTCTAGAGGAACTGGAACATCCTTCGCTGTAGCAGGGGCTTGCTTAGAATTCAAAACTAAATCCGGAATACACCCCCATGAAATAAGGCTGGAAATTCTGGGTGTCTGAAGAAAAGGTGTTGAGCTGGTACTTAAACATGGGCTCCAGGTTCAGTTTGAACTTTTCGGTTAGTTTATAATCCACTCCCAGACCAATATTGGTGCTGAAACTCACTGTGTTGAGGTTGTTGGCCTTTCCGATATTGGTGTGTTCCTGTCCTCGTTGCATGGAAACCACATTCTCATCTAAAAAGAGCGTGCTTCCCCCGCCAATAATATTGATCTCAATTCTCTTGTTCAGGAGGTTGTACTGCAATTCAACCGGAATTTCAATATAACCCAGTTTCTGATTTAGGGAAGTCTGATTCAGGCTTCCCGCAGATCTTTTGACGTTGCCCACAGCCATATATTGAGCGGGGCCTGCTGCGGCCATGGCGGTTGCCCGGACCTTTATTTCAGGATGGTAGGAAACATTGGCCATCGCAGAAGGATCCATGGCCGTGCGGTAGGGAACATCCAGGGTGCTGTAACTCATGTTTACCTTGTTAATCCCGGAGCGTAGCTTGATGCGGTCAGATATGGAATACGCCAGGTGAACCCCATAGGCAAAGGTGACTTCGGTCTCGCTGGCGTTATTGTTGAAATTAGAACTAAGGAAGTTTCCTTTGCCCATATTTCCATAAAAAAGCGGAGCAGCCTGTGTGGTAACCACCAGCTTGCCCTTGCCCAGTTGTTGAATTTCCTGAGGTGAGGTGGGGGTTTCCATGGCGTCAAATATGGAAATCCCGGTAACTTCTAATTCCTGAGTCTCTATGTGAGCGATGTCGCTGA
>JAJUIC010000020.1 GCA_029265595.1 Flavobacteriaceae bacterium
ATTATGCAGGTAATGAGTGGCACCTACACCGGAAGTCGGCCCAGGGGAGATGGAGGCGGCGCACCCGTGGGTTTTGTGATTCTTTCCATCCTCTTTATCATTTTCCTGGTTATCGTGAGCTCACGAGGTGGAGGTGGGCGACACGGGGGACGCCGATCAGGTGGCTCACTTCTGGATATCATTGTCTTAAGCAGTTTGGGCCGAGGTGGTTTCGGCGGAGGCAGCTTTGGAGGTGGTAGCATGGGAGGCGGAGGCTTCGGTGGCGGCTTCGGAGGCGGAGGTTTCGGGGGTGGTGGCGCCGGAGGTAGCTGGTAATCTTTCTCAACAGCCATTGGCATCCGCCTGTAACCGATAGAATTTCATATCATCTTTTGGCGTATCGGATCAGACCGAGCTTATGGCTGGGTGCTTTGAGGGACTCTGATAAGTTCTAATCCGGCCCGAATCAAATGAGCCACCTCGGGTCTTTGGGTTTTCATCTGCTCAAGATACTGGAGCACCCGTTGGGCCAAAGAAGCCTGATTCTCAACTGCCAGTTCGTAGATTTCAAGCGAAAGCAACCAGTCCTTGGGGTGGAATTTGGTTAGGATCTCAAAGGCAGCATCTAAAGAGAATTTGGTGTGTTTACCTTCTCTAATATTCCGCACCGACTGGTATAATTCGTTTAATTCTTCCCGCTGCGGAGTCATTTCACTCTTGATGGTGCTTGAAGAAGTTTTATGAGTGATCAGGTTAAAGGACAAAGGATCTGCCGGTCCATTAAAGGCCGAAACCACCTTTTTACCCACTGCCATATCGAATCTCCCCCACTCTGGCTGGAAAAGGATTTTCTGGCCATGTGTCACTCTGCAATTGCGGAAACTGATTAAAATGACCTTTCCCTGAAGATTTCGGGTCCCGGTGATGATTTCCCCCTCTACGACAATGTCTCCTTCGAATTCCAACCTTACCGTTTCACCTTCATAGATATCATAGGCTCTGAGATCGCGGGGAGCCATGTCCTCAATGGCCAGGTTAATGCCTTTTAATTTACCCAGAGGCGTCCCATACCCCTCAGGATGATTTTCCCTGCCATGTCCCACCAATTCTTTTTCTCTTACCGCCAGGGCCGTTTCTCCCCGGGTTTGAACATAGACCGGTTTCCCCTGATGGCCAATCACCTCTGTGAAAATTCCAGAAATTTGAAGTCCGGTACTCAGTTCCAGAGTCCCTAGATTACGGGAATCTATCAGTTTCTGTACCCCCTCCAGGCCTCCTTTGCGAAGGGCCATCCCGTTGGCAAATTCTTCCAGAACTTCATTGAGGTAGGCAAAATCGGGGGTCACATATAGTTGTGGCTGGGGTCGGGTGATATCAAAATCCTGTCGTGCAGCTTCAATGCTATAGGGAAGTTTCCTGACCTGGGGCTTCATACACCATTGGCTCTCACCAATGGAAGATAACAGACCCGCGCCGTATATTTTATAATCTTCTGTATTGCCGATAAGGCCGTACTCCACCGTCCACCAATGGAGGTTCCGGATCTGGGCCATTTCACTTTGCTCGCGCTGATCGTTCTGGAGTTCATCCACCCGTCTTTGTGCTGCTTCGATCACTTCCTCCGGGGTATCCTCCGCTTCTTTTACGATAGAAAGATGTCGGATGGCCTCATAAATTTCATGGTCCTTCGCACTGGAAATGGCTTTACAACCGATTTTACCGAAACGCCTGAGGTATTCGGCATATTCCGGATTGGCAATAATGGGTGCATGCCCGGCTCCTTCATGAATAATATCAGGAGCAGGCGTATATTCAATATGTTCGAGTTGGCGAATGTCACTGGCGATCACCAGCACGTTGTACGCCTGAAACTCCATGAATGCGGCGGGCGGAATAAACCCGTCGACGGCCACCGCAGCCCAACCTATTTCTTTCAGAATCCTATTCATTCCGTACATACTGGGAATATGTTCAATGGAAATTCCCGTCTGCCTCAGACCATCAAGGTAAGAGGAATGAGCTACTTTGGAGAGATAATCCACATTTTTTCGCATTACATACCGCCACACCGCCTGATTAATTGCCGTATACTGCTCGTAGTTTTGCGGCTTAATAAATTGTTTGAGATGCCTGGGTAGCCGGTCTATTATCTCATTGGATTCATACTGCGCTTCCATGATTAAAGGTATTTATTGCGATACTAAATATACAAAATCTAAATCAAGTGAGAATATGATTAAAAAATAGGTAAAAATCATTTCAGAACTTCACGCACCCTACTGAAGCACCCGTTTTTCCTTATTTTTCAGAGGTAGATTCCCTTAATTTAAGGCGGTCCTCCCTTAAACCCAGATGAATTTGCTATTTTTGTTTTCTCCATGAAGGAACAAGGTTATAGATAATCAATCAGGCTCCGCAACAGGAGTTCCAGCAGCAGACTAGGCATGAAAGAAACCAAAGAACAACAGCCGCCACTAAAGGAATTTGTTTTCGGAAAAAAGAACTACATCGTGATGGGTATTGGACTGGCAGTCATTGCCCTGGGCTTTATTCTGATGGCCGGCGGCGGTAGTGACGATCCGAATGTTTTCAGTGAAGAAATTTACAACTTCAGACGCATCCGTCTGGCTCCTACCCTGGTGTTGCTTGGTTTTGCCATAGAGGTCTATGCTATTCTCCTGAACCCCAATAGAAAGAATGGAAATAATTGATGCGATTGTCCTGGGCATTATCCAGGGCCTGACGGAATTTCTTCCCGTCTCTTCAAGTGGACATTTAGAAATCGGTAAAGCACTTCTTGGAAGCAATGCTCTGCCCAATGAATCCCTCATGATTACTGTGGTGCTGCATTTTGCAACAGCCCTGAGTACTATTGTGGTGTTTCGCAAAGACATCGGAGAAATCCTCAGGGGACTGTTTCAGTTTAAATGGAACAGTGAAACTGTTTTTTCCCTTAAAATCATCCTATCCATGATTCCGGCTGCTGCCATAGGCCTTCTTTTTGAGGAAGAAATGGAGTCCCTCTTTGGTGGGAGTGTCATTCTGGTGGGGTTCATGTTAATGATCACGGCTCTTTTACTCTGGCTGGCAGACAAGGCGAAAAGCACCGGGAAATCGGTGAGTTACAGCAATGCCTTCGTTATTGGGCTGGCTCAGGCAGTTGCACTACTTCCGGGCATCTCCAGAAGTGGAGCCACCATTTCCACTTCAGTTCTTCTGGGAAATGATAAATCAAAGGCCGCGAGGTTCTCCTTTTTAATGGTTGTTCCGCTCATTCTGGGAAAAATTGCCAAGGACCTGCTATTTGGTGATCTAACGGCCACCACAGTTCCGGCTCTTCCCCTGATTGCAGGATTTCTTGCCGCCTTCATCTCCGGAATCGCAGCCTGTACCTGGATGATCTCCCTGGTTAGAAATAGTAAGCTCACCTATTTTGCCGTATATTGTTTAATTGTGGGAATCATTGCCATAATCGCCGGGTATGTCAACAGCTAAACCTACCGCTGAAGATTATAAAGAAGGACAGCTGCTTCTGATAGACAAACCCCTGGAGTGGACTTCCTTTCAGGTAGTGAATAAGATCCGATGGCTGATTCGCAGAGAACATAAAATAAAGAAAATAAAAGTAGGTCATGCCGGCACCCTGGATCCCCTGGCCACTGGCTTACTAATTTTGTGTACCGGAAAATTCACCAAGCGCATTGAAAACCTGCAGGGGCAAATAAAGGAATATACCGGAACCCTTCAACTGGGTGCCACCACTCCTTCCTATGATCTGGAAACCACCGTTGACCGGACCTTCCCAACGGATCACCTGACAGAGGATCGCATTCGGGCTGCGACCACGCAATTTATTGGAGCCATCGACCAGTACCCGCCGGTATTTTCCGCAATAAAGAAAGAAGGAAAAAGACTCTATGAATTTGCAAGAGCCGGGGAAGCAGTGGAAATAAAGGCCCGGACGATAAGCATTGAAGAATTTGAAATAACTGCCATCCGGGGTCTACAGGTCGATTTTAGGGTGGTCTGCAGCAAGGGCACCTATATTCGAAGTCTGGCACATGACTTTGGTAAAGCCCTCAGCACGGGAGCCCATCTCACGGCTTTGCGCCGGACCAGAATCGGAACCTACAGGATTGAGGACGCCATGAGTCTCGATTTTTTCGAAAATGAGTACCTTTAAGTCTTGAACCTGAAACTACAAAAAGCCTTGGAGGGATTCTTTGATAAACATAAGGCCCTTATCATTACGGTGCTTTCCATGTCGATTTTGCTGCTGCTGTTGTACAATATTCACCTGCGACCTTCGAGCAACGATCTGGCAGGAACCATCGTTGAATTAGAACACCTGGTGCAGCAAGAGGAAACCCTTGAGGAAAAGCTGGACCAGGAGGAGCAACAAACCACCCCCAGAAGGCCTTCCAACATTCAAACGCATCAGGCATTCAACCAGGAAACTCAGGAACGGGAATCCAACTTTGAGCAGCGTCTCGATGAGATTTTCCAGCGCAATGCAGCTCAACAGGAGAAACAATCGGATTCCGAATCTGATCCTTCAACGGGAGATTTTCCTATTTCCGATCCAAAAGATAACCAACAGGAGCGATCGGACGGAGATGGTACCACCGCTGAATTATCGCAGCAAAGTGGCAGCATCCGCAACAGTTCCATCTCCTTTTCGCTGGTAGGAAGAATCGCCCGGGTCATGCCCAATCCGGTTTATACCTGTGATGTCCCTGGGAAGATCGTAGTGAATATTACGGTAGATCGGGAAGGTTCAGTCATCAGAACATCCATCAACAAATCCAGTTCCAATTCTTCCAATCAGTGTCTGGAGGAGAAGGCGCTGGAGTATGCCTCGCAGGCCCGGTTTTCTCCCCAGCCAGGGCGCGATAAACAGATAGGAACCATTACTTACTATTTTCAGGGATGAAAGAGGAAAAGGAACGTTGCCATTGGTGCAAAGGAGATCCGCTCTATCAGGCGTATCACGATCAGGAATGGGGAGTTCCAATAAAAGATGATCGCCGGCTTTTTGAATTTTTACTACTGGAAACCTTTCAGGCCGGATTGAGCTGGATTACGATCCTGAGAAAGCGGCCGCATTTCCAGGAGGCCTTTGATCAATTTGATTATCGGTTAATCGCCAGGTACCAGCAGACCAGGATAGATCAGCTAATGGCAAACCCCGGGATCATTAGAAACCGCGGCAAAATTCTGGCAGCCGTCAAAAATGCTCAGGCCTTTATGAAAGTCCAGGAAGAGTTTGGTTCTTTTGCCCGATATATCTGGAGGTTTGTAAACAATAAGCCGATCCAAAATTCCTGGAGAGAGCCGCACGAGATTCCGGCATTAACTCCGCTCAGTGTAGAGGTGAGCAAAGATCTGAAAAAACGGGGGTTCAAATTTGTGGGACCCACCGTGGTATATGCTCATATGCAGGCCACAGGAATGATCAATGACCATATTGAACAGTGCTTTCGTCATAAAGAGATCAGGGAGCTGGGTAAAAACTTCAGACTGGAAGAAAGCCAGACTTAAATTCACCATCGGACCACAACAGATAGAAAACCTGGAGGCGTTCTATCGGGGCTGCAGGTATTGTAGAAATTGGTTGCGACTTATTTCCTCGGCACCCAGGCTCTCCAGATGAGGCGTGTAGATCTGACAGTCCACCAAGCGAACATCTTTTTTTTCAAGGGCTCGTACCAAATGTATAAAACCTGCTTTGGAGGCATTGCTCACTTTAGAAAACATACTCTCTCCGCAAAAAACCTTCTTATCCTCGAGATAAATCCCATACAATCCCCCTACCAGGTTAGATTCTTCCCACACCTCTACCGAGTGCGCAACCCCTGCTTTGTGCAGATCAATATAGGCCATCTTCATCTCGTTGGTAATCCAGGTGCCTTGCTGTCCGGGCCGCTGAATTTGAGCACAGCCCTCAATCACTCCTGCAAAGTCCTCGTTGAAGCTCATGCGGAAGCGCTGCTGCCGCAGGACCTGTTTCATGCTTTTGGAAACCCGAAGTTTGTGAGGAAACAACACCATTCTGGGATCAGGACTCCACCACAAAATAGGCTGCCCATCGCTATACCAGGGAAAAATTCCACTGTTATAGGCCAGCATAAGACGCTGAAGCGACAAATCCCCTCCCACAGCCAATAATCCATCTGAATCTGCAAATTCCACTGGCGGAAATCGCAGGCTTGTATCGAGTAAAATCATATCGTCACGCTACTGGCTGAAGACATAGAAAGCCGCGCCAGGCCGGCTTCCTATGCCCTGAAGTGTCCTGTTAAAAAGGAAGATCGTCAAAATCCTCTTCCTCCCCTTGCTTATCCATCGGTTCAAATTGATCCATAGGTGGAACCGGAGGAATTTGATTTCCCGGCGCATCTTGTTGTTGTGCCAGACTTTCGATCCGCCATCCCTGGATGGAATTAAAGTATTTAGTTTCTCCCTGGGGATTCACCCATTCCCGGCCCCTGAGATTAATACTTATTTTGACGGGCTGCCCTACCTGAAAGTTATTGAGCAATTCCGTTTTATCCTGAACAAACTCTATCATCAGATGTTGCGGATACTGTTCTTCAGTGGTTACTACCACTTCCCTCTTTCTAAACCCATTGTTTCCGAAGGTTTGCGTTTCTCCAATGAGTTTGATCGTCCCTTGAACTTCCATTCTATTTCTTTTTTGCCATTAATATTTTCCAGGCTTCTCCCGGATTATTCTCTTCAATATACTTCTTAGCCAATCGATGTCGGCTTTCCACATCCAGCGCTACAATGTCGGGGTGGTCTTCTATAAAGGCCTCCACCTGCTCCGCTGCCGGTAATTGCTCGGTATTTCCCAGAATCCCCAGGTCGTTCCCTGTTAGAACCCGACTCTGGCGGATTTCCACTGGAAGACCATCCACCCCAATTCCTATAGTGGATAAGGGCTTAGGAACCTCGAACATGCCCATTTTAGCTCTGGTGTACCAGTTTCCTCCCATTCGGGCTACCAAATCAATTCGTGTCTGATCAATCTTCCCCTCCTGGTCCAAAAGGTTTTTGTCAAGATGCATTTTAACAACTTCTGCCACCACCAGATTGCCGGCGCCACCTTCTTCTCCCAAACTCACCACTTCCCTGACCCGACATTCAAACTGTACCGGCGATTCTGCTACCCGAAAAGGTTTTACTATTTCTGAGGGTAGCATGGTCAAACCAGCTTTTTCAAATTCATTGACCCCTTCCGGATATTCCGTACTGGAGAGCGAGGCTTGTTGAACGAGCTCGAAGTTAACGATGTTAATGACGACCTCCCCAACCGCTTTCACATTCAGAAGCGTATGCTTTACGGTATTGTCCCGAACGCGTCTTGCCGGAGAAAAAATCAGTATCGGCGGGTTGGCGCTAAACACATTGAAAAAGCTGAAGGGGGATAAATTCGGCCTCCCATCGCCATCCACCGTACTGGCAAAGGCGATGGGTCTGGGACCCACAGCACCTAACATCAGACCGTGAAATTTTGCGACAGATACCTGTTTGGGATCAATGGAAAGCATACCTACCAATTTTAAGCAAATGTACGCAAACCTGATGCGAATTTGAAAGCTCCCGCCTACTGGACCTGCTCCAAAAATCCCGTTTTCGCGTCGCAGATCAAGGCTGAGGTCCTGAAAATTAAATTTCCTTCTGAAGATGAGGACGGTGCTACTCCCTCAACTAAAAAGCTTATATTTATTTTTCGAAAACTTCAGTTTTGATGTACTTTTCTGATGAAAAAAACCTGAGACGTGGCTTCATAATCCTGTGTTCTCTGGCCCTCATAGGATTTATTACCTGGAATGCCTTCAACTTTTTTCAACAGCTCAAAGAAGATGAGCGGCGAAAAATGAACATTTGGGCCTCCGCGCAAATCTCATTTATCCAGGACGATGAGAACACGGATATGGACCTTATTCTGACCATCATCAACAGCAATACGACCATCCCCACCATTTTAGTTGATGAAAAAGGTGAAATACGGGACGCCATCAACATTCCAAAAGAATATGCAGATTCTGAGAAGAAACTGAAGGATTATCTAGACCACATTCAGGCCGAAAATGAACCCATAGAGATGGACATCGGAAGCGGGGTGACCCAGCACCTCTATTATGGTAATTCCCCTTTGCTCAATAAACTTAAATATTATCCTCTGGTCCTGATCGTCCTTATCATCCTCTCTCTGGTGGTAGTTTATTTCCTCTACACGACCACCCGCAGTAGCGAACAGAACAAATTATGGGCAGGAATGGCCAAAGAAACCGCGCACCAGATTGGCACCCCCCTTTCCTCCCTGATTGGCTGGACCGAACTTCTTAAACAGGAAAATGTAAATCCTTCTTATGTACTGGAAATGGAAAAGGATGTGGATCGGCTTCGCACCATTACAGACCGCTTCTCCAAAATTGGTTCTTCCCCCACCCTCCAGGCCGCTGATATAGTAGAGGAAACGCAGAAGAGCTTTGATTATCTCAAGTCGCGCAGCTCCAAATTAATTGAGTTCCATCTGGAATTGCCTCAAAAAGTCATCCTGGTGAACCTCAACAAACAACTTTACAGCTGGACCATTGAGAACCTGGTAAGAAATTCCATTGATGCCATGAAGGGGAAGGGCCAGTTAAGTCTCAAACTCCTGGAGGCCAACGGCCATGTGCGAATCCGACTCAGCGATACCGGCAAGGGGGTTCCCCGAAATAAGTTCAAGACCATATTTGAACCCGGATACACCACCAAGCGCAGGGGCTGGGGCCTGGGATTGTCGCTAGCCAAAAGAATTGTGGAACAATATCACAAGGGAAAAATACGGGTCCTGAGTAGCTACATAGGAAAAGGGACCACCTTTGAAATCGTCCTCAAAAAGCTTCCTTCCCATAAATCTGACCAGTTGGATGCTTAACAGACTATTCCAGTAAAAAGCTCAAAAAACCCCATTACGCCTCCAGCTGAGCTTTGATAGCCTCCTGGGCAGCTTCAAACTCCTCTTCTGAGAGGGTCATCTTCCTGGAGAAATCCATGTCCTTCATGGAATTGAGAGGAATCAGGTGCACATGCACATGAGGCACCTCCAGGCCCACTACTGCCATTCCTACCCGCTGACAGGGAATGGCTTTCCCTATGGCAAGGGCCACTTTGCGAGAGAATTCCATAAGGCCCGTATAGGTTCTTTCATCCAGATCAAAAATTTTGTCCACCTCCTTCTTTGGGATGCAAAGGGTATGACCGGGGGTATTGGGACTGATATCCAAAAAGGCTAAAAAGTCATCATTCTCTGCTACTTTATAAGCTGGAAGTTCTCCCTGAATAATTTTGGTGAATATGGATGCCATAAGGGTTTCTGCTAAATAAGGTTAACAATCGTTCCTGATCGACCAAGTTACTACTTATTAGCGATAATCCGGAGCGTCCTCCCAGAAAAATACATCTGACAACCCTCCTACAATGTGAGGGAAAATGCACAAAGGACCGGTAAAGGCCCTTTGTGATATTTTTCCAATATGGTTTTGAGTTATAATAGAGAAAGCCCCACAGCTAAAGACCTGTAGTAAATAGGCAATTCTACTTATTCCCGGCTGATTTCCAGGATTTCAAACTTTAACACGCCACTGGGCACCTCAATTTCGGCTATATCGCCTTCGCGTTTTCCCAAAAGCCCTTTTCCAATGGGAGAGTCTACGGAAATCTTCCCTGCTTTCAGGTCTGCCTCACTTTGAGCCACTAATTTGTACTTCATTTCCTGCCCGTTATTCAGGTTCTTCATTCTCACCAGTGAGTGAACCAGAATCTTACTGGTATCCAGTTGAGATTCGTCAATAAGCCGGGCATTGGAGTATACTTCCTCAAGCTTGGAAATCTTTAATTCCAACAATCCCTGGGCTTCTTTAGCCGCATCGTATTCTGCATTCTCACTTAAATCTCCTTTGTCCCTTGCTTCTGCAATCGCCTGTGATGCTTTCGGACGTTCTACGTCTTTCAGATAATTGAGCTCATCCTTCAATTTCTTCAAGCCTTCTGCTGTGTAATATGATACTTTACTCATCACTTAAACGTTTTATATATAAACACAAAAAATCCCATTTCGTGAACGGGATTTCGAACAAATATAATAATTTTAACCAGTCAGTGCAATAATATTCTCCATGAGTTATTCAAAATTCTTCGTTCTTTTTGTGTTAATGCTTTGGGCCTGTACCAGCGACGATGATTATAATAACAATCCATATCTGATTGATCAGAGTTTCCGGTTTCAGTTACATCTGAGCCTTCCACAGTATGAACAGCTGAATTTTCCAGGCAACCATATGGTTATCCCCCAAATTGGTTTGAACGGGGTGGTAATTTATAATATGAACAATGATATGTATTATGCTTTCGAATTGTCTGATCCCAACCACCCATTAAGAGATTGTTCGGCTATGGGCGTTGATCAGCTGGAAGCCACCTGCTCCTGTGAGGATGGAAATGTGTACAGCATCATAACCGGTCAACCAGTAGAAGGGGGTGGCACCTATGGCATGAAACCTTACCGGGTAGAGCGCCTGGCGGAGTCCCTTATAATAAGCAACTAAAAGCGGGCTTCCATTAAACCTGAAAAAGAGGTTTAGCAGAAGCCCGCCGTCGATAATTTTTAAATAGTCTCCAGTAATTAGAACTTCAGGGTCACCCCCAGAAGAAAGTTCGTTTCTGCCTGAGGATAATAGCCTGCCCCACCGTAGGTGGTCACACCCGAATCTTCCTCCACATCATAGGTGTAGAAATACCCGTTGGACACATACTTTTCATTAAAAATATTATTGACCAGCCCTGTAAAGATTACCTCCTCAAACAAGGGAGCTTCCCTCCAGGTATACTGGATATTGAAATCATTTACAAAGTAGGCATCCAGTTTAGACCCTTCGGCCTCGGTGTTGCTCATGTACTGCTCTCCCACATATTTCGAGAGAAACCGCAATTCCAGTTGGTCAGTGGGTCGGTATTCCAGGATGTTGGCACCCACTACAGAGGGGGAATAAGAAATCTCTGTGTCTCCGAAATTCCTTGGCGCCCCATCCCAGGCCGACACAAAGTCCACATTTCGGTTGCGGCTTAGTGCGATATTGGGCCGCAGGGTCCATTGTTCCGCAAGACGCAAAGCTGCATCAATTTCCACTCCTAAACGGTAGCTCTTTCCACTATTAGCTCGGATAAATGCTCCCACATGATCAAGTTCCCCTGTCAGGACTAGCTGATTGCGGTAATCCATATAGTAAAGGTTGGTACTTATTTCCATACCAGGCCTTTTAAAACGCCAGCCCAGTTCATAGTCATTGAGCTCCTCTGGCTCAGGGGTACCATTTTCATAGTCGTCCCGGTTGGGTTCTCTGTGCGCCCGTGCAAATGAAAAATAGAGGCTGCTTTGATCCGACACCCTATAAGTCAAGCCTGCTTTGGGATTAAAAAAGGTATGGGTCTCATCCACTTCAAAGGGCATCTGTTCTTCCTTATACCCCTCTGTCACATAATCCGTCGTTCTGATCTGCAGATCTCCGAATAAGCTCAGCTTTTGGGTTAAAGCATAGGTGGTCTTGGTATAAAAATTAAATTCATCTTTATATCCGACGTTCTCATAATACCGCTGCTGAGGTCGGCTCAGAGGCGCAAATTTCGCATAAACAATATCCCCGAAATGATCGCCTTCATAGCGGTTCAATCCTCCTCCCAGAACCACGTCCCAGTCCCGATCCTGATAGTTCAAACTGAAGGTGGCACCATAAAAAATATTGTCCAGCCATTTGCGGGTAACCAGATCAGAGGTTTCCACCATTTCTCCACCAGCCTGGAAGGGGTCAATACCGTACTCTGACAGCGCCTCCTCTGGACGATAAGATTCGTAATATCCTTCTCCCAGAGTCATGTGCAGGGCAAGGTTAGAGGACCAATTGGATCCCAAATCCTGATTCCACAGTAACTGGAAATTGTCCTGTTCGTAATTGTCGGTATGATTGTCATAGAACTGTTCATTCCCCTGATCATCCAGGTAGGCCCCAGCAGGATTATACCGCCTGTTGGTCGCTAAGGTTTCGGCGTCAATTCCGTCCCAGGCCTGGTAAACCGATTGTTTCCCACCAAAGGTGAGTGCTTTAATCAGAGTTCCTCCGTTTACATAAGTTCCCTGCAAGAAATAGGATTTCAAATTGGACCAGCCCCTGTCAATATACCCGTCACTCTTTATTCGAGACAACCTTCCTGCTATTTCCCAATGGTCATTCAGGAGTCCGGTGGAGAATTTTACCGTGGTTTTCTGGGTATTATAAGAACCTACACTGGCAGCAATCTCTGCCTCGGGATTCACCCTGTAGCGATCCGTCATAAAGTTCATACTCCCCCCAAAGGCGCCGGCTCCATTGGTGGAGGTTCCCACGCCTCGCTGCAACTGGAGATTTTCTACCGAACTGGCAAAGTCTCCCAGGTTGACCCAGAAGGCTCCATGGCTCTCCGAGTCATTATAAGGTACGCCATTAATGGTCACGTTGATTCGGGTAGCATCACTTCCCCGCACCCGAATGTTGGTATAACCAATGCCGGCCCCGGCATCACTTGTTGTAACCACTCCGGGTAGATGGTTCAGAAGGCTGGGGATATCCTGCCCCAGGTTCCGATTTTCAATCTCCTCATTTGAGAGGTTACTATGGGTAATAGGTGATTCTGCATTGACCCGTAAAGAAGATACAAAGACCTCCGGAAGGACCTCATCAGCATCCTGCAAATCAATATCAAGTCTCATATCCCCGTCAAGGTCAATTTCTACTTCCTTGCGGTTTCCAAAGGAAAAAACAAGGGTGTAGGTTCCCTCATCCAGAATCAGCGAGTAGTTACCGTTTGCATCCGCTACAGTGCCCTTGGCAGCTGCTTTCACGCGGATGACCGCTCCCGGCAGGGGGTCTCCGTCCTCAGTCACCTGCCCATAAACTTCATGTTTTTGAGCATTTGCAGACTGAATCACTAAAAATAAACTCAGAAAATAAAATAGGCTTTTCATTCGTAATAGCATCTTTACGAATAAAAGGGGTCATTATTCTGTGATTAATGATTAAAAAAAAGCCCTGAAACAATCCAAAACCGGTTCATTGGATTCCTTCAGGGGTATTACCGTAAGGCGTAGCTTGCGCCTGTTCCCTTGGCAGCATTACCTGCCCAGGTTCTTCGGGTATAATCTCAGCCAAAGCCTTTATTTTATCGGCTTAAGCACCCCTTTGAGATGCCGCAAAAGTAATAGTATTTTATGAGAATGCCTAATTTTGTGTTTAGTAGAATCCGATCGAGAATTTTTTGCCTTAAATTGCAGTAATTATGGCCAATGACCGACAGTCCATCACCTTCAAGGTCCTCATCGGGTACCTTCTTTTCGCAGTCCTCGCGGGACTGGCGGTATGGTTTGTTTATCTTCAGGTAAGAGATTATACCGAAATGGCCGAAGCCGGAGTGGAAGGAAACCAGAAACTCTATCTGGTTGGTGAGGCCGCCGCAGATTTGTATGAGGCAGAGAGTTTGAGCCGGCAACTGATTCAATCCGGCAGCTCGGAAGATTTGGAACAATATGAGCAGAAAGTGGCGGAAATTCAGCACACGCTCGATGCACTAATCGACACCTATCACGAAACCTTTCTTCAGCAGGAAATAGATAGTATCCGGCTCCTACTGGCCCAAAAAACGGATAATTTAAAGGAACTCTTACACCTGAGACAACAACAGGGAGATCAAAGTTATTATTCGAAGGTTCTCACAGAGCTTCAGCGAATGAATGGCAGCTTTCAGGAACCGGATTACGAGGAGCGATGGTCCAATCTTGAGCCGCACCAGCGCCGGTATCTTCAAAAACTACTGGAGTTTTCCGAACTGGACTCCCCCTCCACTGTAACCACCCAGACATTGGATTCTTTAGTGGAGCAGGTCAAAACCGTTCTCATTGATTTTGAAGCTGCGGACCGCAGGTACCGCCAAAGTCTTCGGGCAGGGGAAAGTGAATTGCTTAGCAGTGAAATCGAAATCAACAGCCAACTCCGCAATCTTCTTTCCGCCATCGAAGAAGAGGAGCGACAGGCTTCCAACGAGCAGGTTCACGAGGCCCGGGAAATTGTGCGGGAGACCTCCCGAACCATAGCTATTCTGGGAGCCGCAAGTTTCCTGGTGATTCTGATTTTTCTGTTTTTGGTGATAAAGGACGTTTCCCGCAGCCAGCGCTATCGCAAGGAACTGGAAGATGCAAAACAATATACAGAGACCCTCTTAAAGAGTCGGGAACAGTTTATGGCTACGGTCACTCACGATTTGAGATCCCCGCTCAACACGGTGGAAGGATATACGGATTTGTTGCAGAATACCCCTCTGAACACCACCCAGCAGGAATACCTGCGGCAGTTGAAAAATTCTTCTGCCTACATCCTTCGCCTGGTGAATGATTTACTGGATATGGCCAAACTTGAGGCCGGTAAGATGACCATTGAACTCCTTCCTTTCAATCCTAAAAACCTTATAGAGGATACCGTTCAAAATACGATTCCGGCCAGGCTTTCAAAGTCAGTGGAAATAAAGGTGGAAGTAGACCCCGCCCTGAATAGGAACGTCAAGAGCGATCCCTTCCGAATCCGGCAGATTATCACCAATCTGGTCACCAATGCGATCAAATTCACCCAAAAAGGCGAAGTGCTCATTAAGGCCTCGCTCAATAATGAAGGCGTCCAAAGCCGAATGATTCTTGCGGTAAAAGATACCGGGATTGGAATTTCCAGAGAGAAAAAAGAGCAGATTTTTGAGGAGTTTTCCCAGGAGGACAGCAGCATTGAGAAACGCTTCGGTGGTTCGGGGCTGGGACTGGCCATTACCAAGAAACTGACCGAACTGCTACACGGGGAGATCACTCTTCGCAGTGAACCGGGAGTAGGCAGTGAGTTCGTGGTGGTTATCCCTATTGAAAAAGTAGCCCCAAGGGACCTTCAAAAGCAGGAATCCCTCCCGGATAATGCTTCTGGCCTCTCCAGGGAGGTTGCCTCACCTGCCGACCCCACTCCCACCAAGAAAGAATTGCCATCCACAAAAGTTCTGCTGGTAGATGATGAGCCTGCACAATTGGGCTTGCTGGGGGAGCTGGTTAAAAGTGCAGGATTGTCTTTTGAGAAGGCCTCTAACGGCAGGGAAGCCCTGGAAAAGTTGGAGCAGGCGCCTTTTCATCTGGTACTGACAGACATACAAATGCCTGTACTGGATGGTTTTGATTTACTGCAGGCCATGCAAGAACGGCCGAACCTTTCCCACATTCCAGTGATCGCGCTGTCAGGTCGAGCTGATGTCTCGGCTGGGGAGTACCTCGAGAAAGGATTCAGTGGAAGTCTGGTCAAGCCCTATTCTTCCACAAAATTACTGGAGCTCGTTGAAAAGACCCTACAGGTAAACCTCCAACTACGCGTTGCGAAGCCAACACAAGAATCCCCTTCCAACGGGCAGTACTCCCTGGATGAGGTGCTTTTATTTGCCGGTGGGGAACCAGCTGCCCTGGACAGTATTCTTTCCACCTTTATTATTAGTACCCAGATGAATCTGGAGGCATTGAAGACGGCCTATAACGAGGAACGAAAACAGGAAATCAAAAAAATAGCCCACAAAATGCTGCCGATGTTCCGTCAGCTCAAAGCTCATGTCATTGTCAAGCAGCTCGAGTTCCTGGAAACAACACCGCCCCAGGGAATTGTATGGGAGCACCTGCAATTACTGGAGCAAGAGGTTCATTCTCTGGTGGAAGAACTTCACAAGGAGATCAAGAAGACGGGCTGACCTTCTTTGGGGTAAAAACCTTTTACAGCCGAATATCGTACTGCTTGAGTTTGTTATAAAGTGTTTTTCGGTCAATCGATAGGAGTTTGGCGGCCTTACTCTTATTGCCCTGGGTCTTTTCCAGTGCATCCAGAATCATCTGTTGCTCGTTTCTGTTTTTAAATAAACCATAGCTCTCCTCCTTGGGTTTGGCTACAATCATTTCGTGGGGCAACACATCCACCTGTAACACCTCCCCCTGGGATAGTAGCACCGCTCGCTTGACCGTATTTTTAAGTTCCCGCAGATTTCCGGGCCACTCATAACGCTTAAAAACCTTTATTACTTCCTCACTAAAACCTCGGACCTGTTTATCCAACTCTTGATTGGCCAGATCCAGAAAGTAATTGGAAAAAATCACCAGATCCTCCTCCCGGTCTCTCAGGGCAGGAACCTGTATGGAAAATTCGTTCAGGCGATGAAACAAATCTTCCCGGAATTCTCCCTCCTGAACCAGCTCATTCAGGTCTTCATTGGTAGCCGCTATCACTCTGATATCCACGACAATCTCCTCATTACTTCCCACAGGTTTCACCCTGCGTTCCTGTAAAGCCCGTAATAGTTGCACCTGAAGTTCATAACTGAGATTTCCTATCTCATCTAAAAAAATCGTTCCTCCGTTAGCGGCCTCAAATGCCCCTGTTTTATTGGAGACTGCTCCTGTAAAGGATCCCTTAAGGTGTCCGAAAAATTCGCTGCTGGCCAACTCCTTTGGAATCGCCCCGCAGTCCACTGCAATGAAAGGAGCGTCCTTACGCTTGCTCTTATCGTGGATACTCTTAGCCACTTGTTCCTTTCCTGTTCCACTCTCCCCCATAATCAATACGGACATGGAGGTAGGTGCAACCAGTTGGATGTAGTCATTAAGCTTCTTGGAAGTGTCACTCACGCCTTTCACATAAGAAGCCCGGGGTTCGCCCTCAGCGGCCTGTTTGGCTTTTGAAGCTGGCTTAGTATCTTTTTCCTGTCCCGGACCTGGTCTGACTTCCGAAACATCCACTTCAAGAGCTTTCTCCACTGTCTGTAAAATGACTTCGGGCCGAAAAGGTTTTTCGATATAATCAAAAGCCCCAGCTTTCATGGCCTTCACGGCCATTTTAATTTCAGCATAACCGGTCATCATAATGACCTGACGTGCCGGATCCTTCTTTTTGACCTCCTGTAAAATATCCAGGCCTTCTCCATCCGGTAGGCGTACATCTGAAATAACCAAATCAAAATCCTGCTTTTCAAGCAAAGCATAGGCTTCACCTGCAGAAAAGGCGGTTTTTACCCCATACTGCTTCTTCTCCAAAAAAGTCTGGAGCATCGTGCAAAACGAAACATCATCCTCAACTAAAAGTATCGTGGCCATAGGAGTTTTTGAATAACCACAAAATTAGGAATAATCACCGCTCTGAGTCTAAAAATTGGCACAAAAAAAGGAGCCAATCGGCTCCTTGAAAAAATCTCAACCTTTATTTTGGGATCTTTATCGTCCATTTTAACGAAAACTCTGCAAATTAACTGTGTTTACCTTTCTCAATCTTCATCTACTATGAAAAATCGCATCATTCCACTTCATTCCAACCTGATAAACACCTTTGCAGAGTTTTCGCCACCAAGAGTTGGTTTCTCTTATTATTGGTGTTGCCTTCAATATTTAATTATTGCTGATTGTCTATCCAGTTACCCTGGGCGTCAGCGAAAAGTTCTCTAGACTGCCCATCCTGGGTAGAAATCACAATCTTATAGCTCTTCTCACCTTGCTGATCTCTTACATGAGCTTCAGAAACAGTAGAGCCCTGAAAATCTCTCTCTACAGCTTGTTGTACTTCACTTGGAAGTTCAGACACTTCAATTTGCTGAAAATCTTCTTGTTGCTGGGTTCTTTGTTCCATAGTTGTTCTATCCTGACCTTCTACCTGCGCAGAAGCGGTTTGAACTGTAAAAAACATTGCCGTTGCGGCCATCAGTGTTAAACCTAACTTTTTCATAACTCTTAGTTTTAGTGGTTACTAATTAATTGTACTTACCTATAAGAAAGAACCATACCAATTCGGGAAATGATGAGTCAGGGACGTATTTACTGGGCTTAGAGAAGATTATTAAAGAAAAAAATAGGGGAATCCACCGTGAATTCCCCAATTAACTGTAGAAAAATTCCACAAAATAGTTAAGAAGCATGAGAATTTACCACTACTTAAGAAAGTGGATTTTGCCGATTGGCTTTTTTCTCACTCTGGATTTTCTTTTCCTTCAGACGTTTTAGCTTGGAAGATTTCGGAACTTTGGTGGGTTTTCTAACCGGCCGTTCTTTGAGTCCTTCCTCTATTAGGGAAAGGAACCGGGCGATGACCAGCTCCTTGTTCTTATGTTGACTCCGGGACGAATCACTATACAGGAGCAGTTCATTGTTCTTGGTCAGCCGGGATTGAAGTTTCTGTTTAAGCCGGTCTTTCTGAGCCTGATTAAGCACCTGGGAATCTTCAATAGAGAATGAAAGTTCCACCTTACTGGCCACCTTATTCACATTCTGACCACCCGCACCCGAACTACGGACTGCTTTAAAACGAAGCTCTGGTATGAGATCATTTTTTTCCACTTATCGTACCTGATGCGAGGGTTTGAGTAAGTCCGATACGGTCTTTACAGGATTAAAGGTTTCTGGCGGAACCTCCACAAAAACACTGATCCAGCCTGCCATCGCTCCATTCCATAGTCCCGGGCGCTCCAGGGCCTTTAGTTCCCTGCCATTAAGAGTCTTATTGGAAATAAAACTGGTGTCCTGATCTACGTAGTCCTGTAGCTTGAAAGGTTCTCCTTTGAAGTTTTTGAGGCCGCAGACAACATCAACCGGATTAAAATGCGTAGCCTCCTGAGCTATTTTACTCTGCTGGTAATTATCGTGATCTATTTGTGCGCTCTCCACGATTTGAAGTGAAATCTCTCCGGATTTGTTACGGACCCAAAACGGTCCTCCTCCAGGATCACCTTCATTTTTCACCATTCCACACACTCTGATGGGCCGGTTCATTTTCTTCTTTAAAAAAGCTCGTTTTTCCTCGGGCGATAATTCATGGAAATCTTCATGCAGGCCTACCTTCAGTTTGTGTTGGATAAAATCAATCATTTCTGATAAAGCCCCTTCCCCCACATCACCTTTGTCTAACTGGTGGAGGTACTGGAAGATTTGCTGCTGCAGGTCCACCAGTTTTCCTGCCAGGGCTTTTTTGTAGCGTCCCATCAACTCCAGGTGCCGTGGAACCACCACATTATCAATATTCTTAATAAAGACAATGTCAGCATCCTGTTTCCCCAGATTTCCAATAAGAGCTCCGTGACCTCCAGGACGGAAGAAAAGTTTATCATTTTCATCCCTGAAAGGTTCATTGGCAACATCAACAGCAAGGGTGTCTGTTCTGGAATCCTGATAAGAAAAGGTCACCTCATACTCCAGTTTAAATCGTTCCTCCAGATTCTTCTTGATGCGCCTATATTCCTGTTCGAATGCAGCCTGATGCTCCTGAGCTACCGTAAAATGAATTCGGGCCTTGTTATTGGAAGCAGCATAGTAGGCCGCTTCGATGAAATGCTCCTCAAAAGCGGTGAGCAAACGATCTTCAGTTTTGTGAAAGGGCACCAGTCCTTTGGGAAAGGCACCGTAATTCAGTCCATCTTCCAAAAGCATGGTTTTTACAAACAGCAGTTGCTGCTGCTCAGAATCCAGCGAATCCACATGCTGGTGATTCTCCCGCATTTTCTGCCATACCAAATGATAGAATGGCAGGTCTTTCAACCGGGAGAAGAACCGTTCCAGAACAGGATCGGATCTTCTATCCAGAAAGGCCTCCAGACTCTCTTGCTCCGGATCGAATTCATCTACGAACTGATAAAAGGCTTTAAACATCCGAGTGGCCGCCCCTGATGCAGGTACGAATTTCAGAATGCTGAGCTGGTCTTTTCGATTGTCAAAACGGTTTATGTAATCCTGCAGGTCTTCATCCGAAAGACGCTGGATTCCGTTTTTTATCGTGGCGGCTTCCACCACATCCACTACGATATTACCACGTTTAAAAATGGAAATTTGCCGCTCTACTTCCTCCTGGGTAATCCCGCGTTTTTCGATCTCGGCGATATCTTCTCTACTTAAGCCCAATCTTCTTATCGTTTATTAATTGCACAATCATTTCTTCTGCCCGGTCAAGCCGCTGAGTATAATTACCTTTCAAGGTTTGATAAGGTAAATTATAGGCATCCAGAGTTTCTTTGAACATGGAGAACATCCAGTCTCTTTGGTTTGGCCGGTCCCTCAGGTCGTCCTTGACCCAGGGCACGTCAATATACGTTAAAATATAGAGATCGTATTGAGCTTTTAACGCAGGTTTAAGAAGCAGAGGGTCCACCCAGCCCTGATAATAGGCTTTCGAATACACCACCAGTTCCATGAGGTTCGTATCACAAATCAATACTTTGTTAGCCTCTGGAGCCAACTGATTTTCCAGTTGCATCTGCCCCATTGCCATAGGCAACATATCAGATTGTTCTACTGCTTTGCCCTCCAGATCCCATTTCTCCTGAGAATAATCCCGCATAAACTCGGGTACCCAGACCGTGTCGAAACGCTCCGCCAGCTGCCTGGCCAGCGTGGTTTTTCCAGTGG
>JAJUIC010000026.1 GCA_029265595.1 Flavobacteriaceae bacterium
GCCTTGGTGTCCAGGGCGTTCTTCAATTCTTCGTATTGTTTTACCTGATCCTGTTGCCAGGTAGAGAATCCAGCTTCTGTGATCCAGATTTCTCGTTGCATTCCAAATCGGGACAACACCTCATTGATGGATATGATATGTTCATCCCAGCCTTCCCAGTTCTGGTCGAAGACATGTGGGAACCCATGGATTCCGATGGCATCAATATGGTCCAGCGTGCCTTGTTCAATCATCATTTGCAACCAGTTGGGATCGATGGGACTCATCCCGCCCAGTAAGGTTTTCTTTCCCCGATGCTTGGCCCAGTAAGCGGCCATGCCAATCATTTTTGAGAATTTATTCCAGGAGTAATCCAAAGTGAAATCATACTCCAATTTGTTGTTAGGCTCATTCCACAGTTCCACCCATTCAAAATGCTCTCCATACCGGGTGATCATGACGTCTAGAAAATCCGCGTAATCCTTCAGGTTTTTCGGGGGGGAAGAAGTTCTCTTGCGCTCTCCGATAGAAGGGGGAGTATATAAGAAACAGGGTAATAGATCTACCTCTTTGCTCAGGGTCGGGATCAGCCAGTCAAACCACTCCTGACTGCCATCAGCGTACCATTCCGCCCAGGAAATTCCGGTTCGCAAATGGGAGACACCCAATTTTTTAAGGTCGGCCAGCGCCCGATTTACCTGATCGTACTCTCCGGGCCTAAACCATTCCAGAATGCCAAAAGTAGTGGGGTTGTTTATGTCGGTCCTTTTCATCTTCATACTCTTTATACGGTTAAACCTCTGGAGGACAATTCCATGCTTGCTTTGCTCACGTTGTCTGTGGCGATCTGCGTTTCCAGCCATGCAGCCAGTTCCTGCAATCCTTTGTCAAAGTCCATTACAGGCCGGAAGCCAAGAATCTTATTGGCTTTGGAAATATCAGCAAAACAGTGCCGGATATCCCCGACCCGATATTTGCCAGTTATTTCCGCTTTTATATGTTGTTTGCCCATGACCTGAGCTAGTTTGTTGGCAATGAATTCAATGCTGTAATTGTTACCACTTCCAATATTGAAGACCTCGCCATTGGCCTTGGGCTCTTCCATGGCCAGTCTGCAGGCGCGGGCCACGTCTGTTACATGAACGAAATCCCGCTGCTGCTTTCCATCTTCAAAGATCATGGGCGGATTATCATTCAGAAGACGCGAAGCAAAAATGGCCAGTACCCCGGTATAGGGATTGGAGAGGGCCTGCCGGGTCCCGTAGACATTGAAAAATCGTAGAGCTGTGGTGGGTATATTGTAGGCCTTTCCAGCAATCAGGCACAAGCGTTCCTGATCGTATTTGGATAGGGCATATACTGATGAAAGATCTGGCTTTTTGGCCTCTGGGGTGGCCACGGGCCGCAGGGGAGCTCCGTTTTTATAAACTTCCCACTGAGCCTTTTTCAGATCTTCCAGGTCTCTGGAGGCCTCAGCCAGTAAATTGTCTTTAGAATCCGTATATAAACCTTCTCCGTAAATACTCATACTGGATGCTACAACCAGTTTTTCAACTGGATGATCCACCAGAGCCTCCAGTAATACGGCAGTTCCACGGTTGTTGACGTCGGTATAGTGGTTGATTTGATACATGCTCTGACCTACACCCACCATGGCAGCCAGATGAAATACCGCATCCATTCCTTTTAGTGCTTGTTTGACTGCCTCCGGATCCCGGATGTCTCCCCGCTGTAGTTCCACCTCGGGGTGCAGATAGGAAGGTCGCTGCGGACTTTCTCCGTGTACCTGTGGACTCAGGTTGTCCAGTGCCCGGACTTCATATCCCTGTTGCAGCAGTTCATCTGCCAGATGCGAGCCGATGAATCCGGCGCCTCCTGTAATTAAAATTTTCTTTGCCATGTATCTACTATCATTTAATCATTAAAAACCTTGGGCAATGGGCCGGCACACAATTTTATTAATACTGCTTCCAGGCTTTTTATTCAGAGCAAACCAAATATCCTCCGCAACCTCCTCTGCCCGCAGGTACCCCATATCCATCTGATCCACCCCCGTATGATCAGTATACTGATGCTGGAAAAAAGAAGTATCTACAATCCCGGGAGCAACTGTGGTTACGTTCAGGTGAGGGAGCGTCTCGAGTCTCAGAGTTTCTGCAACGATTTCGAGCGCAGTTTTGGATGCGCTGTAGATGCCGCCATATTCAAAAGCCTTATGGGCGGAAACAGAGGATAGAAAAACGACATTTCCGGCTTGTTTTTTCAGCATGGAGGGAACAAAGGACCTTACACAGCGCAGGGGCCCCATCAGATTGGTATCTATCACCCGCTGCCATTTCTGGGGATCTCCGTCGGTGAGGCGTTCTTTTATGCCCTGCCCGGCACTGAGAACCAGTATATCAGGTATACCCAACTCCTGATGGACCCATTGGTAGAGGGCATCAATCTCCTCGGAGCGGGTGACATCACATTTTTTGAAATAAACATCCTGGGGTAATTGTTCGGGTTCCCGAATATCAGCTACCACTACCTGTAAGCCCTCGTTGAACAACTTAATAGCCAGGGCTTTTCCTATTCCGTGGCTTCCTCCTGTTATGATTGCTATTTTTGAAAGCTTCTGGCTCATTAATACAAGGCGTGGTTTCCCTTGTCCAGGAAAAAGCCATTCCCGGAACAAGGATTCATAATTGATTGTTAACTCTTGGAAATCAAGCCCATAACAATAAAAATCCCGCTTCGGGTCTTTTTCTTGATGGGGACTCCCAAAGGTACACGAGGCCTATGTGAAATAGTATTAAAACAAACCTAAATGTCTATTAAGTGCTGTTTTTTAAGGAAATATGAAAAAGATTGGTGGTCTTTTTGATAGGTTCCTTTTCATCAAATAAAATTGGCGGGAAAGCCAGTGAGGACGAGGGATGAAGAAGCTTTAAAGCTCATCTTTTTGGAATTGCCCAGGGAGCATCGGGTGTAATAGATTCTAAGAAAAAGGAATAGCAAAAAAAGGGGAATAGAAAGACGAGAGGGGAGAGAAACTACAGTTGGTGTCCTCCTGCCGATGGATAAAGGCCCCGGCCAGGAAGACACCAAAAAAGGTTTAAAGTAACTTTACGGCATCTTTTGCAAAATAGCTTACAATGATCTGAGCACCGGCGCGCTTGATGGCCGTGAGCTGTTCGAGCATCACCGCGTCATGGTCTAGCCAGCCTTTCTCTGCCGCAGCCTTTAGCATGGAATATTCCCCGCTTACCTGATAAACAGCCACGGGAATATCCACGGCATTCTTTATTTCCCGGACAATATCAAGATAACAGAGTCCCGGTTTAACCATTACGATATCCGCTCCTTCTTCCACGTCACTCAGGGTTTCTTTAATGGCTTCCGTTGCATTGGCGTAATCCATCTGATACGTTTTTTTGTCCCCAAACCCGGGGGCAGAATCCAGGGCATCTCTAAAGGGGCCATAAAAGGAAGAAGCATATTTGGCACTGTAGCTCATAATCCCGGCATCTACTTCACCATGCTCCTCCAGGAGGTTTCGAATGGCTCTGATGCGGCCATCCATCATGTCACTGGGGGCCACAAAGTCTGCTCCGGCCTGAACGTGTGACAGGGCCATTTGAGCCAGTATCTCTGTGGTGGGATCGTTGAGAATTTTTCCATCTTCCACAATGCCGTCGTGTCCATAGGAAGAATAAGGATCCAGGGCTACATCTGTCATGACCAGCATCTCGGGCGTAGCCTGCTTCACGGCCTGTACCGCTCTTTGCATCAGGCCTTCGGGATTGAGGGCTTCTTTTCCCCTGTTGTCTTTAAGATAGTCTTCCACCTTAACAAAAAGAAGCACCCCTTTTATTCCCAGTTCCCACAGCTGCCTTACCTCCGCTTGCAGCAGGTCCAATGAGAACCGATAGTAATCAGGCATGGAGGCGATTTCTTCTTTTTTACCTTGTCCTTCTATTACAAATAAGGGTGCAATAAAGTCATCCGGACTTAGAGTTGTTTCCCTTACCAGCGAGCGAATAGCGTGGGATTTCCTGAGTCTTCTATGTCGTATTAGCATGTTGTTCAAATTTTTAATAGTGCTGAATGTAATTCCGTTAGCTTGGTTGCATTGATCTGTTTATACCCACTGCCGTGGTTCCTGTAGAACCTTGACTAGTTTTTCTTCTTCACTTCCCGGTGCTGGATGAAAGTCATATGACCATTGCACTTTGGGAGGAAGGCTCATCAAAATACTCTCAATGCGGCCGTTGGTGTGAAGCCCGAATAGGGTGCCGCGATCGTGCACCAGATTGAACTCCACGTAACGCCCTCTCCTGATTTCCTGCCATTGGCGCTGATCTTCTGTATAGGATAGGGATTTTCGTTTCTCAACAATGGGTATGTAAGCCTCTAAAAATTGGTCGCCCACCTGAGTCACGAAATCGTACCAATTCTCAAGAGACATAGTTTGCGTTTCTTTACAGTAGTCAAAGAAAAGCCCTCCGACTCCCCGGGCTTCGTTGCGGTGCCTATTCCAGAAATACTGGTCACATTTGGTTTTGTATTGGCTGTAAAAGTCCGGGTGGTGCCGGTCGCAGCTGTCCTTACACACCTGATGGAAATGCTTCACATCCTCCTCAAACAGGTAATAAGGTGTAAGATCCTGGCCTCCTCCGAACCAGGCATCCACTCGATTCCCCTGTTTGTCATACATTTCAAAATAACGCCAGTTTGCGTGTACCGTGGGTACCATGGGACTAATTGGATGAAGCACCAGGCTCAGGCCGCAGGCAAAGAAGTCCACATCTTCTACTCCAAAATGTTTTTGCATGGTCCCGGGCAATTCTCCATGAACCCGGGAAATATTCACGCCACCTTTTTCAAAAACCTGTCCGTTTTGGATCACCCGGGTTCTTCCGCCGCCGCCGCCGGGTCTATCCCACAGGTCCTCTTGGAACTGGGCCTTGCCATCCACAGTTTCCAGACGGGAGGTAATCTGGTTCTGTAGATTTTGAATGTAGTTGTAAAACTTTGCTCTCATTCCATCGTCCATGGCACTAGGGGGTTTTGTATTCTTTCACGGCATTAACAAAAGCCAGGGCGTTCTCCACAGGGATATCCGGCAGAATTCCATGCCCCAGATTGACCACATAGCGGTCCTTGCCGAAGGCATCAATCATTTGGTGGACCCTATTGCGAATCTCAGCCGGGGGGGAGTAGAGTCTGGTCGGGTCGAAATTGCCCTGTAGTGTAATGTTGCCTCCTGTTAGCTTACGGGCTGTTTCGGGAGCACACGTCCAGTCTACCCCAATAGCGGAAGCACCGGAAATGGCCATATCTTCCAGGGCGTACCAGCAACCTTTAGCAAAAGCTATTACCGGAATTTCATCTTTTAAGGCATCAATAATTTGTTGAATGTATTGCCAGGAAAAGGTGGGATAATCTTCCGGAGAAAGCATTCCACCCCACGAGTCAAAAATCTGGACGGCGTCTACTCCGGCCCGAACTTTTTCTTTGAGATAGGCAATGGTAGTATCAGTAATTTTTTGAAGAAGAAGATGCGCCGCCTGAGGCTGGGTAAAACAAAAACGCTTGGCCTTATCAAAATTCTTGGATCCTTGTCCCTGCACGGCATAACATAAAATTGTCCAGGGAGATCCGGCAAAACCAATCAGAGGTACTTCATTATCCAGTTCCCTTTTTGTCATTTTAATGGCCTCCATCACATATCCGAGAGTCTGTTGTATTTCAGGAACAATAACCTTCTCTACATCTGCTGCAGACCGGATAGGTTGAGGCAGCCAGGGGCCCACCCCCGGTTTCATTTCAACTTCAATGTTCATTGCCTGGGGGACGACCAGGATATCACTAAAAAGAATGGCGGCATCAGGTCCAATCTGTCGGATGGGCATAACGGTAATTTCCGTAGCCAATTCAGGAGTGCGACAGCGTGTAAAAAAATCATATTGCTCGCGCAGCTTCATAAAATCAGGTAAATAGCGGCCAGCCTGGCGCATCATCCACACCGGCGGTCTTTCCACTGTTTCTCCCCGCAGGGCTCTTAAGAATAAATCGTTTTTCAGCATGTTGTCAATTATTACGGATCAGGTCCGTTTAGTTATCACTTCTCCACGGACCGGAATTCTCGAAAATACTTCGCGGCCCTTGCAATCACACTTTCAATGGTTGGGGTACGGGATATTTGAACCCTTGCCCCGTGCTTTTCCGCTTCCTTGGCAGTGGTGGTCCCAATACAAAACGAAAGGGTGCCCTCCAGGCTATTGTAGGTGGTATAACTCTGAACAGCACTGGGGCTAAAAAAAAGAACCCCTTCAAAATCCCGTTCTATTTTAAATGGTAAAAGCTGCGTATCGTATACTTCAACCTCCGTCAGGGGAATGTGGTTTTGGTGCAGGGTTCGGGGAATGTCAGGTCTGCGTTTTCTGCCACAGAAAAAAAGGAAGGATCCCCCCTGATATTCATCTGCAATGATGCGGGCCAATTCAGCTCCATAATCCGTTTGCCGCTTTAGCTTCAGACCTTTCGAAGCAAGTAGCGAAGCAGTTTTTTCTCCTACGCAATAAATATTCTTATCCGCCAGAGATTCCCATAAACCAGCCTGCTCCACCATTTTTACCGCATTCTGACTGGTGAAAATGATATTTTCTGGCAGCATAGGATCCGCAAATGTCAGGGGTTTAATCTGTATGAAATCGCGCTCCACCAGAGACAGCCCTGCACCTAGCAAAAGATTTCGCTGGGAAGGGGAGAGTTTGCGGGTGGAAAGGATACCGGGTGTCATTATTTTTTAATCGCTGCTTTTATTTCCTGCATGAGCTGTCTTCCTCCAGCCTCTAGAATCTCCTGGGCAAATCGCACCCCGGCTCCTTCGGCCTCCTGCAGGGGAAACGTCTTCTTAACCTCCAGTTTCTGCTGGCCATCCACACTAAAGAGTGCGCCATGAAACTGTATCTGACGGCCATCTATTCGGGCCAGAGCTCCAATGGGGGCAGTACAGCCTCCTTCCAATTCTCTTAGAAAAGCCCGTTCAATGGCCACACAGGTCGCGCTTTCAGGATGGTTAAGATGTTGAACGGCCTGCTGGCAGTACGGATCGCTTTCT
Organism: Flavobacteriaceae bacterium; assembly: GCA_029265595.1. Lineage (GTDB taxonomy): Bacteria > Bacteroidota > Bacteroidia > Flavobacteriales > Flavobacteriaceae > Salinimicrobium. Next base: position 7,088 of record JAJUIC010000026.1, read on the forward strand.
TTGACCACCACCAACATGGCACCCTGGGCGGGAGCCGGAACCATCCAGTCCAGACCTATATAAGAACGGGGCGTGAGATTAATACGCTCGAGGCCTGCGGCGGCGAAGATGGCACCGTTCCAGTTGCTCTGCTTTAATTTTTCCAGTCGGGTGTTGAGGTTGCCCCGTAGTGAAACAAGCTCGTGATTGGGGAATTGGTGGAGCCATTGGGCCCTTCTTCGAAGGCTTCCGGTAGCTATGACCGCCCTTGACTGCGGGTCATCCATAAAATCCGTTCCTTTGTGAAGCAGCAGGTCAAGTGGCTCGGCCCGTTTCAGAACGGCCCCTTCAATTATTCCTTCAGGCAGGGCAGTGGGAACATCCTTCATGGAGTGGACGGCTATGTCAATGGTCCCGTTGAGCATGGCCAGGTCCAGGGTTTTGGTAAAGATTCCTGTGATCCCGAACTCATATAAGGGTTTGTCCAGAACGATATCGCCCTGTGATTTTACCGGTATCAGCTCGGTTTGATAGCCAATTTTTTCCAGGGCACGGCTGACTGTTTTAGCCTGCCACATGGCCAGTTCACTATCCCGAGTTCCAATTCTTATTGGTTGTTTCATTTGTTTTCCGACTCTTGTAATTGAAAGACTTTTTGGATCAGGTCCAGGCTTTCATCCGTGCTGTTGGACTGGTGGCGGAGGTGATTGGCAAATTGCGTCATAATCTTCTGAATGATGCGGTCGCTGATGATTTCTGCCTGCTGATCGTTAAAGTCCGTAATTTTCTTTCGCTGAAAATCGATCTCAGCCTCCTTGTATTGGGTAAGCCGCCTTTTGAGCGCTTTGATGGTAGGAGCAAATTTGCGGGTTTCCAGCCAGCTGTTGAATTCAGCCTCTACCTCACGCATAATTGCTTCTGCTTTGGGAAGCGACTCTCTACGGCGTTCCAGGGTTTGATTTGTAATCTGCGAGAGCTGGTCCAGATGGATCAGCTTCACATTAGGAAGGGAAGTGACATCCGCAGAAACGTTTTTCGGTATGGACAGGTCTAAAATAAGAAGGTCCCTTTGAGTGTCAATAAGCTCCGGTGTAATGGTGGGTTGTTGTGCTCCGGTTGCTACAATAAGAATGTCAGTGTTTCGGACCTCTTCCTGCAGCCCAGAAAAATCCCTAACGCGTAAGTCAAATTTGCCGCCGACGAGCTCAGCCTTGTCCTTGGTCCTGTTAATCAGAGTGATCCGGTTTTTTTTGGTGTGTTTTACCAGATTCTCACAGGTATTTCGTCCAATTTTTCCTGTTCCGAACAGGAGAATGTTTTTCTGGGAGGGATCTTCGAAAGCATCCATGATATACTGAACAGAAGCGAAACTGACGGAAGTGGCTCCGGAGGAGATATCTGTTTCGTTTTTGATTCTTTTGCTGGCCTGAATCACAGCATTCACCAGTCGTTCAAAAAAGGGATTGGTCAGCCCCTGCTCACGAGATTCATAAAAGGCTTTCTTGATTTGACTAATGATCTCAAAATCCCCCAGGATCTGACTGTCCAGTCCTGTTCCGACCCGGAACATATGGGTAATGGCCTCTTTACTTTTATAGATGTAAGCAACTTTTTCAAAGGCTTCAATACTCCCGCGGGTATGGTCACATAGCAGTTTGATGAGCTGAAAAGGATGGTCTGCAAAACCATATAATTCTGTTCGGTTGCAGGTGGAGGTAACCAGCAATCCTTCAATGCCTTCTTCTTTTGCTTTTTTCAACAGGGCGGTCCTGCTGGTTTGGTCCAAACTAAAATGGCCTCTGATTTCAGCATCTGCCTTTTTATAACTTAAACCAATGGTGTAAAAATGCTTTCCTTTTGAGATATTATAGTCTTTCATGAGCACATGAGGGATTCGAACAAGCAAAATTACAGCTATGAAAGCTCCGAAAACAACGCTTGAGGTTCTATTTTTACCGCTCCGGGTTTTTTGAATCGGTTTTCAGGTAGTTAATATCAAAAGTGCTACCTTTGCTGGCAGTAACAGGCGGTTATGGCCTTTCTTACTTAGAATTATTCTAAATAAAGAAGCTTAAAAAGAGCAGATATGGATGACAAAAATATCGCTGAAGGGTTGGCTCAGGAAATCATGTTGGAAGAGGGGTTTTTTCTGCTGCGGTTCCGGAATGAACAGGAGGAAAAACAGTTGGGGACCCGTCCTATCGGAGAGAATTATATTCAGTTTCACTTTTGCGTCAAAGGGGCTGCCGGTCTGGTATTCAACCAGGGAAATTACAAGATGCCTCTTAAAGAAGAAAGTGCTTGTCTGCTCTATAATCCAGATAAGGAATTGCCGCTCAATTTGGAGTTGCAGCCGCATTCCTGGGTGGTTACCTTGTTTATCTCCATCAGGAAATTCCATGCTTTATTTTCAGAAGAAGCGGAGTATATCCGATTCCTGAGTATTGAAAACCGGGATAAAAAGTATTATAAAAACTCTTCGATTTCTCCCACCCTCACCATTGTTTTAAATCAGATTCTGAACTACTCCATTGCCAGCAGTATTAAGCCTTTATACTACCGGGCCAAAGCGTACGAACTGCTGAGCCTGTATTTTAATGACGCTGTGGAGTCTGAAACCGAGCGTTGTCCGTTTCTAAGTGATGAGGAGAATGTGCTGCGCATACGGCGTGCCAAGGATCTGGTCATCAGAAACTTCGTGGAGCCGCCCACCCTGCAGGAGCTGTCTTCGGAAGTGGGACTCAGTCTTAAAAAGCTAAAAGAAGGCTTTAAAAAAGTCTACGGGGATTCTGTATATAGTTTTCTGTTTGACTACAAGATGGAATATGCGCGAAGATTGCTGGATTCGGGGGAATACAATGTGAATGAAGTGGGCCTGAAAGTCGGTTACAGTACCTCCAGTCATTTTATAGCAGCTTTCAAAAAGAAATACGGAACGACTCCTAAAAAGTATTTAATGGCCCTGGCCGCAGGTTAAAAGGTGCAGGGAAACATTGAAATAATCTCCTTTAATCTGACCCTTAGCCATCACCTCGCACGATTAATGTAATTTTGAACCACAAATAAAACCCCATGAGTAAAGGTGTTCTTTTAGTGAACTTAGGATCTCCCGATAGTACGGACCCAAACGACGTAAAGCGGTATCTCGACGAATTTTTGATGGATGAACGGGTCATTGATGTGCCTTATTGGGCCAGATCCCTGATTGTACGAGGCATCATTTTGAATACCCGACCTAAAAAATCCGCAGCTGCATATGAGAAGATATGGTGGGAAGAAGGATCTCCACTAATCGTTCTTTCGGAGCAACTTCAGGATAAGGTAGATAGGCTCACGGCTGTTCCTATTGCGCTGGCCATGCGATACGGAAAGCCCAGTATAATGAATGGGTTGCAGGAACTCCACGATCAGGGAGTGGATGAGGTCTTACTGTTTCCGCTTTATCCACAATTTGCAATGGCCACCACTGAAACGATTTTAGTCCTGGCTGAAGAACTGCGAAAGAAGCATTTCCCCCAGATGTCTTTTACTTCGGTGCCTGCATTCTATAACCACCCGGATTACATCCGGGTCCTGGCTACCAGTATAGCGGAATCTCTGGAAGGTGTGGATTATGAACACCTGCTTTTTTCCTATCATGGAGTTCCCAAACGTCATATTTACAAAAGGGACATCACCAAATCTCATTGCAAAGTCGATGGCTCCTGTTGTCAAACCCCTTCAGCCGCTCATAAATTTTGTTACCGACACCAGTGTTATGAAACCACCCGTCTGGTAGCTGATTATCTGGGCCTTGATGATAACAGGTATTCTGTGTCTTTTCAATCCCGTCTTGGTTTCGACCCTTGGCTGCAACCCTATACAGATCGAACCATTGAACGTTTTGGTCTGGCTGGAAAGAAAAAACTGGCTGTGGTGACTCCTGCTTTTGTGTCTGATTGTCTGGAGACCCTTGAGGAGATTGCCATGGAAGGAAAAGAAATTTTCTTAGAAGCCGGGGGAGAGGAGTTTACTGTCATTCCCTGTCTGAATGTTCGGCAGGACTGGGTGAATGTATTGGCTCGCTGGATTGATGAATGGGCCCTGGCCCAACCAGAGACCGTTTAAACTTATTACTCTGGTTGAGGTGGCACTTTTTATCAAGGGAACAGGTATAGCCTCGGAGCGAATCATCATCTGGTCCTGAACAGAATGTCCAGTTTGTTTAATAACACATGGAATACTACAATTACATAAAGGCACTGCATCTTATTTTTGTGATCACCTGGTTTGCCGGGCTGTTCTACATTCCAAGATTGTTTATTTATCACATCGAAGCTTCGGGTAAATCTGAGCAGGAGCAAAAAGTGCTGATTCCGCAGTTAAAACTCATGACCTGGCGATTGTGGTTTATAATAACCTGGCCCTCCGCTATCCTGGCCACACTCTTTGCCATTATTCTGTTGGTGATGATGCCAGGCTGGCTGCAACAGCCCTGGATGCATGTTAAGCTCTTTTTTGTGCTATTGTTGATAGGGTATCATCTCAAGTGTCATCACTTATTTAGGCAGTTGCAACGGGATCATATTTCCTGGACATCTACCCAAATGCGGCTCTGGAACGAAGGTTCCACCCTGATCCTGTTCTCAGTAATATTCCTGGTTATTGTTAGGGATGCACTCAACTGGATTTTTGGGGTGATCAGCATATTTGTACTGGCCATCCTGCTGATGTCGGGAGTTCGACTTTATAAAATAATTCGGCAGCGAAAGAACAGGTAATGGAACTTCCCAAGGTTCTTTGTAAATTGAACCCGGTATTATCCTTGCTTCATGTTGTTGTGGGCTTGTAGCCGGGTAGAATGGCGCAGTAATTGCAGCGCCCCCAAAGATTTATCCATTGATGAAACTGCAAAAGTTTTCCTTACGTACCCGAATTTTTCTCTCGATGATCTTATTGGTCGTCCTGGCCTCGATTCTCATTGGCACCATTACGGTGATTCAATATAAAGTAGAGGCGGAGAGCTATCACAAGGAGCGCCTTGAAAGGAAGGAGGAGGCCATTCGAGAGAACATTTCCTATGTGGTGGAGAGCACGACTTATGAGGTCCGGCCGGAAAATATTGTATTCATATTAATGGATCGGAATAAGATTCATGAGATTTCTCAGGTTCATAACCTGCCTATCAATATTTATAGTCTCAATGGGCGTCTGATCTTAAAATCAAATCAATCATTTTTCCGGGATACTACCGATATGTTCCTGCGGCCAAGAATTCTGGATGAACTCAGCCGGTCTCCTGATAAACGGGTATTGGAACAGACAGAGAAGAATGGCAACCGTTTCCAATCCTCTTATACCTATATTACGGACGGAAGTTTCCGGCCGCTTGCCATCCTGAATCTTCCTTATTTGGAAGATGATAATTTCTTTAGCCGTGAACTTAATTCTTTTTTAATTCGACTCTCGGAGGTGTACCTGTTTATTCTGGTGATTGCCATAGGACTCGCTTATTTTCTGTCCCGCTACATTACCCGGTCGCTGAAAACGATCTCCGATAAAATGGTGCAAACGAGTCTGGAGCGGCAGAATCAAAAAATTGATCTGGAGGACGCCAGTGAGGAAATTTATACCCTTATCCGCTCTTATAACAATATGGTCGATAAACTTGAAGAAAGCGCTGTAAAACTGGCTACAAGCGAGCGGGAACAAGCCTGGAGGGAAATGGCCAAACAAGTGGCTCATGAGATCAAAAATCCTTTGACGCCGATGCGACTCAGTGTGCAGAGCTTCCAACAGAGGTTCGATCCCAATGATCCTGACATCATTCACAAAGTAGAGGAGTTTTGTGAAACCCTCATCATTCAGATTGACACCATGAGCTCCATTGCCTCGGCCTTTTCGAATTTTGCCAAAATGCCTGCTCAGCAGAATGAAACCCTCAATGTTCCAAAAGTGGTGAAACTGGCCCTGGATATTTTTAATGAGGATTACGTCCGATTTTCGAGTGATGAAGGGGAGATCATGGCCAAGTTCGATCGCGCACAACTTATTCGGGTAGTAACCAATCTGGTTAAAAATGCGGTGCATGCTGTGAAAGAAGTTGAAAACCCTGCAGTTCTGGTCACAGTCACCGAGGAGGAGAAGGAGGTGCTCGTGTGTGTTTCTGACAACGGAATCGGGATTTCAGAGGACAATCTTGAAAAGATTTTTGAACCCAAATTCACCACCAAGAGCAGTGGAATGGGATTGGGACTGGCTATGGTAAAAAATATTGTGGAGGGGTACAATGGAAGCATCGGAGTGAGCTCTAAATTGAATAAAGGTACTATCTTTAAGGTCCGAATTCCAAAATAAGCTGAAAATGAGATACCAGAATATTAAATCCGAACTAAGGGAAGGAATTAACCTCGTTGTTGTAGATCGACCCAAAAAGCTGAATGCGCTGAATCGGGAAACCATAGAAGAGCTACACCAGGCTATGGCGGACGCGGAACTTAATGATGAGGTAAAAGTGGTGATTCTTACAGGAAGTGGAGACCGGGCATTTGTTGCAGGGGCAGACATCGCTGAATTCTCTCAATATACCGAGGAAGAGGGGCGGGAATTGGCGGCAGAAGGACAACGAAAGCTCTTCGATTTTATCGCGAACTTTTCCAAACCTGTAATTGCTGCAATCAACGGATATGCTCTTGGTGGTGGTCTGGAACTGGCCATGGCGGCGCATTTTAGGTTAGCCAGCGATAATGTCAAGCTGGGGCTGCCCGAAGTGTCACTGGGTCTGATTCCCGGCTATGGAGGAACGCAGCGCCTTCCGCAAATTGTTGGAAAGGCACGTGCCCTGGAGCTGATTATGACTGCAGAGATGATCGATGCCAACCAGGCATTGCAATATCATCTGGTGAATCACGTCGTTGCTCAGGAGGATCTTTTGTCCTTTGCTTTTGACATTGCCCGCAAAATAATGAAGAATTCACTGGTTGCCATATCCACGGCTATTAAAGCTGTAAATGCTAATTACGACCCGCAGTTAAACGGGTACGAAGTGGAAATTGAAGGTTTTGGAGCCAGTTTCGCAACCCAGGATTTTAAAGAAGGCACCACGGCCTTTCTTGAAAAACGCAAACCCAACTTTCCTGGAAAGTAACTGCCTACCCTTCTTTTTCAACCGCATGAAGCGGCTATCAGGTGCTGGTTAACTGCTGCTTTTAATGGATTAATTTGGAAAATTTCCTTTTTGCTTTGGAAATTATCCTTATTTTTGGAGTATGGAGAAAGAACAGTTGATAAGAGGGAGAGGAGCGCAACAACATGTACCCAATAGGTTCAGTAGTCACTCTCACGAGATGAGGGATGATTTTTTGAATTTCTGCGCGAACGAAGGGGAAGAAGCTAGTGATCCGAAAACTACTTTTATCAGAACGTATCCCAAGACCATTGTTAATAAGGTCACCAGCCCGGATGTTGGATTGGAGTACTCTCTGAATCCATATCAGGGTTGCGAACATGGATGTGTCTACTGTTATGCACGGAATTCTCATGAATACTGGGGATACGGAGCAGGATTGGATTTTGAGCAGAAGATTCTGGTGAAGAGTAATGCGGTCGAGCTCCTGGAGGCTAAATTAAGAAGTAAAAGCTGGAAAGCCACCCCGATTGTGCTGTCTGGAAACACAGATTGTTACCAGCCCATTGAAAGGAAGCTGGGAATAACCCGGAAACTCCTGCAGGTATTTCTCAAGTACAAACATCCCGTAGGAATCATTACTAAAAATGCGCTGATCCAACGGGATCTTGATATCCTTAAGGAGCTATCCGCAGATGGCCTGGTTCGGGTAAACCTGTCCATTACCTCTCTGGATGACAAAACGCGTCGGCTTGTAGAACCTCGCACAGCTACTATTAAAAAGCGTCTTGAAACTTTGTCGTTCCTCTCGCAGTCAGGTGTTCCTGTGAGCGTGATGATGGCTCCCATAATTCCCGGGATCAACAGCCATGAAATTTTACCTTTGGCTAAGGAGGTCGCCGATCGCGGAGCCTGTCAGGTCGGATATACCATCGTCCGACTAAATGGTGCCATTGGTGAGATTTTTTCCAATTGGATCCGGAAAGCTATGCCGGATCGTGCGGAAAAGGTCCTAAACCAGATTGCGGAATGTCATGGAGGCTCATTAAATGACAGCCGGTTTGGAAGCCGGATGCGCGGAGATGGAAAGATAGCTGAGCAGATTCAGGCCCAGTTCCAGATTGCCAGGAAAAAGTATCTTTCTGGAAGGGAAAAACCTGTACTCAACTGCCAGTTACATGAAGAATATAAGGACGGCCAGTTGAAACTACTATAGACCTTCTATTGCACTCTGGGTTTAGTCTTTGGATGACCATTTGGTCGAATTGAAATTGGAAAGGAAAAAAATGGTTGGAAGGTGTAAGGCAGGTAACCAAGGGGTAATCTACATCATCTGATTCCCTGCCATTCCTGATAAAAACGATCCAGAAACTCCACCATATATTGATGCCGCTCCAGGGCTAGCTGTCTGCCGGTTTCGGTGTTCATCCGGTCTTTAAGTAGCAGTAGTTTCTCGTAAAAATGATTAATGGTAGGAGCAGTGGATGCTTTATACTCCACTTTCGTCATATGTAAATTGGGTGGTATTTCTGGATCGTATAAAGGTCTGTTTTTAAACCCACCGTAATTGAAGGTTCGTGCAATTCCGATGGCACCTATGGCATCCAGACGATCTGCATCCTGAATGACGGCCAGCTCAGGAGAGTGAAATTGTTGTTTTTCATTTCCCCCTTTAAAGGAAATGTTTTCTATTATTTTCACCACATGGGAAATAGCTTCCGGTGGAACCTCCTGCCGGGCAAGAAATTCCCTTGCCATCTGAGGTCCAACTTCTTCATTCCCCTCGTGAAATTTGGAATCTGCGATGTCATGTAGCAGTGCTCCCAGGGAAACTATAAATAAATCAACCTCTTCCTTCTGTGCAATGTGCAATGCCAGTTTATAAACCCGCTGGATATGGAACCAGTCATGGCCTCCTTCGGCGTTTTTAAGGGTTTCTTTTACAAAAGCAATTGTCTGGTCTATGACTTTCTGGTTTTCCATACCTTACCTGATATCTGCTGTAATGGTGCGTTCTACAATGGCCACCAGGCTCTCAGGATCATGGTCTTTCACGGCGATAGGTTTATGGGCCTTACACTGAACATGAACACCAAGTCCCAATGGGAAGCTCCCATATTTGAAGATTTTCCAGGAGTTATTGATGCTTACAGGCACAACCAGGGCTTCAGGCATCTTTTTGAACAGCAGCTGGAGACCCTGAACCGCAAATTTCTTAGGTTTGCCCGTGCGACTGCGGGTTCCCTCTGGAAAAATCACCCCGGAGCGTTTGGTTTTATTCAAATAGGCCGCAAATTGAGAAATCTTCAGAAGCGATTCCCGGGCGTTTCGCCGGTCGATCAATATAGATCCTCCATGGCGCAGGTTAAATGAGATACTCGGGATTCCCTTTCCCAATTCTTTCTTACTAACGAACTTTGGGTGGTGATCTCTGAGGTGCCAGATAATGGGAGGAATGTCGTACATGCCCTGATGATTGGCCACAAAAATGATGGGCCGGTCCCTGGGAATCTCATGGGTCTTTTCGAAAGAGGTTCTCCCTCCTAATAGGTTCAGGCAGCGCAGAAGGAAAAAGTTCAGAATATCCACGCTTTTTTTGTGGGCATGATACCCTCCCACCTTTAAACAAATCCACTGAATCCCATGAAAAATTAGCAGGGTGAGGAAAAAGAAAATATAATAAATGATGGAGATAGGGTAAGAAAGGAGCTTTTCGAATGTCTTCATGAATATCTTTGTTGGGAACGGGTGCAATTTCTAATTTTATTCCTTGCCAACCAAGAAGCAAAACGCACCCACAGACAATTCTATGGATGCGCTGGCTAGGTAATGAATAATAACTGGTTAATTCAAATGATCTTTCTGGTTTGTGGCTGGCTAGAAATTGTATTGTAGTACAGCAGCAAAGTTTCTTGGGTCGGTTTGGTTGATAAACCGGGTTCTATAGGCATTGTATCCAATTTCATCAAAGATGTTATTGGCCAGGACACGAACCGTCCAATTGGCAGATATAGGATAAGAGGCCTGAAGGTTCACCAGGGTATAAGCGTCCACATCAAATGGTTTTACATTGGGTACGATTCCTTCATGGGTGACGGCACCTGCGCTCCAGTCATTAATGGGTCTTTTTCCGGTATAGTAAGCTCCTCCTCCCACGCTCAACCGCTCCAATGCCCCCTGGGTGAAGGTGTAATTGACATAGGCGTTGAAGGTGTGTTTAGGAGTATTCAAAGGTGCAGAATTGTATACGTATGAAGTGTGTTCCTTATACCTGGCATCGATATAAGAGTATCCGGTAATCACCTCCAGATTGGGTAAAATACGACCGGTGAGTTCTGCCTCTATACCTTTGCGTTCATCATTCCCTCCTTTTTGGTAAAAGCCGGTTTCTACCCAATTCTCATCATATACCGGTAGGTTGATGTCCTTGTTATTGATTTTAAATAAAGTCAGATTGAAGCGAAGCCTGCTGTCGAGCCAATTGGTTTTTATTCCTGCCTCTAGCTGATCAAACCGTTCACTACCCAGCTCCTTACCATTTACATCCAACAGGGCTGAAGTACGGGGATAGGAACTATTGGTATAGGACCCAAATACGTTTACGTTGCGAAACGGGGATAAAATAATGCCGACCAGTGGGTTTACAGCATCGTTACTGGTTTCTTCAACATCAGTAGTGGTCTTGGTATGGCTATAGCGGATACCAAGGAAGGTTTTAAGCCAGGGATTAAAGGTAGTTACATTCTGTGCTACCAGACCAAATGCACGGGTGTCCGCGGAAGCCACTTGCTCGGGGCCAAAATCCAGATTATTGGGTAGCGAATGGTCGATGGGTTCATAAATATTAATCTGATCGACTGTTCCCACGGTTTGTGTGAAGGTACTGTAGGAGTTGGTACGATAATCCGCACCTACCTGAAAGGTGTGAGTGAGTCCACCAGTTCGAATTTCATCCCCGACCAGGTCCAGTTGCAGGACGCTGTTGTCATCCTTCCGGTTCGAGGCGCTGTACCCTCTTGTTCTCATATGATACATGGGCTCATCATTTACCTGGACCACCCGGCCTAAACTGGCGGCTTCCTCTTCCAGATGAAGGTGTGAATAGTAGAAGGCCGCCCGCAAATCAAGTTTGTCTGTCAGTTTCCGATTCAGTCGAGCGGAATAGGTGGCATTGCGGGTGTCGGAGTAATCATTTTCAAAACCAAGAAAAACGTCATGAGGCATATCGTAAATGGCATTTTCAGAAATTTCGGCCAGGTTTACGGTTCCCATGTCTGGAGTTCTGGTGTCATCCAGATAATCCATCTCTACGGTGAGTGTTGATTTGTCGTCAATCATCCATTCCAGGGAAGGGTTCAGGTAAAATCGCTCAGATGACACCATGTCTCTATAGCTGTCCGCAGTAGCATAAGCACCATTAATTCTAAAGGCAAGGTTCTTTTTCTCATTCAGGGGGCCATAGATGTCGAAGGTTGGACGGAAGCTGTTGAAACTTCCTCCTCGTAGGGAGACATTTCCTCCAAATTCATAACGCGGGGTTTTTGTCACCAGGTTAATGACCCCTCCCGGGCTGCCAAGGTCTGTTGCTACGCCCTGAGTGATGGCTGCGGTACCTTTTAGGACCTGAATATTGTCGACTCCCTGCATATCAGTCAGTATTCCCACACCTCTGAAGTCCGAATGCACCCGGACCCCGTTTTTTAAGATCGGAATACCCCGAAATCCTCTTGATGACATGCTTTCTCTACGGTTTCCGTAGGTAGCAAA
>JAJUIC010000111.1 GCA_029265595.1 Flavobacteriaceae bacterium
GAATAATAAACAAAAACGCGATAAGGCCGCTCGTAGGTTACTACGTCTGCAAGTGATAATAATAAAACACAAGCATGCTGAATATAGTTTCCGTCGGCATAGGTAATCAGGTTAATCCGGTTCATGAAGAGGTAATTTTTCTGCAAAAGGGATGAGATTTGGGTTTCATCTAAAATAAGGGAAAACCGATTCCTGTAGTAGGGGATTAACGAAAGATTGAAGTTTTCGGGACAGGCTTTGGAAAAATTTAACGTCCTGATATAGCTCAAGGCGAGGATGTAATGAAGAGCAGTAACGAGCCTGCAGAACAGAGTCCCCTTAGACAATTTGTCTGGACCTTAAATCCAGCTTTCGGCTAAGCTCCGTTCTCCTCCTTCAGAGTATTCATTAAATCTTGAAGATCAAGTGGTCTTGTATACATATTTAAGCCTCCCTGTGCATCCACGGGCCAAAGTTGACGGGGTCGGTCCCAGTATAGTTCCACTCCGTTTTCATCGGGATCATTGAGATATATGGCTTCTGAAACGCCGTGATCGGAGGCACCAGTAAGCGGATAATCCACCTCTAATAGTCTGAGAACAATCTGCGCAAGATCCCGCCTTTCGGGATAAACAATGGCCGTATGGAAAAGCCCTACGCCATGGGGAGACGCTGGAGAAGCCTGCCTGCTGTACCAGGTATTCAGTCCGATATGGTGATGGTAACCCCCGGCCGAAATAAAGGCCGCCTGGTCACCCATGCGTTGCATAAGTTCAAAACCAAGTAGCCCGCAATAAAAATCAAGCGATCGTTCTAAGTCTGCTACTTTCAGATGAATATGGCCAATGCGGGTAGCGGCCGGTACGGTATAATTCTTCATTGTTTTCCTTTTAATCTTGAAGTTATCAAATTCCCCAAACAAAAGGTGGATTCGGTACTATATTATTTTATATACGGTTTGAAAAGTCGGTTTTTCAGACGGCCGGAAGGTAACATCAGGATGTTCTTTGATTTGTTGAACCGGGTTAAATTTCGTATATTGATGACTGAGAAAGAGGGCTGAGTAGCACGATCAATTTGAATGGGTGGTCTGATATGTTTCATCTAAAAACTACTACCATGTATGCTACCAGAAATTTTAAGGAAGAAGCCGGGGTGCGAAATCCGCTGCCCTGGATATTAATCGGCGGGGTACTTGCTCCAATCGTGATGTTTCTGATGTCCTGGCTCAGTGACAATCCACAGCTCAGAAGTCTTACGGCCATATTATTAATTCCTATTGCAGGTGCGCTACTGGGATGGGGAATATACGCATCTACTCCTGTTGGACATCCCAGAGGTTTTCAAAAATCTATTTGGCTCATTGTTACCCTGATCGTGTATGTCATGGTCCTTCTTTTCGGCTACTCCCTGGCAGAAGTAGCTTCCATCTATTAAAGGATCTTCATTACCAGTAAGCCATTCGTTCGGCATCGAGTTTAATGAAAATGAAGAGTAACAGGGTAAAAGCCCAGAGGCCGGATCCCCCGTAACTGAAAAAGGGGAGGGGAATTCCCACAGTGGGCAAGATTCCGATTACCATTCCAATATTCACCCCGAAGTGAAGTAATAGAATTCCGATGACACCATAACCGTACATTCGGCTAAATTGGGATTTCTGTCTTTCGGCCATGAAAAGAAGGCGAAGCATCAAGGCAACGAAGAGTGCTATCACAGTCAGGCTGCCTACAAAACCCCATTCCTCGCCAACGGTACTGAAAATATAATCGGTGTGTTGTTCCGGCACAAAGTTTCCTTTGGTTTGGGTTCCTTCCGTCCAGCCTTTTCCGAACCAATTCCCACTTCCAATTGCGATTTCACTCTGTCTGGTGTTGTATCCTGCACCTTTTAAATCCGATTCGAGACCCAGAACAATATTAAATCGATCCCGATGGTGCTGTTTAAAGAGGTTATTGAATACAAAATCTACTGAAAAAGAAAATCCTATACAGACCGCTGATACCAGAAAATACCTCGTGATGCTCGGGCGTCTCTTTCTGTTAATTAAGAAGATCATAAGAGCCAGAATTACCACCGCAATGCTAACGGTGGCAGCACTAAAGACCAGCGTGGTTATAAATAAAAGGATGCTCACCAGACCCACCCAAAGATAGATTCCTGGTAATCCTTCCCGGTACAGGGGAAAAATGAAAGCAAAATAAACCAATGCACTTCCTGGATCCGGTTGTAACATGATCAGTATAATGGGAATCCCGATGATAATAAAACACCGCAGCTGATGCGAGAATTTTTCCAAATTCACGTCTACGCCACTGACGTATTTAGCTAGAGCCAAAGCAGTTGCAGCTTTGACAAATTCCGCAGGTTGTATGCTAAAGCTTCCAAAAGAATACCAGGCTGTCTGACCGGCAATGGTCTTTCCAAAAACAAATAAACCAGCCAGTGATAAAACGGCAAAAAGATAAATTAGACTGGAAAAACGTTCATAAAATTTAGCTTCAATGGAAAGAGTCACAACGACCAGTAGTATACTCATCAATATCCATAGGAGCTGGCGGCCATATATTCGGCTCAGGTCAAAGTAGTTACCCAACTGCGAATCCTCTATAGAGGCAGAATATATATTCACCCATCCGATGGCTACCAAAAGTAAATAGAGTAAAATACTAAACCAGTCGAACTTGGTGACACTCTTTGCCATCTACTGATTGATTTTAAAGGGTTCTCCACTTAGTGGTTTGGCGTATTCTTCTTCCAGGGAATGGGAAAGGATCCAGTCTTCCATATCGGTTCGGGTTATTTCTCCCCTGAGGTATTTCTCGATCATCAATCCTGCTATTCTTCCTCCGTATCTGCTACCCCAATACCCGTTCTCTACAAAAACTGCAATGGCTATTTTCGGATTGTCTACTGGAGCAAAAGCTATAAAAAGAGAATGGTCGGTAAGCTGAACGCGTTTGCCGTCGATACGCGTGAAGTTCTCGGCGGTTCCGGTCTTACCTGCAATTTCTATCCCCGGGATCTGTAAAAACCGGGCCGTCCCGGATTTATAAACATCGTGCATTCCCTCCACAATCGGCTCAAAATGTTTAGGATCGATGGTAGTGTGTTTCTTTTGGGTGAATTCCGGGTTTTTAATCGGATTTCCTTCCACTTCCTTGAGTATGTGAGGAGTATAGAACCAGCCACGATTTGCAATTGCAGCCGTCATGTTGGCCAGCTGTATGGGAGTGGTAAGCACTTCCCCCTGCCCAATGGAATTTGACAGGGTGGCGGTAGCATACCATTTATAAGTTGGGTACTGGTAGATTTGGTTGTAATATTCCGAATCAGGAATTTTCCCGGGGCGGCCTGTGCTTAAATCAGACCCAAGATAATCCCCCAGGCCGAAACTTGCAACGTGCTTGTTCCAGGCGTCCATGCCTTGCTGAGGAGTGGGGTATTTTTCAATGGTTCTTCGATAAACCTGGGCAAAATAGGAATTACAAGAATAGGAGATACCGGGAACCAGTCCCAAGGGACTCGGGTGTACATGGCACCTCATAAAACCGCGTCTTCCATAAGAATATCCCATTCGACAGGAGAAGCGTTCAGTGGGAGTGGTGACTCCTTCCTGTAAGGCAATCAATCCGGTAATAACCTTAAAAGGGGAGGCAGGGGGATATTCGGCCAGGAGCCCCCGGTCGTAAAGCGGACGGGCAATGGTATCGTAATACAGTCTTGTGAAATTGGGTGAACGTTTCCTACCTACCAGATCGGCCGGATCATAACTGGGAGCGGTAACCAGTGCCAGTATTTCCCCTGTGGCAGGCTCAAGTGCCACGATTCCACCGCGTTTGTTTTCCATTAGCTTTTCGCCATAAGCCTGGAGTTCCCCATCAATGGTAATGGTCAGATCTTTTCCTTTTTCGGGTAAGGTATCATAAATACCGTCCTTATAAGGACCGATGTCCTTGTTGAACCGGTCTTTTTGAATATATTTTACTCCTTTCACTCCCCGGAGTAATTCTTCGTAATAGGATTCAACCCCAGCCCGGCCAATTAAATCTCCGGAAATATAGTACGGGTTTTCATTAATAATCTTCTGGTTGACCTCTGCGATGTATCCCAGGACATTTGCGCCATGACTGGTATGGTATTCTCGAAGCGATCGCTTTTGAATGTAGAAACCTTCATATTTGCGCATTTTCTCCTGCAGGTAGGCATATTCATCCTTGGTCAGTTGAGGTACCACTACAGAGGGTAAGCGGGGAGAGAAAATTTTGGCGCGGTCCAGACGCTCCACAAGTTGTTCCTCAGTAATATTTAAAATGGAAATAAATTCGGTGGTGTCAAAAGGTTTGACCTCCTGAGGTATGACCATCACGTCATACGAAGGCTGGTTTGAAACCAGCAACTCACCATTGCGGTCAAAAATAAAACCCCGTTGTGGATAATCATACTGCTTTTTAATGGCATTGTTTTCAGAATGTATGACCAGGCTGGTGTCTACAATCTGGAGATAATAAAGGCGTGCCAGAAGGACCAGACCAGTAACAATAATCAGTATGAATAATAGGCTTTTCCTCATTTTACTTCTTGCGATTGAACAATGCCAGGCTTAGAAAAACCAGAACCAGGGTAAAGAGTCCTGTGAAGATGGTTTTCTCCAGGATAAGCAACAAATGTGCAAAACTGAAAAATTCCAGTAAAAACAAGCAAAAATGATGCACCAGTATTAAGATACCGACATAGCTCATCCGGGCCCCGACCGGTGTGTTGGAGAACTTGACCGTTTGGTAGTCATAACTTACCCCAAAAGAAAATCGTAGAACCCAGGGCCTAATGGCAGCAATCACTAAAGAGGCAGCGGCATTCATTCCCCCGCTATTTTCAAAGAAGTCCACTCCCAGCCCTAAGAGGAAACTCAGTATAAGTAACGCGCTTTGGTTACTGTTAAAAGGGTAGAGGAGGATAAACAGGATATACAGTTGTGGATTAAGGTTTCCAAAGAGGTTGATGTTATTGAGGACCATTACCTGCAATAAAATCAGGAATATAAATCGAAAGGTGTTATTCAGAGTCCTGCTAGTCATCTTCAGAAAGGTTTTCCAGTTCCTGAATTTCTTGCTTTTCGGTATGTTCTATTACGTAGACATGACCTATGCTGGTCATATCATTGAACAACTGGATGTCAATGGTATAATAGCTCTCGCTTTGGTCCAGTCGGTAATCTACAATTTGTCCTATCGGTATTCCTTTGGGAAATATCAGGGAACGTCCACCTGTAATGATGGTGTCTCCTCTGGAAACCGGAGCCAGTCGTGGTACATCAATGAGCTGTACAATATTGGGCATTTCCCCGTTCCACATCAGGGTGCCGTAATGTTCGGAGTTTTTGAGCTGGGCGTTGATGCGGGAATTCGCGTTCAAAAGGGAGATTACCGTGGCGTAATTGGCCGAGGTGTTTTCCACAATTCCCACAATTCCATCGCTGGTCACTACTCCCATATCAGGAGCGATTCCATCCCGTGTTCCACCTTTGATAGTGATATAATTGTTTTGACCACTGTAGTTATTATTAATCACTTTCGCACTGCGAATATGGTAAGGTAACTTCACCAGGGAGTCCTCCATCACCAGCTTTAATTCCACCAAGCCCAGGGAATCATCTCCAGGCAAAGTGTCCGACTCCAGATGGAGTCGTAGCCGTAACCTGCGGTTTTCCTCCAGAAGCTGTTTGTTATACTCCTCCAGGTGAAAGTAATTTTCCAGATCACTGGTCCAGGAATAAACCCCCCCAGTTATAAAGTTGGCAGAGTTAATAAACTTGCTTTTTTGAAAGGAATGAGACTGTACTGTTAAAAATAAAGAGAATGCCAGCAGAACCAGAAATAGAAGTTTGTTCTTATTTCGAATAAGAAAGTTGATAATCTGCTGCATAAAACTGAATCTCTTACTTTATCAGTACCCCTTTGTACCTGTTTAGGGTTTTAAGGGTAATTCCGGTTCCACGAACTACCGCCCTAAGGGGATCTTCTGCAATATAAACCGGCAGGTCCGTCTTCTGAGAGAGACGCTTATCCAATCCTCTGAGCATGGATCCACCTCCGGCCAGGTATATCCCGGTGTTGTAAATGTCCGCAGCCAGTTCCGGAGGAGTTCCTGAAAGGGTTTCCATCACCGCATCCTCTATTCTCAGAATGGACTTATCCAAGGCCTTGGCAATCTCCCTATAGGAAATATTTACCTGTTTTGGTTTCCCGGTAAGTAAATCCCGTCCCTGAACGCTCATTTCATCTGGTGGAACTTCCAGATCTTCAGTAGCGGCCCCAATCTGAATCTTGATTTTCTCTGCAGTTCGGTCTCCCACATACAGGTTATGCTGGGTCCGCATGTAATATACGATGTCATTGGTAAATACATCCCCGGCAATTTTGACGGATTTATCACATACAATACCCCCTAAGGCGATGACCGCGATTTCTGTGGTTCCACCCCCTATATCCACAATCATATTTCC
>JAJUIC010000125.1 GCA_029265595.1 Flavobacteriaceae bacterium
ACCGGAAGCGAGCAGGATGCTGCTATCGTATCGGATCCTGTTTACCTGGAAGCTGGAGAGAATACCGATATTGTTCTGAACCTGACCGATGGAGCAACCCTTAGCGGAACGGAAGAGGGAGATGATATTGTTCTGATGATTCATACCGATGACGGGGATGAAGAATACTCCTATGATGGCGAAACCGGCGATCAGCTTTGGGTTGATGAAGAAGGAAATGCCATTAGTTACAGTGTGAATGTAACATCACCCAGCATAAGTGCTGAGGATGCTCAGACCATTACCGAAAACAATGAAGTGACCTTTTCTAACGTCAACACCGGATCCAATGGCTGGATCGTACTTTATGGAGAGGGAGACGATGGTGAAGTAGACTGGGATACTCCAGTAGGATATCAATATGTGGAAGCAGGTAGTTCCGAGGATGTACTGGTGCCTTTCAACGACGATTATGCCTTTGAATCCGGCCAGCAGGTGTATTCAAGACTACACATTGACAGTCCGGCTGATGAAGAATTCACCTTTACCTCTGACGGTACGGAGGATTTACAGGAAATTTACGGATACGATGAAACCGGAGCCGGCATGTATGTTGGCAACAACACCACAGAGACCGGTGGAATCGTGGTCAATTAATCAGACCGCACTTATTATGAAAAGCCATCTCACCCTCAGGTAAGATGGCTTTTTCGTTTGTTTTGGTTTCAGCTCATACGCGCCGGGCTGCATCTTCATGCTTCCCAATACACCAGGCTACTCGATTTTTTGGTTCTTGAATCTCAGGGCATTGGCAATGACCGACACAGAACTGAAACTCATGGCCAGTGCCGCAATCATCGGAGAGAGCAAGATCCCGAAGAACGGGAATAAGATTCCGGCTGCAATAGGAATCCCCAGGGTGTTATAACCCAGGGCAAAGAAAAGGTTCTGCTTGATATTGCGCATGACCTTTTCACTGAGTAACCTTGCTCTGGCAATCCCCATCAAATCTCCTTTAACCAGAGTGATTTCGGCGCTTTCAATAGCCACATCCGTTCCGGTTCCCATAGCAATTCCTATATCGGCCTGAGCCAGTGCAGGTGCATCGTTGATACCATCTCCGGCCATCGCTACTTTCATGCCTTCCTTCTGCAGTCGTTTTACCTCCTCCAGTTTATCCTGAGGCAGCATCTGGGCTTTGAACCCGTTCAGCCCCAGGGATTCACTTACAGATCGCGCGGTATCCATGTTATCACCTGTGAGCATGTACACCTCCATGCCTTCCCTTTGCAGACGTTCAACAGCCTTTTTGGAAGTATCTTTAATTTTATCTGAAATCACCACATAACCCAGAACCTGAGCGGATTTAGATAGGAAAGAAACCGTCTTCCCATCTTTTCTTTCTTTGACTACAGCGGTTGCCAGCTCAGAAGGAATAACCACCTGCATCTCTTCCATCAGTTTCTCATTACCAAGGGCCACTTGTTCTCCAGCCAAGACCGCTTTCACTCCTTTTCCGGTCACGGCTTCAAACCCATCTACGGGCTTAGCTTCCACGCCCTGCTCCCGGGCATATCTCATGGTGGCGGCGGCCAGCGGATGTTCACTATGGGCATTCAGGTTGGCGATGTGCTGCAATACTTCTTCCCCCGAATAGCCGGTATTGGCTATGAGTTTTTCCACAGAAGGTCTGCCTTCGGTAACCGTTCCCGTTTTATCAATGATGACCACATCAATATCACTCATCTGCTCGAGGGCCCGGGCGTTTTTAACCAGCACTCCCATCTGGGCTCCCTTCCCTACTCCCACCATTACAGACATGGGGGTGGCAAGCCCCAAAGCGCAGGGACAGGCGATAATCAACACAGAAATGGCATTAACCAGCGCATATACATAGGCAGGTTCGGGTCCAAAGATAGCCCAGACGATAAAGGTCAAAACAGCGATAACTACCACAATAGGGACAAAGTAGCTCGAAATTCGGTCAGCAAGTTTCTGAATGGGAGCCTGCGAGCGGCTGGCGGCATTCACCATTTCAATAATCTGCGCCAACAGCGTTTCTTCTCCCACTTTTTCCGCTCTAAAAAGAAAACTTCTGGTCCCATTGATAGTGCCTGCTTTCACGCTATCTCCGGCCGCTTTCTCCACGGGAATGGGTTCCCCCGTTATCATGGATTCATCCACAGCGCTTGCTCCTTCTGTCAGCCTTCCATCTACCGGCACTTTTTCCCCAGGCTTTACCCGAAGAATATCTCCCACTTCAATATCGTGAATTGACACAATTTGCTCTTTCCCATTGACGACTCTCGTGGCTTGATTGGGAGCAAGTTTCAGCAACTCCTTGATGGCTGTATTGGTTCTTCCATGTGCCCTGGCTTCCAATAGCTGTCCCAGTAAGACAAGGGTAAGAATTACCGTGGCTGCTTCGAAGTACACATAGACGGTTCCGTGCTGGGAAACAAACTGCTCTGGGAACATTCCCGGGAAAAGCAAAGCTACCACACTGAAAACCCAGGCCACTCCGGCACCAATCCCAATAAGGGTGAACATATTGAGATTCCAGGTCTTAATAGATCTCCAGGCCCGCTGAAAAAACATCCAGGTAGCATAGAACACCACCGGAATCGAAAGGAAAAACTGCACCCAGTCCCAATAGATCCAGGGCATCAACCTGGGCAGGGGATTGTTGGGAACCATATCAGACATGGCAATCAAAAAAATCGGCAGGGTAAAAACTAAGGCGATCTTGAATTTACGACTTAGTTTTTTGACCGTAGGGTCTTCTTCCTCAACCGCAGTGGCCACCGGAACCAGGTCCATTCCGCACTTGGGACAATCCCCGGGTTGATCCTGAACAACTTCCGGGTGCATCGGACAGGTATACTGTACCTCTACCTTTGCTTGAGAGGGGGCCTCTACCAGATCCATGCCACAGACAGGGCAATCTCCCGGCTTCTCATATATTTTATCTCCCTCACAGAACATTGGACAATAATACTGACCGGTTCCCGTAGGGGCTTGCTTCTTTTTAGCAGGTGGGGTGCTACCTTTTTTCCCTATGGAATAGGTTCCTCCTTCCGCTTCCAGCACCTTACTTAGTTCCTTTAGCGAAACAGGCTCGGACATTTCAATATGTGCAAGACCTTTATCCAATTCCACCTGGACCTGCTCCACCCCCTGGACCTTACCCAGGGCCTGCTCCACGTGATTTTTGCAACCCTCGCAGGTCATGCCCCAGACGGCATAGGTGTGTCGCATGCGTCCCTCTTCTGATATTGCAGGCTTGGTCGTGATATGATACGGACTATCTGCAAGAGCGGCTTGTAATTGCTCCAATGCAACAGGGGTGGAGGTTTCTATCGTAGCTACCTCATTTTGAAGATCCACGCTGACACGTTCCACTCCCTGAACTCCGGCAAGGCTTTTTTCCACATGGGATCGGCAACCTTCGCAGGTCATACCCGTGACGGCATAAGTACCTGATGGATGGGTTGCTTCCTTATTACGCTGTAAATCAGATGAATTACCCTTAGAAGGCAGCTCCTCAATCTTATAATGTCCAATGGCTTTTTGAAGCTCCGCTACCGGCACGTGCTGCTGCATCTCCACCACGGCCTGTTCCTTTTGTAAGTCAACTTCAACTGAGGTGACGCCGGGAACCTGTTTTAAGGAGTTTTCCACGCTGGAGCGGCAACCCTCACAGGTCATTCCTGTTACTTTAAATATGTGCTTCATTATTATGATCCTTTCTTACAAAGATCTAAATCCTCTTACGGAGGTCGTATCACTTTTATGGGAAAAGTTTGTAAAATATCCGGAAGAAAAGAAAATCCACCCCGTATAGCCCAAACCAGCTATTGGGATATGGCAGGGTAAGGCGATGTCAGGTTAGTTTACAATTTGTCTATGGACCGGCGCGGGGTCTTCTTCAGGTTCTTAAACTGGGAAGGGGTGAATCCCGTGACTTTTTTAAACTGACTGCTTAAATGGGAGACACTGCTATAGTCTAAAATGGCAGCGATTTCGCCAAGGCTCCATTCGTCATAAACCAGCAGCTCCTTGACGCGCTCAATCTTGTGAATGATGTAAAACTGGTTCAGGGTCGTTCCCTGACTCTCTGAAAAGAGGTTACTCAGCAGGGAGTAGTCCTGCCCGATTTCCCGGGAGAGATACTCAGACAAAGTGACTTTAGGAAGGTTTTCCTGCTGATAAACCAGATCGATGATCGCTTTTTTCATTTGCTCGACCAGACGGGTTCTCCGATCACTCATAAACTCAAACCCAAGGTCCTGCAGGCGCTTTTCCAGTTGGGAAAGCTCCCTTTGCGTTAGCTCTTCTTTAATTTCTGCTTCTCCCAGTTCCACTCTTATGGGGTGGAGGCCGAATTTCTCTAATTCCGCCTCCACCACCATAATACAGCGGTTGCAGACCATATTTTTAATGAATAACTTCATTGCAGGAGTTACTGAAGGGTATCCCTCACATCCCCGCACTTAATCATGGTCTCAGGTAAATAGGGATTTCGTATTTCCTTACTGGTAGACAACCAGGTCCCTCCTTCGCCATTAAAGGCCATCGGGCAGTACTGCAGATAGATTTCTCCAGAAGCAATTTTTCCCTTTAATAATTCAGAGACCTCCCCGGAAACTCCTCTGAAGGCCGTGCGTTTCTGGTTGATATCCTCCTCCTGCGCTATTTTTTCAGCAGCCGCGATTAATTCCGGATCGGCTTCCACCTGTCGCAGGGAAGTCACTAAATCCGCTCCGGCCTCACCCGCCCCTTCTGCATGACTGTTGACAAGGGAAGATTTTACGCGATTATAGCTTTCGAATACCGCGGCATAGGCCTCATCTGAGAATTCCGGGGCACTTGTAATCTCCCCGTCATCGAGATTTTTATTGGTTTCTTCTACTTCCGTCGTCTGTTGTTGGACCGTAACGGATTCCTGCCGGGTTTCTCCACAAGAAATTACACTTAGAGTCAACAAAAATGCAACGGCTATTCCTACTGTTTTTTTCATAAAATTCAGGTGATTGATAGACTTTATTTTACCCTTCGAAGTTACGGAAGTTTTAGCAATTCAGAGCGTGCTTTGAAATCTATAACTCGGTCACCACTTCTCCACAGCTCATCATGGCCTGTCCGTAATAGGGGTTTCTGATTTCAGGTTCTGTGCTGATCCAAAAAGCTCCCTGATCAGAATTGGCCATGGGGCAATGTTCCACATATAAGGTTCTCTGACCAGTTTTAAAGGCAGCCAGTAGCATGGCCATTTCTTTGGAAAGCTCGACAAAAGCATCCCTTCTGGAGTCCAGGCCAATTGCTCCTCCCATTGGTTTTATCAGGTGCAGCAAATGCTGCTGGCGATTTTCCCAATACCGCTGAACCTCGACCTCTTTTGAT
>JAJUIC010000153.1 GCA_029265595.1 Flavobacteriaceae bacterium
GCTGATTTTGCACCTACCGCTGATTTCGATCTTTTTTTGCAGGCGGTCCGGGTGGCCGAAGAAAGAGGCATTCCCATCAAGGCCGGCAACGTGCTGACCAGTGATGAATTCTATGCCGATGAGTTCGAGTCCTATCAGCAATGGTCAAAATTCGGGGTACTGTGCGTGGAGATGGAAACCGCCGGGCTCTATACCCAGGCGGCCAAACACGGAGTGAAGGCACTGAGTCTGCTGACGATTTCCGATTCGCTGGTGACCCTGGAAAAAACTTCCGCCCAGGAGCGCGAAAACACTTTTAAAGAAATGGTGGAAATCGCTCTGGAACTTCAGTAGAACCAATCAGGGAAAGATATACGGATAATAAATAATCACTCCGATCACCACTGCAGTGATGGCGGCGATGAACACCGCACCGGCGGCCACATCTTTTATATATCCAATTTTGCTGTGAAAGTCAGGATGGACAAAATCGGCCATCTTTTCAACGGCCGTATTGAGTCCTTCGGCCGTCATGATAAGGCCAATGGCAAAGATCTGATAGATCCACTGCTCGGTAGTAATTTCAAAATAAAAACCGGCAATAGTAACGAGTATAGCGATCACAAACTGGACCTGAATACTGGCTTCGTTTCTAAGTAGATAAAAAGCCCCTCTAAAGGCATAACCACCTGCACGTATCCGGCCGGTGATGAACTTGGTCATTATAACAGGGATTTAAGCGCTTCCAGGTAATTAGGCTCGTCTGCAATATCCTGAACTTGTTCGGTGTAAAGTATTTCCCCAGCTTCATCCAATACAATGACCACTCGGGACAACAGGTGCTCCAGAGGTCCTTCTATAATCTCCAGCCCATAATCCTTTCCGAAATTTCGGTCCTTGTAATCCGAAAGGTTTACCACGCGATCCAGGCCTTCATCATCCACAAAACGCTTTTGTGCAAAGGGAAGATCTCTGGAGATGCATAGCACCACGGTGTTTTTTAGTCCGGTTGCTTTCTCATTGAAATTCCGGACAGAGGTAGCGCAGACGTCGGTATCTATACTGGGAAAAATATTCATGATCACCCGCTGGCCTCTGTAGTCACGCAGGCTCGCGGTGGTCAAATCCGTTTTGGTCAGTTCAAAATAAGGAGCCCGCTCTCCTACCTCAGGAAGCGAACCATATGTAGTTATAGGTTTCCTTTTATATGTAATTACGGACATATCAGCTCGTATTAGTTAGTACGCTGCTAAAATTAAACTTTAAATCCGTGCCTAATTACTAAAATTATCACAAATGACCCCTACAATATCAAAAATTATTCCGCATCCCAAAGAAATATTCATTTAGCCCCCTCCTCATAACTTCCAATTTCTGAACAGGGTGCTCCACTGGGAAAGCTGGAAATCGGTTTTTGCATTCCGCAATCCCGGTAAACCAAATTCTTAAGGCTTCCTTAAAATCATGGGCTGCAGCTATATAGCCGGAAGAGGGCATAAAAAAAGCCACAGTTCAACGTGGCTTTTTTCGGGGGGAGATCCAATTCCGGAAATTACCGGTCAATGGATCCAAGTACTTTTTGGGCAAAACCATTGGCTGCATCCCGCTCTGGAACGCCTTCAGCGATTTTCTGATGCACCTCGAGGGCTCCGCAGATGTTGGTGACAAGTTCCCCGATCACATCCATTTCCTGATCGGTTACTGATCGATGCTCACAGAAATTCTCCAATACCTCAAGGGCATTTTCAAGTTTCTGCGCATCGTTATTCCGTTGTAAATGTCTAATTACTGGTAACTTCATTAACTAATTCTTTAAGGTTGTCAAACTTGTTGGTCTGGACCTGATTCACCAGCTTCCCATCCTTGAAGGAGGCAAAAGTGGGCAGGTTGTCCACTTTTGCCAATTTTCTGGATGCTGGATATTTTTCAGCGTCGACCAACAGAAAAACAGCATTCTCATTTTCACCCGCCAATTTTTTAAACTTTGGCTTCATCAGGCGGCAGTTACCACACCAGGTAGCCATATACTGAACAACTACGGTGTCATTTTCTGCAATGATTTCTGCTAAATTATCTTCTGTTAGTTCTTTCATTTTATATCCAATTTTTTATTTAGTTATTGCTCAAATAAGAAGCAACACCTTTTCTGTCAGCACTCATAGCCTCTTTTCCTTCTTCCCAGTTTGCAGGACAAACTTCTCCGTTTTTCTGCACGTGGGTGTAGGCATCGATTAGACGCAAGAATTCTTTTACATTTCTTCCAAGAGGCATGTGGTTCACACCTTCGTGGAAAATAGTTCCTTCTTCATCAATCAGGTAAGTTGCTCGGTAAGTAACGTTGTCTCCGTCCACGGTAAGGGTACCGGTTTCTTCGTCATATCTTTCGTTGGTAACATCAAGAATCCCCAGTCTGTTGGCAAGGTTCCTGTTAGAGTCGGCAAGAATCGGATAAGTTACTCCTTCAATTCCACCATCATCTTTAGAGGTGTTGAGCCATGCGAAGTGTACTTCAGGGGTATCACACGAAGCACCAATTACCATGGTATTTCTTTTTTCAAACTCCTCCAGGGCTTCCTGGAAAGCGTGTAATTCGGTTGGGCAAACAAAGGTGAAGTCTTTTGGGTACCAGAACAGCAAAACTTTCTTTCCGTTCTTTTTGGCCTCCTCCAGGACGTTGATCTGGAAGGTGTCACCCAATTCATTCATTGCATTTACTTTTAGATCTGGAAACTGTCTTCCTACTAAAGCCATAATCTGTTGTTTTTATTAGTTGATAATTAAATTCTGTACAAAGATATCATTTACTTCAGACGCCCTAAGAAATGGAAATTCTTATTTCTTATTTCACTATAAGGACCTCCTATGATAGCAAGACAAAGATATAACTATCCCTTATTTAAGATTATGACCTCAATCATATACCCATTCAGGGTTCATGGCAGGATTAGGCCTGAGCGGGCTGGGATTGGGTGAGCCTTCTGATCTTAATGTTAAAGGCCGCAAACAACAGGGTCATAAACGGGCTCAGGTAATTGAAGATGGCATAGGCAAAATAGGAAGCCACCGGTACTCCAAGTACGCCCTGGTGATAGGCCCCACAGGTATTCCATGGCACCAGCACAGAGGTTACCGTAGCAGAATCCTCCAGGGTCCTACTGAGGTTTTCCGGGGCAAGCCCCTTGTCCCTGTAGGCCTTGGCGAACATCCTCCCGGGAACCACGATCGACAGATATTGATCGGAAGCGGTAGCGTTTAGCGCCAGGCAGGAAAAAACGGTGCTGGCAAACAAACCGAAAGTGGTATGGAATAAATTCAACAGGGCTTTGCTGATTGCCGCCAGAGCCCCAATGGCATCCATGATACCTCCGAAAACCATCGCACACAGAATGAGCCAGACCGTGCCGAGCATGCCGGCCATGCCTCCGGAGGAAAACAGGTCATTGAGCTGAGGGTTATCGGTCAGGATGGTTGTTTCGATGGTGATGGCATTCATAATGCCTCTGTAGGCAGCTTCAAAATTAAGGGTACTGGCCCCGGCTACTTCCATAATTACTCCTGGTTGAAATATCAGGGCGAGCAATGCAGCGGAGAGCGTCCCAAGCAACAAGGCGATGAGCGGAGAAGTCTTTTTCACAATCAGATAAATAACCAGCGCAGGAACCAGAAAAAGCCACAGATTAATGGTAAAGGTATTTTCTATAGAAGCCAGTAAGGCCCCGGTCTCGGTAATCCCGGTGGTTTCCAGATTCATGCCCAGGATGACAAATACAATCAGGGTAACAATCATCGAGGGAACCGTGGTGTAGAGCATATACCGTATGTGCGTAAAGAGATCTGTTCCGGCCATGGCGGGTGCCAAATTGGTTGTGTCACTCAAAGGA
>JAJUIC010000162.1 GCA_029265595.1 Flavobacteriaceae bacterium
GATTTCCCGTTCCTGACCGCCGATCATATTGACCTGGGCCACTCCCGGTATACGAGAGAATTCAGGCTGAATTTTCTCATCAATCAAATCGTAGAGTTCATTGGCCGAGAGATTTCCGGTCACACCCATACTCACAACCGGAAGGTCGGAGAGAGAGAACTGTGCCAGGGAAGGCTCTTCCACATCATCCGGTAAATCCGACCGAATGGCATTGATCTTTCGCTGTGCATCATTCAGAGCATAATCTACATCGGCTTCATTTTGAAATTGAATGATCACCACTGAAAGGCTCTCGAAGGATTTGGTTTGTATTCTCTTAATATTCTCCAGGGAAGAGACCGCATCCTCAATTTTTCTGGATACGGTATTCTCCACCTCCGCAGGCGCCGCTCCCGGATACACCGTGGAAACGGTAACGACCTTGACTTCGAACTGCGGGATCAGCTCATAACTGAGCTGGGAGTAGCTGAATAGACCGCCGATGATCATCAGGGCAAGCATGACAATGACCAGGCTGGGTCTTTTTATGGATACTTCTGCTAGTTTCATTTAATTTTTTTATTGTATGATACGTACAGCGGATTGATCTAACAGGTTGATTTGGCCACTGGTGACGACCTGGTCTCCAGCTTGCAAACCTTCCAGAACTTCCACCTTTCCTCCGTGGTTGATGCCACTGCGAATCGTGGTGAGATGGGCTTTACCGTCTTTAACTACAAAAACCTGATTGTCGCTCACGCTTCCCACGAAAGCTTCCCGGGGAATGGTCAGTACTTCACGCGCTGCGTTTTGATTGAATCGAGCAGTGGCGTACATTCCCCCACGTAGTTGACCACTGGCGTTATCGACGGTTATTTCCACCGGAAACTTCAAGGCTCCATTAGAGGCGGGAGCTATAAAGGTCACCTGTCCTTCTAGAGTCCTGGAGGTGGCGCTGGGAAGTACTGTTACAGTATCTCCAACTTCGAGATTACCTACCACAGCTTCATCTACCTCGACCCGCAGCTTCAAGGAAGTAATGTCCACTACTTCCACAATGGGGGTTCCGGCGCCAATGACCGAACCGATCTCCACCATTTTCCGATTTACAATGCCAGCTACCTGAGATCGGATGGCAGTATCTCCCGAACTAAGGCTAGCGGACTCGTACTGAGCTCTGGCATTTTCCACCTGAAGGCGGGCCTGGTCCAGCTGGACGGCGGTAATTCCTCCGGTTTTGAAAGCTGCTTCATACCGCTGCAGCGTGGCCTCGGCATTGTTCAATACCGCTTTGGCATTGGTCAGATTGACATTGATTTTATCGGTCGCCAGCCGGGCGATCACTTGACCGGGTCGTACCTGGCTTCCTTCCTGCACTTCCAGGGAAATGACCTGTCCACCGAGTTCTGAAGCGATCTGCGCCTGGGTCTGAGGCAGAAAAGTTCCGTTGGCGGTAAATTGCCCACTGATTTGCTCATGGCTTACTGCTGCCGTTCGCACGGCTACTTCAGAATTCACCTCGGAAACAATAGCCAGTTCCGCCTGATTTTTACTTTTGTTGCTTTGCAGGATAAACATGAAGATTAGGGCTACTCCTACAATAGCGATAAGTGTTAGAATGGATTTCTTTTTCATTATTTCGAAGGATTATCAAGAATGGTTCGTAATTTTCCCTGGGATTTCAATAGTTGAATTTCTGCGAGTCTGTAATCAATCTGGGCGGCCGTATAGTTGTTTTGTGCGTTGGAGAGATCCCGCTCCGCATCCAGAAGGTCGTTTAGTGTAGCTAGTCCCAATTCGTAATTGTTCTGGGTGTCTTCCAGAACCTGCTGGGCCAGCTCGACTGTTTCCTCCTGGGACTGAAGGGTTATTAGGTTGTTCTCCAATTGAGACAGCGCGTTGAAGTGGGCCAGTTCCAGGGCTAGCTCAGTTTCTTTGTAATCTTCCTGAGCCTTCTGGTATTCAATCTGATTGATCTTTACTCTAGATTTTGTACCAAATCCATTGAAAATGGGAATCTGCACGTTCAGTCCGATAGAGGAGAAATCATTCCAGTAGACACCTTGATCTTCTCCATGCCAAAGGGGTATTTCCTCACCCTGGCCTAGATACCCGTAGTTCATCACCAGTGCCAGAGAGGGATAATATTCTGCCTGACTGGCCTTTTTTTGAAGATCAAGCAGTTCCAATTGCTTTTCCATAAGCTGCAATTCGGTTCGTTCTCCCATATCAACAGTTTCAGTGCCTGGAAGAATGGTGGGGGCAAAGGATTCCTGGGGAAGCACAATAGGCTGTTCGATAGGCATGCCAATCATAAATTTCAGTGCGTTCTGAGATAGCGCTACTGCGTTTATGAGCTGTTGTCGGTTTGCCGAGAGATTACTCAGAGCTACTTTACTGCGGTCGAAATCAATTTTCTTTGCCAGACCATTCTCATAAAGACCTTTGACAATATCAACGGTCTGTTGGGTCAGATCAAGATTGCGCTGGAGATTTTTAAGCATTTCCTGCGCCTGGTATACCTGGTAATAGGAGGTAGCTACCTTTTCAATAATCTCTTCTTCGGTCAGCTGTGCATTTAACAGGTAAAATTCTCTGGTGGTCCGAGCTGCTTTTAGGCCTGTGAAGACTGACTGGTTGAACAGAACCTGAGTGAGTTGTGCATTCACGGTCGAGTTCCATTTCTGGCCAAAGGCCACAGAAATGTTCTCTCCGGGCATGCCGAAAATTTCTCCGGGAAGGACCGTTTGTTGAAGTAAAGGATTATAGGTTACCCCTCCGGTTACAGAAAGGTTAGGAAGGGCGTTGGCCCGAACCTCTGAGATTTGTGCATCTCCCTTTTCTATATCAAGGCGGGCCTTTTCTGCCTCTGCTTTATTTTCCAGTGCATAGCTGACCGCATCGGGGAGGGTAAGGACCTCCGTCTCCTGCGCGAAACCTATACTGGTACCAAGCAGAACAAATAATAGGATTTTCTTCATTATTTCTTTTTATGTGTTTACTTTCTCTTTAGAGGATGCAAATATAAGGCCAAAGGAAACTATAAAACAAATAAAGTTTCTTAGTTTTTAAGTTTATTCTTTGGGGGCTAGGGGTTCAGTTAATCATCAACCTCAAGGAAGCCCCGGCTTTCCGAGTGGATTGCATAGGTAATTTGATTCCTCCCCATTTGTTCTTTGCCACAGCATATGACCCTTGTTTAAAAAATCCATCCGAGGATGATAGATTCTGCGGTTCTTCTTCGTATTGCAAGGAAATGAGATTCATAAGCCGGGCCTTTCCGGCAAATACTACAATGGGAAAATAGTGCAGGCCGGGATGGTCTCGAAGCAGTTTTTTTATTGCTACAATATGCCCACGATTTTGCCGAATGGGGTTCAGAAAGTTTTTTCTCGTCTTATAGAATGTCTGGTGCCAGTATTGCGCGTTTTGATGCCCGTGAATCCAGCCCCTTAAGTTCTTGGTCTCGATCACAAATAGGCCTGCCCTGGAAATCACCACATGATCAATCTGACTCGTCCATCCCCCAATTTCGAAA
>JAJUIC010000100.1 GCA_029265595.1 Flavobacteriaceae bacterium
CTCCCGATTGCCGGCAAGTATTTGATTATCAGGATTTGCTAAGAAAAAAATAATTTTTTTTCCTGCAATATCCGGTCCTTGGGTACGTTATTTGTAAAGTGGTGAACAGCAGGAAATAAGGTCTCTTTTCAAGATGATCGTTTTGATTGCAAAAAATTGATTTTCAGTGTTATAGAAAATCAAATAGGGACTTAAAAAGTGTTAGGGGTGAAACATTTTTTACAGGAACATTAGGAATTTAAGAAAAATCAATTAGTTTAGCATATAAAACAGCGTTGCCCCACGCAAACCTATTTAACCTATGATGGATTTAATCGTTCTTCTGATTTCATTAGATATCATCGCCTCCAAATTTCTGGAGTGTTTCACTTCAACAGTGGGTGTGCAGAATATTCAGCTTCAGAGGTATTCCCTATCCAGAGACCTTCTGGAAAAGTTAGGGATTAAGTATAACGTCTGGTTCAACCTGTTGTTAACCATATTTGCTGTAAATGTTGCAGTGTTGATGCTGTATACCACCTTCAGCGCGCTGCCTTATCAATTGCTATTTGTCTTCACAGGCTTCTTCCTTACGGCTGTGAACCTGGGTGCCGCTCATAGTAATTACTATGGCAAAAAGAACTTCATTACGGAGTTGTTGCTGAGATAGATCTCCCTCCTCTTCTAATATCAGCAACCGAGCCTTTTCATTCTGATCTTTCCAACGGCCTTGGAAGGTTTCGCATCGCTAGATGGAATTGTAATCATTGGGAAGCTTTTGCTGATAAGCCAGTTTACTGAAGATCTTCTACTGTTAATTCCCTATCCTGGAGTGTTACCACTGAATATCCTTGAAGGCGTTCAGTGGCTTGCGTGGAGCTCCTAATGCAAATCCTCAAAAAGCTCTTTAGCGTCTACTTTCTCCATAGGCCCTCTAGTTCCTCTTTGTTTTGGTATTCTCTGTGAAATTTTTTGCATTTGAGGCTGAGGCGTACTCTGTAAGTCAAGCAGCTCTTGGTCATCAAGAAGAAAACCCAGAACACCCTCTTTCAAGGAATTGCGTCACCCATTTTGGGTGACGCAAAAAACAATAACTACCTGATAATGTTACGGGTAAAGAATAGTGGGGTCTAAAAGTGTCAAAGTCAGCTAACAGAAAACATCTTTTGTGACTTCAGGTTTGTCTTCTTGTAGGATGAAAAAAAATCCCCTACTGGATTCCGCAGAAAAGACAAAGTACCAGGAGGATGTTAACCTTATGTAATTCATCCTCCTCTCTCTGCTAACGATAACATTAGTTCTGGGGATTTCCCAATAGTTCCAATTGATAGAAGCCGCGATCCCGGGCCTCCTGATCCTCGACTTCAGTTGCATTGCGCTGTTCTATAGCCTCCTGAGCCAAACGAGCATCTTGCTCCAATTTTAAGCTGATATAATGATGAAGGGGCTCCAAAGCAATAGGTTGTGTTTCCGCATCCACAGTATCCGATTCAAAGAGGTCATCCTGTGGGGTTGTTTCAACAATTTCTTGATTTACAGCAAGCGAGTCCTGACCCACCATCAAATTGTCGATATTAACTTCTGAGTCCAGGGCAGTGCTGTCGGCTATAGGACCTTGCTCTACTTGCCGAATAAATTCCATATCCACTCCGTGAATCCGAGCCGAAATAAGCTCTGAGAGGCTGTAAACCGCTACCCCTGCATTTTGAAAAGTCTCCAGGTCCTGGGAATTGACCCCCAGTTTTCCGGCTACAATAAGCTGCTGCAGATTCACCTGACCGCTGCCGAGTTCTTTCCATGTCTCAAGCTGCGAGAAATCCAGATTGTATTGCCGAGCCGCAACCAAATCCTCCAGCGTAGCTCCTTGCAGTCCGGAAGATTGGTACTGGTTGATAAGGGCGGTGTCTACCCCTGCAGCACGGGCAATCAATAGCTCCCTTAAGTCTGCGTCAACTCCTGCTTGCTGAAGCGACCTGCGAAGACTTCCGTCAAGGTTCAGCGCCCTGGCCCGTGTCACCTGATCCAGGTTAAGCCCGGTAAGACCGGCAGCTTCCAGTTTCTTAATATAATCGCTGTCAATGCCTCTTTTGTGCAGTTCAATCACCGCTTCCAGTGTCAGATCATTTTGACTGATGCCTTGCAGCCTCTGAGCGGTTTCCACACTCAGCCCGGCTTCTCTGGTGCGCATCAGTAATTCAAGTGGAACCTGCTCAAATCCGGCCGCCGCCAATCCTTCTATAACATCCTGGGTGACTCCCTGGGCTTTGGCCTCCATCATATGTTCCAGACTAAGATTCGCATATCCAGCTTCCTGGAGCTGGTTGACATAATCCTGATCAATTCCGTTCATCTTAATCTCCACAATTTCCTCCAAAGAAGGATCGTGATCCGAGTATTGTCTGTAAAGCGATAAAAAGGCTTCAAAATCTTCTAAAGACACATCGTGGAGTGCGAGCTCCTTTACCTGGTCGGCATTAATTTCACCATAGTGATCTTCCAGAAAGTCCATAAACTCGGTCTCCATATTCCCCAAAAAGAGTGGAAGGGAAAATGAAATTTCCTCTGTGTCGAAATGACGTTTTAAATACCGGTTATACCGGCGATCGGCTGTAAAGCTGTACCGACCTTCTCCTGATTCCGGCCCCAGTTCCCCATTGAGAATAAGCGTTCCTGCCTCGCGGGTGATCATAGCCACGCCCGTTGCCTGTTCCTCAAAGGTGCCCTGTTCAAAACACTTGGAGATGTTCCAGGAATCACTTCCGTCTCCCCGGAATAATACACAATTGTACCCGTCCACTAACCGGCTCGTCCAATGTCCTCTATTGAGCAAAAACTCTCCATTTTCTAGATTGAGAACAGTGTTCTGATGAACGGAAGCGATGGGATCACCCCCAGCTGACATTTCCTGAGCCTGAGTTTGTGGTGACCAACTTAAACCGCCTACCATAATTATAGACAGGATGAACTTTTTTCCTGAGTGTATTGCTGACTGTATTTTCATTCTGTATTTCGAATATTTTTTTCCAAAGGGATCAATATCATTGCGTCCTGCCTGGACTGCTGTAAAACTACATGATTCCTGAATTTTCTCCTAATTAACATCCCGCAATGGCCGGCGTTAAAAATTAAAAAAATCAAACCATTCCAAAGAAGGTATATCAAGTGGCATGCCGCATTTAAACGGGCGGAAAGGATTTCGTATCTTTGAGAGAAACAAAAAGATTTTTATGAAGAAAATAGATTTAGGAAAATCAGGGTTGAAGACGGCCCCGGTCGTGCTAGGTGGAAATGTGTTTGGCTGGAATGTGGATGAAGCCGCTTCTTTTGAAATCCTTGACCGATTCCTGGAAATGGGGTTCAATACCATTGATACGGCGAATTCCTATTCCCACTGGGTTCCTGGTAATGAGGGCGGAGAATCAGAAAGGATTATTGGAAACTGGATGAAATCCAGAGGCAACCGATCCCAAGTGACCATAATAACCAAAGTTGGGTCGGCCAAAGGAGGACCCAGACCCAACGTATCGGAGAAGCATATTTTAGAGGAGGCTGAAAAATCCCTGAAACGCCTGCAGATCGAGCAGATCGATCTGTACCTGACGCATAACGATCATGAGGATACCCCTGTGGAAGAAACCCTGGGTGCCTATGAAAAACTCATCTCCCAGGGAAAAGTAAAGTACATTGGAGCTTCGAATATGTCACCAGAGCGGTTAAAGGAATCGCTAGAGGCCAGTGAAAAAAATGGTTTGCCACGTTATCAGGTGCTGCAGCCTGAATACAACCTGTATGACCGGGAGGGCTATGAAAAACAATATGAACTAATATGCCAGCAGTATCAACTGGGAGTGATCCCTTATTACGCACTGGCCTCCGGATTTTTAACCGGAAAGTACCGCAGTGAGGCCGATTTTGGAAAATCTGCCGCCCGTGGAGGAGCCATGAAAAATTACCTCAATCCCCGCGGTCTGAAAATACTGGATGCCCTGGATAAGGTGGCTAAAAAATATGAGGTGTCTCAGGCCGGAGTTGCACTTAGCTGGTTGTTGCACCAACCCTCAATTACGGCTCCCATTGCCAGTGCCACCAAGACCAGTCATTTCACTGCTTTTGAAGAAGCAGCCCGGTTAGAACTGGATCAGGAAGATATTGACTTGCTGTCGGAGGCTTCGAGTTATTAGGAAAACAGGCGTGCACCCTGGGGAGGCGGCCTTAAGCTGTTTCCCCGGCTCTGCCTTTTTAAACGGTTACCATAGAATTCACTTCAGCCATATTTTTGGACTGGAATCCATAGCGCTCCTGACACTTCTTAAAGTGACTGAGAATTTCCTGTAGTTCCATCAGGTTTTGCTCGGGATGGTGGGCAAAATTATGCGGATGCCACCACAAGTGGTAAATCTCCTGTCGCCGGGCCGCAGTGGTCATCTCTGATTTAATCCTATTGATTTTCATACGATCCAACAGCGCCTTTCCGCTGTGGGGTCGTAGCAGTCTGCTGGCTTTTTGAGCCAGGGGTTGTGCGACCTTCCATTCCAAATCCGTGATGGGATACGATTTGTCATTGAACCCGAGATAAGCATCTCCGGTTCGGAAAATTTTGTCCTGTATGGCGTTGCGCTGGGGGCGGTTCCAATACCAGACATCGGGATTGGAACGCACATTTTCAATGCCCAGTTTATGACAAACCTCCAGATAACTGGAATTAAACTGGTTTCTCGGGAATACCAGAGATTTCAGTTGAATCCCCATTTCCCCGGCCAGTTCCACACATTTTATCAGATCCTGCTCAAAGGCTTCGATGGTCTGTCCGGGTTCCAGGCAATAATAATGCGAGTAGGTATGAGTGCCTACCTCCTGATGGGGAGTATCTGCAATGGCGCGGACCAAATCCTGGGCAAGACATAGATCCCGGGTGGTGGGACTACTGATGGCATGACCGTAGTGATAGGCTGATAACTCGCGCCTTTTATAGTCAGGGATGATCTGTGGAATATTGTCCTGCCAGCGCTCCCAGGAATCATTGAAGAGCATTCCCACTGTAGCCCAGGTGACGTGCACCTCATACTGAGAAAACAGCTTCAGCAGCTCTGGAATGAGTCTTCGGGTAATGTAGAAATACCCCTGCATTTTATGGTAATCTACTTTGTCAAATACCCCCCATAACAGTTCAAAATCCAGGGATATGACCAGCATACCTTCTCCTTGGGTTTTTATGTGTTCCACTGATTCCTTCATCTATTAAGCTGTTACGACGGCTGCTGCCTCCTGTTGCTGTTTTTCCCTCATGATGGCTTCCCGCAGTTTTTTTATGCGCTTGAGCCTGACGTATTTCTTTTGCGCCAGGAAGTAGTAAATTACAAAGAATAAAAAGTACATCACCATGGACTTTTGTCTCATAATGATTCCCAGGTTGGACATGATAAAGGTCATGGCCAGGGATGAAAGGAAAAAGACCACCAGGCTCATCTTTACCATCATTGGTGATTTTCTCAGAAACTTAAGGAACCCGCGCTGAAACAATTTAAAAGTCAGGAGCAAATAAAGCAGGTTTTCTACTGATACCACCAGTCCCAGAACCCCAGGAGCGTCTATAAATAGTGGTCGATACCAAAAGGTAAATAATTTCAGTGGTAAAGGATAGGAGGACATCGCCACCCCGGAACCCGATTTCCCCAGTTCGGAAGATCGGTCGCTGGAGAAGGCCTGAAAGTCTGATAGCAGGTCGTCCGAACCGTCAATCCCCCCCATGGCCAGTATTTGATCTTTAGCCAGAACCAACACGCTGATGAGTCCGGCCGTGATAAATAATTTTTGCGCCATAGAGATCCGTTCCCGTCCGAACATATATCCTATGACAGTTCCAACCGCGACAAAGAAAAACACGTGGGGCCGGATGAAATAGATTACAAAAGAACCCAGTACCAGGGAAATAAGCCGTTGATTTGGAGCTTTGATGGCATAGGCAAAGAGCATCAGTCCAAAGAAAATGGGCGCCCCCTTACCAAATGAAGCGGTCCAGAAATGCATATTGGGCAGAAACAGGATCAGGGTCAGAAAATCCCACCGCTTAAAAACTTTCACTTTTACCGGAATGTTTTCGCGGAAAAACAAATAGGCATAGAGGAAGCCCAGATAACCGAGCCACACAAAGAACAACATCATCATTTCATAATTGAAGCCCAGGCAGTGAATCAGTGGATAGGCCATAAAATCGATGAAAGTGGTACTGGTGCCAAAGAGTTCTCCCCAACTGCCCTCGTGCATGGCTGTACGTTCATAATACCGGTGGGAGTCCGAAGGGTTGAAGCTGGCATAGGTGTAATACACCAGTCCGAAAAGAAGGTGGTACCAGAACAATTTGTTCATAAAGGTCGTGGAGAAAAAGCGATGTCTTTTGCGCAGGCCTGAGTAAATGACCTGGTTCAACCCGTATAATACCAGCAATAAAATCGGAACTCCAATCATGTCTAAAACAGTTCAAGATCCCCAAGGGAATAGGACCAGTTGTTAAGATTCAAATAGCGTTTTTCCTGTGCAGGGTCCAGTTGGAGGCTCCGGAAGGTCAGTACGGGTCCGAATTTACCCGAAACCGCAAGAAGCGAGGAACTTCTTCCCATATTTCCCATTGAAATCACCTGCACCCCGTGCTGACTGGCGAGCGCCCGAATATTGCGACCGAGCTCCCGCAGGGCTTTGGGCCCTTCATAGAGGTGTTCCACCACCCGGAATTCCCGGAATTTTCCATGGTCTTTGACGTAGGCCGCCAGATAATACCCCTTCCCTGCCATGACCTCATACTCCTGCAGGGGATTGTTTTCATAACGCCACTTCAGGTAGGCCTGGGATTTTGGCGTAAACAGTACGTTCTTTTTACTGGTCACCACATTGTGTTTGTCACACAGGCTTTTAATATGTTCATCCGAGCATTCTTTAAACAGGGCATACTCCAACTTCTGATCATCTGCTTTCCAGCTCAACGGGCTGGTGGGAATCAACCGAACCTTGAGTTTGCTGACTTTTTCCCATCCCATCTTCAAGTAGCCCGGCATGGACTGGTTGTTGGGGGTATTGAAAATAAAATGATCCCCGTTCTGTTTCCCCATTTCAATGGCCTTCAGGGTGAGTTTCTTAAAAACTCCCTTTCCCTGATGGTCGGGATGCGTGGCAGTATCCACTGCCCGGAAGGCAGCATGTACTTTATTTTTATATTGCCATTGCCACCTCATAAAAGCCCGGACCCCGATAATCTGGTCCCCTTCCTGGGCAACCAG
>JAJUIC010000079.1 GCA_029265595.1 Flavobacteriaceae bacterium
GCAGACCAAAATCCTGTTCGTAGAATCTCCCACTAACCCCGCAGTAGAAATCCTCGATCTGGAGATGCTGGGAAAAATAGCGGCCAAATACCAGCTCCTGTTTATCGTGGATAATTGCCTGGCCACCCCTTACCTTCAACAACCCATTAGTAATGGAGCGCATCTGGTAATACATTCAGCTACCAAATTGATTGATGGTCAGGGCCGCGTTTTGGGCGGAATCACCCTGGGTAGTGCCAAGTTAATCCAGGACATCTACCTGTTCTCGCGCAACACAGGTCCTGCTTTATCGCCCTTCAATGCATGGATCCTCTCCAAGAGTCTGGAGACGCTTCCGGTCAGGGTGGAAAAACATTGCGATAATGCTCTTAAAGTTGCTCAGTTTTTAGAGGCCCACTCCGGCACCTCAAAGGTTTTATATCCCTTTCTACCCAGCCACCCCCAATTTCAGCTGGCTCGCAAGCAAATGAAGGCCGGGGGAAACATAGTTTCCTTTGAAATTCACAATGGCCTTATAACCGGGCAGCATTTCATCAACGCTTTGAAAATGTGTTCCCGAACCTCCAACCTGGGGGACACCCGCACCATAGTAACTCACCCTGCTTCCACCACACATAGTAAGCTCTCTGAGCAGGAACAATTACAGGCAGGGATTACTCCCGGACTTATACGAGTGTCTGTGGGTCTGGAGCACATAGAGGACATTCTGTCGGATTTGGGTCAGGCCTTAGAAACTGCCCTTGAGACAAAGACAATTTCAGACAACAAATAATTTTTTAATAAGCACACATGAATCAATTACAACAGTTGTTATCGAGGCGGATTCTCATCCTGGATGGAGCAATGGGAACCATGCTTCAAGCCTATGACTTCTCAGAGGAAGACTTTCGCGGAGATCTTTTCTCACATTGGGAAGTCCCTTTAAAGGGGAACAACGACCTTCTTTCGCTCACCCAACCCGCTGCCATTAAAACCATTCACCAAGAATACCTCGAGGCAGGAGCCGATATTATTGAAACCAACACTTTTTCCAGTACCCGTATTGCCCTGGCTGATTACAGGTTAGAGGACTACGCCTACCAGTTAAATCTGGAATCTGCCCGACTGGCCAGGGAGGCCGCTCAGGAATATACCGCCCAGACCCCGGATCAACCTCGCTTTGTGGCCGGTGCCATGGGCCCCACCAATAAAACAGCCAGTTTATCTCCGGATGTCAATAATCCCGGATTCAGAGCCATTTCTTTCGATCAATTACGGGAAGCTTATTACGAACAGGCTAAAGGTCTTTTGGATGGTGGGGTTGATATCCTACTGGTGGAAACGGTTTTTGACACGCTAAATGCCAAGGCCGCTCTGTTTGCCATTGATCAGCTGCAGGAAGAAACGCAAAAGGCCATTCCCATTATGCTGAGTGGAACCATTACAGATGCATCTGGTAGAACCTTGTCCGGACAGACACCCGAAGCTTTTCTTATTTCAGTGGAACACATCCCGCTGCTGAGCATTGGCTTTAACTGTGCCCTGGGCCCCCGGCAGCTTACCCCACATATAGAAGCTTTGGCTAAAAATGCCTCTTTCTGCATTTCAGCCTATCCCAATGCCGGACTTCCCAACGCCTTTGGAGCCTATGATCAGAGTCCACAGGAAATGGCTCAGGAAATCGAAACATACCTTCAAAAAGAATTGGTGAACATCGTCGGGGGGTGTTGCGGCACCACGCCGGAACATATTAAAGCTATTTCCGAGGTGGCCAAAAAATACACTCCCAGACCTATTAAAACCCAGTAAAAATGTCAACAACATCCATTCTAAAACTGTCCGGCCTGGAGCCTCTGGTCATTACTGCCCAAAGCAACTTCGTCAATGTCGGAGAACGCACCAATGTAGCCGGATCAAAGCGCTTCCTGCGTCTTATCAAAGAGGAGAAATTTGAAGAGGCCCTTTCCATTGCAAGGGAACAGGTAGAAAACGGGGCGCAGGTGCTGGATATCAACATGGACGATGGCCTGATTGATGGAAAACAAGCCATGGTACGTTTCCTCAGTCTGGTGATGTCTGAACCTGATATTGCCCGGGTACCCATAATGATCGATAGTTCGAAGTGGGAAATACTCGAGGCTGGTTTAAAGGTCGTTCAGGGCAAGTGTGTTGTTAATTCCATCAGCTTAAAGGAGGGAGAACAGGAGTTTATAGCGCAGGCCCGTAAAATCAGACGCTATGGAGCTGCAGTAGTCGTGATGGCCTTTGATGAGAAGGGACAGGCTGATAATTTGGAGCGGCGGATAGAAATTGTTGAGCGGTCCTACCGGCTATTGACTGAGCAGGCAAAATTCCCTCCGGAGGATATCATATTCGATCTCAATATTTTTCCGGTTGCCACTGGTATGGAGGAGCACCGCAGGAATTCGGTTGATTTTATTGAAGCCGCCCGCTGGGTCAGGCAACACCTTCCTCTAGTGCACATCAGTGGCGGGGTTAGTAATGTTTCGTTTTCCTTCAGGGGGAATAATGCCGTGCGGGAAGCCATGCACTCTGTCTTTCTCTATCACGCCATCAGGGCGGGCATGAACATCGGAATTGTCAATCCCACTTTGCTCCAGGTATACGATGAAATCCCCAAAGATCTGCTGGAATATGTGGAGGATGTCATCTTGGATCGAAGAGACGATGCCACGGAACGTTTACTGGAATTTGCCCAGACTTTAAAAAATCAAAAGCAACAAAAAAAGGAAGTTGACCTGAGTTGGCGAGCGGAGCCCCTGCAGGAAAGGATCACGCGGGCGCTTGTCAAGGGAATT
The DNA here is from genome assembly GCA_029265595.1 of Flavobacteriaceae bacterium. Taxonomy (GTDB): domain Bacteria; phylum Bacteroidota; class Bacteroidia; order Flavobacteriales; family Flavobacteriaceae; genus Salinimicrobium. Next base: position 2,799 of record JAJUIC010000079.1, read on the forward strand.
GACCAGTTTATAATAGAGGATATCGAAGAAGCCCGAAGCCAGGCAGCCCGGCCCATTGACGTGATAGAAGGGCATCTGATGACCGGGATGAACGTTGTGGGAGACTTATTTGGCAGCGGAAAGATGTTTCTTCCCCAGGTAGTGAAATCAGCCCGGGTGATGAAAAAAGCAGTGGCTTACCTGCTCCCTTTCATAGAAGCTACAAAAGACACGAAACGGGAAACAGCCGGAAAAATTCTGATGGCTACCGTAAAAGGAGATGTTCATGATATCGGGAAAAACATCGTCGGTGTAGTTTTGGCCTGCAACAATTATGAGGTCATCGATCTGGGGGTGATGGTACCACCGGAAAAGATCATTGAGCAGGCCCGGCTGCATCAGGTTGATATGATCGGCCTGAGTGGTCTGATCACCCCTTCACTGGATGAAATGATACATCTGGCCAAAGAAATGCAGCGGCAAGAATTTCAGCTGCCCCTGCTCATTGGTGGGGCAACGACCTCCAAGGCCCATACTGCAGTAAAAATTGATCCGGAGTATACCCATGCGGTGGTTCATGTCAACGATGCCTCAAGAGCCGTCACCGTTGTGGGGAATCTCCTTCAAAAAGAACATCAATCCACCTACATCCACAATCTGAAAAATGAATATCAGGATTTCAGGCAGAAGTTTCTCAAGAGAACCCAGCATAAGGAGTATCTGAGCCTGCAACAGGCCAGAGATAACAAACTGAAACTGGATTGGGATCAATTTACCCCTGTCATTCCCCAGAGATTGGGAGTACAGGTAATCGATGACCTCCCACTTGAAGAGCTGCTTGCATTTTTGGATTGGACCCCGTTTTTCAGGAGCTGGGATTTACACGGGAAATACCCCGACATTTTACAAGATAAAGTAGTTGGCCAGCAGGCCAGGGCTGTATTTGAAGATGCCCGTAACATGCTGCAGGAATTGGTCTTGGGCAAAAAACTCCAGGCCAAGGCTGTTTTTGGTCTCTTTCCAGCCAATGCGGTGGATGGTGATGACATTCAGGTGCTGGATGACGAAAAAAAGAAGGAAATTGCCCGGTTCCACACCCTGCGGCAGCAACTTAAAAAGTTTCAGGGCAAACCCAATATTGCCCTTGCGGATTACATTGCACCGAAAGAGAGCGGTAAACAAGATTATATCGGTTGTTTCTGCGTAAGCACCGGGTTTGGGTCGGATGAGCTGGCTAGGCAATATGAAGAAAATTTAGATGATTACAATGCCATTATGGTCAAAGCCCTGGCGGATCGCCTGGCAGAAGCCGCTGCAGAATACCTTCACCTACAAGTCCGAAAGCACCATTGGGGTTATGCCAGTGAGGAGCAGCTCAGTAATGCAGAATTAATTAGGGAAGCTTACAAAGGTATTCGACCGGCTCCGGGTTATCCGGCGTGTCCTGACCATCTGGAAAAAAGAACCATCTGGAATTTGCTGGAGGTTTCCAAGAACATAGGAGTGGAACTCACCGATAGTCTGGCCATGTGGCCAGCCGCCAGTGTCAGCGGTTATTATTTTGGCCATCCTGATTCACGTTATTTCGGGGTGGGAAAAATCAAACCCGATCAGGTGGCTGATTTTGCCACCCGGAAGGGAATCACTCAACAGGAGGCTCAGCGCTGGCTGAGTCCTATTATAATTTCATAACCAGTCACCCCATGAAAGTAATTGAACATTTAGAAAAGGCCAAGGGAAAAACCTTGTTCTCTTTTGAAATTTTACCGCCTCTTAAAGGCCAGAATATCCAGTCCACTTTTGATCACATCGATCCTTTGATGGAGTTCAAGCCTCCATTTATTGATGTGACCTATCACCGCGAGGAGTATATTTTTAAGGAAAAAGAAAACGGTCTACTGGAGAAAAAAGTCATACGAAAACGACCTGGTACCGTAGGAATATGTGCGGCCATTCAGAATCGGTATCAGGTGGATGCCATTCCTCATATTCTCTGTGGTGGTTTTTCTAAAGAAGAAACGGAAAACTTCTTGATTGACCTTGATTTTCTGGAGATTGATAACGTTCTGGCGCTACGAGGAGATGCCGTAAAAACCCATACGTATTTTGAACCTGCCAGGGAAGGCCATTCTTTCGCAAATGAACTTGTGCAGCAGATTGCCGATATGAACCAGGGCAAATATCTCGAGGAGGAGTTAACCAATAACTGTTGTACGGACTTTTGTATTGGCGTGGCAGGATATCCAGAAAAACATATGGAGGCACCGAGCCTTCTACAGGACATACGTTACCTCAAGGAAAAAGTGAACGCTGGAGCTTCCTATATCGTGACCCAGATGTTCTTTGACAATCAAAAATATTTTGATTTTGTAGACAAATGCCGTGAGGCCGGGATCACCATTCCCATCATACCGGGCCTTAAACCACTGGTTACGAAAAAACAGGTGACCCTGCTCCCTCACCGGTTCCATGTGGACCTTCCGGAGGAACTAATTCAGGAAGTGCTTCGCTGTAAAACAAATGAAGAGGTCAGGGAGGTCGGCATTGAATGGTGTATTAATCAGAGCAAACAACTGATTGCGTACGGAGCCCCTGTTCTACATTATTATTCGATGGGAAAGGCAGACAACATTAAAAAGATTGCCTCTGAAGTTTTTTAAACGTCAATGTAGCTCCTCAAAGGACTCCTTATCTCCCGGGGCATTAAAAAGGGCTGGAGATTTCCAGCCCTTATAATATGATCGTGTTGTTTTCTTTAAAGGAATAAAAGCAATCCGTATTATTCAGATAACAGCACATACTCGATCTGAGGGTACCCACGTTCACCGGAATCACTCAGCATGGAAGTAAACCGCATTTTATACAGGTTGCCGTCAGTATCCTTTACGACATAGAAGCGGTTAGGGTAAACCCCTTCACGGGCTGAACGCCAGTTGCTCCCAATCACCGTGCGATCATCGTACTCAAAAGCAGCCTGGGATACGTCCGCTGCCGTAAAATCAGCAAAGGCAATATCCGTGGCATCCTCCCCTTCTCCATCAGTCTCAAGGGTATACACTCCTACCCCATTGAAGGTATTGTGCATGGCATAATCAGAGTAGGCCATTCCAGCGTACATCCCTCCCATAACACCGTAATACGAGTGGACGCTGGTAAAGTTGATATCCCAGTCATCTTTAGGTGGTTCCACATCTACAATCGCCTCATCGGTGAAACTAAAAGCAATCAGGTTGAAAGAATCATCCTTGTCTATACGAATTTCCTGGTGAGTATCTGATTCAAATGGCGCATACTGCATCACGTAGGTATCACCATCCGTTACAATCCTAATTTTATAGATTCCACGAGGGTCTCCAGTGGTATTAACGGCTCCTAGTTCTGCATCTTCAGTTGGAATTTCACTTCCTAGGGAGACCAGGTGCACAAAATTTTCCTCAGGATTAGACGATACAGGTGCTATGGCTGTTCTTTCCAGTCCACCCTCCGGAGTATCCGTCAGGGAGTATCCGGTTTCTGGATTTCCGTACATACCGTAATCCAGCGGCAGGCCTTTGATGAGCTCTCCCACGGTGGTTACTGTAAGATCGTAGGCCTGGAAATTGGAAATATCCAGGGATTGAACCTCAAGAGGCTCATCCAGAACTGATTCTTCAGTAACTGCATCAATATCGGTATACCCCACCAATTCCGCAGCTGAAACCAGTATTGCAGAATTCAGCACGACACGGTTTTGATTTCCTGTATAGAAGCCGAGTTCCCAGGCATCCCGACGCACGACGGTAGTCTCCTCGGTACTAAGATCTATATATACCTGGTTAGGCTGGGTTGAACCGCCCGAAGGGATGTCAATACTAGCGGATTCCACTGCTGGAATTTCTATCGTGCCACTTCCGCCGTCATCATCACTACTACAGGACACTGCCAGAGCAGAAATAAAAGCTAAACCAATAACAAACTGTTTCCTCATCGTATTTAGGGTTTAAGGGTTAAAAATCTAAATTAAAAGCAAGTTTTATAAAATAGGAGCGGCCATGTCCCATCAATAGGGAAGTATCCGCTGCATCGTGACTTTGTCCAATCAGTGCTGTATTATTTACCTGCACCACATCAAAGAGGTTTTTGACACCTAATGTCAGTTCCAGGGACCGATCTAAAAAATACTTCTGGGCACTTACATCCAGCCAGGTGAAGGCATCCTGCTCTCCTTTGACATAGGCCTGCGTTATCTGATCCTGAATATAACGTTCAATCTGACCATTGTATTTCAGTCGCGCTGAAACCCTCGTATCAATGGAAGGAATTAAATAACTGGCATTGGCATTGGCGTTAAAACTGAAAAGAAATCCACTGTCTTCCTCTAAAGTTCCAAGGCTTTGGGATATCCCATTGAGGCTCATACCCAATCCCAATCGCAGATATCCCCGTTGCAGGTGATTATCCGTGGAAAGTCCCGCAACCCGGTATTCATTAATATTCATGTATTGCAGGCGGTTATCGTCACCAACCACTGCCAGATCTATTTTATCCTGAATATCAAAATAATATCCTTTCAGGCTCGTACTCAAACGGGTCTGATTCTCAATGTCCCATTGCTTGCGTACCGACACGAGCCCGGAAAAGCCATTTTCCGGTTCCAGGTCAGGATTCCCTCGTAAATCGTGATTGGAATCCACAAAATAATAATAGAGATTGGTAAAGGTCGGAGTCTTATAAGCCGATCCCAGAACCGCTTTAAAGTTCAGTGTTTCTGAAGGGTTATAATTGGTGGTTACCGACCAGATCAGATGGCTCCCGTAATTGGAATTGTTATTGAGTCGCAATCCCGGATGAAACGAAACCTGATCTATAAAGTCCAGATCTGCCAATGCGAATACATCGTAATTACTGAGTTTTTCCTCTGCGATTCTGCTGGAATAATCCCCGCCTGCGGTGGCATCGTACCCTTCCTGGTACACAATTTCATATCCCGTGGTCAGATTGAAAGAAGGCGACTGCGGAAATAAGTTACTCAGGCTTCCTTTTGAAAAAATCAAATCACTGCTTTGATTGGTGTGATCCCAGGTGACATCCTGAATTTGTCGGGTCCCTATATTGTAAATGTAATTCTTATAATCCCGCTCCTGGTTCTGGTAAGAAAGCGCTATGCGGTAATCGACGTCATTCTCAAAGCTGCCCCAGCTCTGAAGCTGGTGAGAAAACCTGTTGACTTTAAAATTTTCGTCATTGGCCGTGACGACATAATTACCATCTACAATTCTGGAATTAATGCTGTGATTGTAAATATCCAGGTCTTCATGATAATACTCGAATTTGTAGTATAGGCGGAACCGCTCCCGGCGGTAACTCAGACTGGCATCAAGGGTGTGCTGCTCCTTTGGGTTCCATTCATATCCTCTTTGAAGGTCATTTACAATCGTACTGCCCCTGACCCCGAAATAATCTTTTCCTTTATAGTCGTTGAAAAAACCTTTAAAATCATTGCGGGCAAAGCCAACTGAGGCAAATAATTCATCCGATACATTATGGGAAACCCGCACCTGCTGCTTATGTCTCCCCTGGTCCTTAAAATTGTATTCACTTCCCACGGTCTCTTCCTGTACATAGGCGGAAATGTTCCAATCAGAAGCTGCAGATTTCTTTGTTATGATATTAATAACGCCTGCAACCGCGTTGTCTCCGTATAATACCCCCATGGCTCCCTCTACAATTTCAATGCGCTCGATATTATCCAGGTTGATCTGCATAATATCGATATCCGCACCATACCCATTATCACTCACCATCGGAATATTGTCTATCAGAATCTTTACATAACCCCCATCCAGACCAAACATACTAATGGTAGATCGGCCGGTGGAGGGGTTGGGATTAATATTAATGTTCAAGCCCTGATTCAGCACATCAGCCAGGTTACTGGCACCCATCTGAAGGATTTCTTGTCTGGTAATTTGGCTGACGTTGAACAAGGTTTTACTCACAGCCTCCCTTTTTACATTTCCCACCAATAACACTTCCTGAAGCTCGTTGACTTCAGTGGTGTCTACTTGCCCACAGATGAAGTGGGTGATGAAAAAAAACATGAGGCAATGGCCCAAATGCTTCATTTCGGTCCGTTTAATTAAGAAGCCCCAAAGCTATAACCGTAATCTTTCATTACAAAGTAAATATCTATTTATTTTTAATGAGTCTAAATAAAACGATAATTTCTAAGGTCTATATAAAACGAATGAATATCTTTGTTGCTTATTTAGACCAATTAAAAACCGTAATATGCCTATTCCAAGAAGTTTAAGTCTAATTCTAATTGTTTTTCTAGGCCTGAGCAGCTGTAAGAATAACAACTCCTCCTCACAAAATCAAGCCGAAGAAACCCAGCGACTGGTAAGTCTCAACGGCACGATCACCGAAATTATAAGTCAATTGGGTTATCAGGATCAGCTAGTGGCCGTAGATGTCACGAGTGTTTACCCGGAAGATCTGGGCGATGCTACCAATCTTGGTCACGTCATGAACTTATCCATTGAAGCCTTGTTGGAACAACAACCTACCCAGATTTTTGCCATTCGAAAAGATCTCTCAGCTGACATTCAGGAAAAACTAAATCAGTTGGACGTGCCGGTTCATTATTACGATCACGAGTATTCAGCTGAAGGAGCAAAAAAACTGATTGCTGCTGTAGCAGAGGATTTACAGGCAAAGCGGCCCCAGGAGTTA